>NZ_CP017813.1:671448-1007172 GCF_001900245.1 Mycoplasmopsis pullorum | reverse complement strand
TTTAAATAATTGTTCTGCTTCTTTAAATGATGAAATTTTTGGTAATCCTGAATTTTCGACATAAATTGTTAAACTAATAAATTTTGTGTAATCATATTCTCTGTGTTTATTTTGATGTGGCCGATAATAATCTAAATAAAAATGAATTTTTTTATCTTTAATTTGTTCCTTATAAATTTCATTTATTTGTCTTAAATGTTCAAAAACTTTATCAATTCGGAGTATTGTTTTGTGTAACATAGTTGTGTTATAAACATGATTGCTAAAGCTTATATTAGAAACATTTAATAAATTATTTATTTATTCTTGTTACTAAACTAGTATTTAACTTTCCAAAGTTATCTACTGAATATTCTTGTTGATCATGATAATTTTTACCAATTAGGTATTTTACTATTTCTATTTCATTAGCATTAGATCAATCATATTCTTTTGGATAACGTTTTTCTAGATAGCTGGTATTTTTATTTTTTGATTTCTCATTATCTTTTGGTTTTTCAGGATTTCATTCATACCATGGCCGATCGATAAAGGGTGGTCATGTAGGAAAATCATCTGAGAACTTTGGTGGTTCCTCAGAAAATTCTTCCTTCTTAGCACATTTTTCTGTAACACAACTTGGTAACATGAAAAAGCAAGACGAAGCAATAGTTAATAAAAGTATTTTTTTCATACTTTTCTCCTTTCATTCAACTAAGACTTGAATGAATTGAATATTTGTTGTAATAAGTTTACTTTTTATAATTTTAGAAAGGTTTTAGTATATGATAAAATGAATCATAAAACAATTAACAAAAGAATTTTATTTTATTCACCTTTCACTTTAATTATATTTTAAATGAACCTTAAAAGTTAAAAACCAAAGTATATTGCAAAGAAAATTTAACTAATATGAAATTTTTTTCATATATCCTATTGAGAATAAAATTTTTGTATGCCTTATTTATTTGCGTCTTGAAATGAATGGTCAAATTTTATTTTTTCAACGATAAAATAATCTAAATCAAAAATTAAAAAAGACTTCATTTATGGTGAAGTCTTTTTGTTTTATCATCATGATTTTGGTCAAGCTCAGTAATCTACATCTGATGAGTAAATAGATTTTTTGTATAGATTTAAAACAAATGTTCCCTTAATATCTCAAATGAAATTAGTTTGGATAAATTTATCAACATATTGGTATTTTCGAAGTGAAAAAGCTACTGATATGTCCTTTAATTTAATACCTTCAAAAAAACTAATGTTAATACCAATCGATCATTTAGCATTATATCAAGACATTTTTGATGTGTCGGTAATAGAGATAGAATTTTCACTTTCAAAATCTAGTTTTTTAGATCAAATTTTAAATCTGTAAGGAATCTTTCTTCTGACACCTAAACTAACAAAAAGAGAATTTAATTCTATAAGTGCATTTTTATATTCACTTGGACTATTAAAAGTGAAAACTACCATTTCGTATGGTTGTTCATATAATGTATTATTTTCAACTTTGGTGTCATATTCCATATGTGAAAGATTTGATTCTTTAAATAATTGTTCTGCTTCATTGAATGATGAAATTTTTGGTAATTCTGTATTTTCAAAATAAATCATTAAAGTAATATTTTGTTTTCAATCGAATTGATTATTTGTACTTAGGAGTGTACCAGAATATTCAAAGTAAAAATGAAGTTTCTTACCTTTCATTTGTTTTATTTGTCTTAAGAATTCAAAAACTTTATCAATTCTAAGTGATATTTTGTTTACCATTGTTACGTTGTATACACGATTGCTAAAACTTACATCAGCACCATTTAATAATTTTGAAATTCTTGTTTCTAAACTGAGACTTAATTTTCCATGAGTACTTGAATATTTTTGTTGATCATAGAAAACTTTACTTACTAGATATTTTGCAATTTCAACTTCACTAGCTTTAGATCAATCATAACTTTCTGGATAACGTTTTTCTAGAGTTTTAATAAGTTTTTCGAACAATTTATTTTTAATCTTTTGATTCTTATTATCTTTTGATTTTGAAGGATTTCATTTATTTTCTGGTTCAGAATCTTGTGTAGAATTTGGTTGATTTTCAACAGGTTCTTTTGGACTGTCTGGTTCTGCTTCTTTAGGTGTTTCTGAAACAGGTTCTTTTGGAGTATCTGGTTTGACTTCTTCCTTAGGTGTTTCTGAAACAGGTTCTTTTGGAGTATCTGGCTTATCATTTTTTGGTTTTTCAGGTTTAACATCTTCTTTAGATTTCTCTGAAACAGGTTCTTCTTTTTTAGTACATTTTTGTGCGACACAAATAGGTATCATAAAAATAGGTGAAGAAGCAAGAGTTAATAAAAGTATTTTTTTCATAATATTCTCCTTTTATTTAGTTAAAGATTGAATGAATTGCATATTCGTTTTAATAAACTTACTTTTTCGTAATTTTAGAAAGGTTTGGTATATGCGAAAAAACTCAAAAACAAAATCAATAATTTTATTTTGATTTACCTTTCATTTTAATTATATATATATATATATATATAACGAGTATTAAAAGTCAAAAACCAAAAAAATATTGCTAAAAAATTGAACTAATATGAAAATTTTTCATATACACTATAAAACACTAATATTATTTATTATTTGTGCTTATCGCTCATTCGTTTTTATGGTTGTGATAGTTATTTTTACATCAAATCAATCTAAGTCAAAAACAAAAATTGCTGATGATTTTGAATAATTTAAAATTAAAAAAGACTTCATTTGTGTGAAGTCTTTTCATTTTATCATCATCTTGGTCAAGCTAAATAATCTATATCTGATGAGTAAATAGATTTTTGTATATCTCATCAAGTTGTCAATCACTATTGCGTCCAACAAAATTGGTTTACATCATTCAGTGACTTACATAAAAATGAATATAGCTATTTAATAGTGGTTTTCGTTTTTAATCTCGATAAGACCTAATTTGGTATAAGGGTATTTGAGAAATACAAAACGAAAGAAGAACAAAAATACAAATCACACCAAACTAGAAAATAAAGTCTTAGTTTAATGTGATTTGTATTTTAAATTTGCTTAATTAATAAATCGAGCCCAATTAAAGCTGAATCATCACCATGTTCATCAAAAACAAAACGAACACTTTTGTATTGATTTTCTTCAGTGTACTCCGCAGCTTTTTCAATTGCTTTTTGTACGAATGTTTTATTTTTTAAAGAAATAGAACCACCAAAAGCAATGACTGATGGATTAATAAAAGCGAGTGTGGTTGCGATTGTCTTTGCTAAAACATCAATCCCCTCGTTAATAATTTGTTGAGCTAAAGGATTGTTATTTTCTGCTAAATCAAAAATTTCTTTAGTTGTTTTATTTTGTTGTGAATAATATTCATAACGCTTAACAATCCCATTACCACCAACGAATAATTCAGCAGATAAGGCTGGTAAGTGTAATCCGAATTCTTTTTTGTCCCCTAGGGGAATGTAAGCGATTTCTTGACCTAAATGATTAAAACCAGAAAAAATTTGGTTGTTAATAACTAAACCAGCCCCAAAACCGGTGCTGACTGTAAAAAATTGAGTAATTTCTTTATCACTTTGTTTAAAACGATAGTGGTTTGCTAAAGCCATTGCATTAGCGTCATTTTCAAAAACAATTTTGTTAATCTTTGTATTTTCTAATAAAAATTTTTTAACATTAAAATTGCTTCATCCAGCTAAATTTGGGGAATGTAATACAATTCCATTATCATAATCAGCCGGACCCGGGATACATAAAGCTAATGAAGTAATTTCGTGTTTTTTAATTAATTCAACTAAATTGTTTAATGTCTTAATCGGATCATTTGCATCAGTATTAAAACGTTCTTTATGTATTACTTTTAAGTCCTTAACTAAGGCGAAACGCGTGTTAGTACCACCAATATCAACCACCGCATATTTTTCTGAATTCATTGTTACTCCTTATTTATTAATTGATGTTTTTAAAGTAACTAATCACCGAGTCTAAATTAAGTTCGCTAGTATCGTGTAAAACTAATGAAGCTTTAGAGAAATCAACTCCTGAGTGATAGTCAAACGCAATTGCTTTAACACCTGCTCCGACTATTGATTCTACACCAGAAACTGCATCTTCTAATCCAATACATTCTTCTTTAGGAACTCCGATTAGTTCATAGGCTTGAATGTAAATATCTGGAGCCGGTTTACCTTTAGCAACATTTGCAGGATTTACAATTGCATCAAAATAATCGTAGACGTTCAACTTTTTAAGAATAAAAGGTGCATTATAGCTACTTGATGCTATTGCTAATTTTATACCTTTATTTTTGGCATCAATAATGAATTTTTTAATATTTGGTAATAAATAAGTTTCATCTAATTCTTGTTTTAATAATTCCACATAAAGCTCATTTTTTTCATGAGCAAGCGAATTTAAAAATTCTAGTTCATAAGTTGCTTGTGGTTGTTTTAATTTAATAATTTCTTTAAGCGTATCAATTCTTGGTAATCCACGTAAATTTTCGTTTTCAGCTTCAGTATAGTCAATTCCAATTTTTTTAACCACCTTAGCTCATGACTTATAATGAATTTTAGCTGTGTCAGTAATTACTCCATCTACGTCAAATAAAATACCTTTAATTTGCATATTAAAGACTAAACTCCTTGCTTATATTATTAATAATTTCTTCTTTATTTTTAATCATAAGTTTTAATTCTTTGTGTGCGCTTAAAGTTTTAATTTTTAATTTATCTTGAGTAACATGCACTTCAAAAGTTACACCTTGATACATTGCGCGATATTTCAGTGAAGTCCAGTTTTTTGGTAAATTAGGATTTAATGAAACCTTGTTATTGCTTCAAGTTAAACCACCAAAACCAAAAACGATCATTTGTCAAATTGCTGCTAAACTTCCGCCATGAATTCCGGCATTAGAAGTGTGCATTGCAGGTCCAAAGTCTACATTAATTCCATATTTAAACAATTCATATGCTTTTTCGATTTTTTTCAAACGTGCCGCTTCAATTGCATAAGTTGCAGCACTTAAACTTGAATCGTGTGTGGTAATTGCTTCATAATAGTCAAAATTCTTGCTTCTTTCTTCTAAAGTGAACGACTCAGGAAAAATACTTGTTAAAAGTACCACATCAGCTTGTTTAACTAATTGTGAACATAGTCTTTTGTGTCCTTCTTGAGTACTAAAAAGTTTTTTACCAGCGTCCCCTAACATTTGGAATGGAGACACATCAATTAAAGGAAGAGATAAGAATTGATCATTTTCTGCAATAATTAAATCCTGATTTGGTTTTTGTTGCTTCAAGTGTTTTGATACTTTTTTCATTTTAGCAACATCAAACTTATAAGGGATTTGTTTAATAATTTTATCAAGTAAATGTGGACGAGTTTTTTTCAATTTACTCATGTATTCAAGTGCTAAATCAATATTAAATTTAGCCATATAGTTAATAAAAGCATTATTATCGATATTACCTTTATATTCATTTGGTCCCATAACGTCGCGAATTTCATAGGTACCATTTTCCTGTAATTCAGCACGATTAGAATAGAACACAGCAGTTTCAATAATCATTTGATAACCATATTTTTCCATGAATACGTCATCATTAGTGAAATTGTAGTATTGGTTAACTGCAAAAGCAACATCTGAAGATACGTGAATTTCTTGTCTACGTGAAGCAATTGGAACTTGCACACCACTAACTACGTCTGCTTGTCCCCAGTATGGACACACTTCTCCATCAGTTGGTCAGGCCATTTCTCAAGGATATTGTGCTCCTAGCAATTTACTTTCTTCAAGTCTTTCCTTGGTTTCATACGCTTTAGCACGTGCTCCTTTAAGACCTTTGAATCTATAAACAAGTAAGTTTCGAGCAACTTTAGGATCAGTAAATAAATAATTTGGATTGATAAAAAATTCAGTGTCCCAGTAAGTGTGACCTTGGTATCCCTCACCAGATAAACCTTTAGCCCCTACGTTTAAATTAGTTGATTCTTTTGGTACAAAGTTATTTAAGTGGAAAATACTAAAATCAAGTGCTAAAGAATCCATTTTACTTTCTTCATCACCTTCAATTTCGACAAAGAATTGATTTCAAACTTTCTTATTCATTTCTTGAATTGATTCAACTTTTAATTTGTCATAGCTACTTGAAAGTAAAAATTCATGTAATTGATCTGATTTTTCTAATACTATTGGCTCTACTAATAAGTGTGAATGATGGTCCACACTGGTATTAACTGACATTAATTTTTCTAAAACAAATTCATCCCCAGCTTTGGCTTTTGATTTGATTTTAAAGAAAATATAACGACGTTGAATGTCAATTACATAATCGTCATTTCCACCTTTGATTAATTCTCCGTTTTTGTAGAACTTAGTTACTAAGTTGTGGACAGCTACACGTTTTGAAATTGTCGTTTTTTGGACCATTTTCAACGATTCTGTGGTTGGTCTAGTTTTGAGTCCCTCTTCAAAGTGTTGTGTCCCAGTATTTGTAACTTGTCCATTAATCCCGGGTTGCAACATTACTTCAACTTGATCTTTTGCGAATAACTCTAAAACTTTAATTTTGATTTTTTGAGCATAAACGTTTTTGTTACTTTGAGATACAAATCTCTCAAAAGTTAATAAGAAACGTCCACTTTCACGAACAATTTCCACTTCACGCACTAAAACTCCGTCACGAATGTGAAGTGTTTTAGTATATTTATCTTCTTTTAATACTTGAAAATTCTCTCCATCTAGATAAATTGGTGTTTGGATTAAATCAGCTAAATTAGCTAATTCAGGTACTTCTTTTTTAGTGTCACGATTAAAAATACCATTAACAAAAAAGTCTTCTTTATTGTAAATCGCTTTTTCTTCATCAACACTACGAATCCCTAAATAACCGTTACCAAGCGAAAAAATACTTTCAGTTTTACCAGTTACTTTTGGATCAAATTTAACTTGTGAAATAGTTTTATTTAAGGTATCATACTTTAAAAAATTCATTTATTACTCCTTAATTAATAGAATTGACTCATATGGTCTTAAAACATTTGTTACTAGTTTATTATCTTCATATGATGATAAAATTTGATTTCCGTCAATTTCTTGTTCTAAATTTAATTCTTTATTAGTCATATTAATTAGCACTTTTAAGACTTTATTAGTGTCTTGTGCAAATCTGGTTAATAAAATTGAACCGTCATTTTGCAATTCAATTTTTGCTTCTCCATACACGATTAAGTCATGGAAATCAACCTTACGCATTTTAATAATTTTTTTGTAGAAATTCAAGATGCTATTTGCATTTTTTAGATCATTTTCAACATTAATTTCACTACTACTACGTCCTAATTTAATTCAAGTTTCTTCACCTTTGTTAAATCCAGAATTAATTTGGTCATTTCATTGCATAATCACACGACCTGCATCACGTGAGTTAATGTTTGAATAAAGTAACATTTCACTTTCGCTGTAAGTTTTATCTTTGTCCACAAAATTCTCAAAAGCATTGTAAGTGTCCACATCTCTAAATTCATTACGAGCATTAAATTCAGTATTTAACATACCAATTTCTTCACCATAATAGATGCAAGGTACACCTTTAAGCATCATTAAAAATAGAGCGTGTGTTTTAGCACTTTGACTTCTAAAAAATGTTTCATTCCCTCATCTTGAAACACTGCGAGAAGTGTCATGATTTGATAAGAAGTTAGTAATCATATGTGGTTTAACTTTAGTTGATTCTTGAAATGGTTTTTGTTGATAAACAAATTCGTGATAATTTCAATTTGCATCATATCCATTACGTCCGGTTTTACGACCTCATCCGATTCATCATCAAGCAAAGTTAAAGTAATTATCAGCAACTTTATCAGGTCCATCACCATATTTTAAAAGTTCTTCATAAGAGATACCACTTGATTCACCAAGTACGTATGCATCTGGTTTATCACTAAAAGCAATTTCATTGAATTTTCTAAGCGATTCAACTGCACCGTCACATCAAGCAAAAGCAGGGTTATTTTCAACAGTTTTAAAATCTTTGGCTACATGTTTAATTGCATCTAATCTAAAACCTCTAACACCTAAGTCATATCAAAATTGAATCACATCGCTGATTGCATTAATTGTATCTGGATGATTTCAGTTTAAATCAACTTGCTCTTTTGCAAATAAATGGAAGTAATATTTATTAACACTCGGAACATATTCTCAAGCATTACCACCAAAAATACTTGTCGCTTTAGCTTCGAATTCACTTAATTTTTCACGTCAAATAAAGTAGTTATGTTCGACATTTTCTACTGATTCACAGGCTTTTTTAAATCATTCATGTTCATTTGATACGTGATTTAACACAATGTCCATAATAATATCAATATTTCTTTTTTTGGCTTCTTGTGTTAACTCTTTAAAATCTTCAAGTGTTCCAAATTGTTTTCAAACACTTTTATAGTCCAATACATCGTATCCTGCATCAACAAAGTTAGTTTTGTAAATTGGACATAATCAAATTGCATTAATTCCTAAATCTTGTAAGTAATCAAGTTTAAGTGTAATACCTTTTAAATCACCGTCTCCATCGTTATTTGAATCATAAAACGATCTAGGAAAAATTTGGTAAATTACTTTATCCTCTAATTTAATTGTTTTCATCAGAATGCTCCTTTAATAAAATTAATGATGAATGCGATTCTAAAATTTCTTTTGAATCAATTGGATTAATTTTGCTATTAAATAAAACTTTGTAATTATTAAAGTTGTATTTAAAATCATTGTCGCTAAAATTGTGTGCTACTAAAACTTCACCAGCAATGTCGCTAACATTAAAAATCAAAATCCCTTGTTCGATATCTACTAGCTTAAACTTAACTGAATTGTTAATTTTTTCATTCATGTCTAAACGAAAGAAAGGTGTTGAATTTCTAAATTCATTTAACTGTTTCAAGAATTCGAAAATTAATTCTTTAATCATTGGATTTTTTAAATTATTTCATTTGAGTTCATTAGTGTAATCACTTGTTTTATAAGAATTTGACTGAACCATATCATAATCTGGTTTAAGGTTAAAAAAGTCATAACTAACAATTTTGTGTCCCCGGTGGACTTCTTCACCAGAAATATCAAGTGGTTTAGTCTGAGCTAATTCTGTACCAGCTAAATACAACTTACGTCCCTGTGTTGCAGTTGTTAAAATCAAGGCTTGACGGTAAGCTTCGATACAACGCTCAAAACTTCATTCTTTTCCTTGTGTGATAATCTTATCTCACAATGTTAATCCATCATGACAAGCATTATACGAAAGTGTGATGTTAATATCATTTGCAAAAACATCATATTCACTATTACTATGCGGAATATCATTTCAGTCATAATTTTTAATATTCCCAGTAACTGAAGTGACATATCTTAAAAATTGGTTTTGATTATGTTCGATAATCAGGCCTTTTTGTGTTGAATCATTTTCATTTACACCTATAGCATCGCGAATTGTATCGTTAAAATATGCGAATTTATAATCATTACCTTTAGTACCTTTAATTCAACTTTTTTCAAATGGTAAATCACTAAATGGTCACGCTTCACCGTGAAGTACAATATTAGGTTTGATTTTTCGTAATTCTTGAGAAAGTTCAGCTAAAGTGTCTCCATCAATAAAGCAAGATAAATCAAATCTAAAACCATCAACATCAAAAGTTTTGACAAAATATTTTAAACTATCAATTATTAACTTACGCACCATTTTTCTTTGTGAGGCTAAAGGTGGTAAATTAACTGGCGTTACTTTAGCATTATCTCTAAAGTAATAACCAGGGATAATATTGTCCATAATTGAATTTGTCATCATGTGATTATAAACAACATCTAAAATCACACCAATACCACTTTTGTGTGCACTATCCACTAAGTTGGCAAATTCATTAATGCGACCTTGAGGGTTTTTGGGATTAGTTGAGTAAAATCCATTAATACTAAAATAGTTGTGCGGATCATAACCTCAATTATAATTGGTCACTCATCCTTGAGCTTCCCCTTTTGGGATAAAACGTGTCCCCAGGTCGTTAATTGTATAAGTAGATTGAATTGGTAAAAATTGCACATGTGTAAAATTCAATTCTTTTAAATATTCAAAAACTTTATTGTCCGCTAAAGTACTAAAGGTTGAATTTAAACCGTCCCCAGCTGGGGCAAAATCACGAATATTTAACTCATACACAAGTGGATCAACACCATTATTTAAAGCTGACTCTAATTTTTTAATTTTTGGTAAATTTTCAACTTCAAAAGGTAAAATAGCTCCTAAAGCAACTTTGTTTTCTTGTCCTTTTCAATTAAAAGGTGCTAAACTAATGCAATAAGGATCTAATGCTAATGTCACTGTTGAATCTTGATGAGTAATTCGATAACGATAATAATAATTTAAGTATTTTTTTGGTAGTTCAATTGACCAAACTGGTTTATTAAAGTTCATTTCAAAAACTTCAAAATTATCTTCATTTTCATAGTCTGGATAAATCAAAATTTCGGCTTTTTTTGCAATTGGTTGTCAAAGTTTAATGACTAATTTTTCATTAACAAAATGAACACCTAAATCATCTTTTTCATAAAAATGAATTTCATCAAATTCTTTAAAAAAATCATCATTTTTTCCAATTAAATTCATAGCTATTAAATTTTATATTTTATGTAAAACAAAACAGAAAAAACGCGTTTTTCTTGACATATCAAATGTTATATACAAAGAAAAAATAATAAAAAAACGCTATTTTATAGCGTTTTTAGATTTTAATGATTTAAAAAAATGGAAAATTTTTCAGATTTATCCTTTTGTGGTAAAACTTTATTGTTTTGCTGAAAATTCTTGATGAAAGAAAATGAAGTTTTCCGGTTTAATAAAATACTTACCAGCAATTGAAATACTTTCATCGTCGTAACCAAAAAAGTATACAACAACTAACTCATCGCGATCATATAATTTAATTTTTTCGTATTTTAATTTATAAACAATATTACTAATTCCGTTTTGGTCGTTTAATAAGTCTAAGAGTGGTTGATTTAGATTTGGAACTTGATCATCTCTTAAATATTTCTTTGATAAATAAATTTCTGATTTGGCAATCATTTCTTGATTCAAAAAGTATTCTTTTTCAAAAAAACGAAATCCTTGAATAAAAATAATGTTATCTTCAACAGTTCATTCAGGTAATTGGTCAGTTTGTATCTCTCAACCACGTTCAGAGTCCGCACCAAGCATATATCCTAAAGGTTTAATTAAATTATGAAAATTTTCAGCAACAAAGTGTCCCCTCTTACTGATTGAGTACACCGCACCTAATGATTCGAGTTTATTATAAGCAGAAATTACAACACTACGTGAACAATCGAATTTAGCCATTAAAGCATGTTCACTTGGCATTATTCGATTTGTTGGAACTTTTTTGGTTTTAATTAAATCCATTAAATAGTCAATAACTATTTGAGTCTTTTTAATTTCTTTTGACATAATTTTATTATTATATTTAATTTTTGAATATTTTACTACTTGGAAATTCAAATTCTCAAAAGTTTATGGTAATTTATCAATTAGCTAAGATACCAAATCAACAAATCCTCATCGTCCCCAGTAGGGACAGTAAATAAAAAAACACAAAATTTAATTAAAAAACTTTGTGTTTTGATTTGTTTTGATAATTTTGTATTTTAAGATTTTAAGATATCTTCACGAAACGCTTTTTTCAAGATAAAGTCATTTGTTACGTATCCATACGATTTTTTTGCAATAACAGAAATGACTAAAGAGAAAAATGAACTAAAAAGTACGATTCATCCTTCGGTGTATGAAATTGATGCTAACATATCTTTATAATAAGATTCGGTACCATTTAATTCAAATATGGCTGTCCGTTTCGCTTCGACTGGTTTGAGTGCAATCAAGAAAAAGGTTACAGCGAAAATAAATCCAAATAAACTAATTAGTGAATTAAATAGAAATTCAGCATTTGATTTATTTGAAAATAGTAAGTATAAACTAATTACACTAATTAAAATACAAATACTAAAACTGGTTTGTAGCACAATAAACATTCCAAGGAAAACATATCTTAATTGATAAGTTGTTGAGTTTTCTAACACTGATTCTTCGATTAATTCCGGTGTGCTAAAGGTTTCTGGATTATAGTAACCTTGTTTTAATCATTCAATTTCGACTGGAATTCGAGCTCAAAATCTTGCAGAAAGAATAGTTAATAAAGCAATGTTAATACAACTAAAAATAACAATTAGAATTAATAAAATTTTTCGTTTGGTATATGAGTGAAATAATTTTGAGAGCATTAATTAATCCGAACTTCAGTTTTAGCATCAAAAATGTGGATTCTTGATTCGACAAAACTGATGTAAATTGTAGAATATAACACATATTCTTCGCTATTACTTGCATTAATAATCAATTCTAGTTCCTCACTAATGCTGCAAGCGATTAATTGATCTTTACCGATTAATTCAATGTTTGAAATTTTTGCTGCAAAACTATTTTTAATTGCTTCTTTGGAAATTTTAATATCTTCACTTCTAAATCCAATCACCAATTCTTGATTTTGGTGAACCTTACCAACCACATCTTGGGGAATAGCCAAAGTAATTTTTCCATCTTCAGAAATGATTTGTCCATCCTTAACAGTCGCTTTAAAAGTATTCATTGTTGGTGAACCGATGAATTTAGCTACGAATACGTTAGCTGGTTTAAAGTATAAGTCCCTTCCGGTACCACTTTGCTGAATTTTTCCATCGTTAAATACCACGATTTGATCCCCCATCGTCATGGCCTCTAATTGGTCGTGAGTAACATAAATGCTTGTGGTATTAAGCATACGGTGGATTGCAACAATTTCACGACGCATGCTTTCTCTTAGTTTTGCATCCAAGTTTGAAAGTGGTTCATCCATCAAGAATACTAACGGTTTACGTGCAATCGCACGTCCAATTGCTACACGTTGTCTTTGTCCACCAGATAAATCACGTGGTTTACGGTATAAATATTCGTCAATTTTTAGAATTTTAGCAACGTCTTTAACACGACGGTCGATTACATCTTTCCGTTCTTTTGCGATTTTTAGTCCAAAACTAATATTGTTATACACATTCATGTGTGGATATAGAGCATAAGATTGAAAGACCATGGCAATATTACGTTCACTAGGAAGTAAATTGTTGTATCTTTTATCGTTAAATAATAAATCACCTTTAGTTATTGAGTTCAGTCCAGCAATCATTCTTAATAAAGTTGTTTTACCACATCCACTTGGTCCTAAAAAGATGCAGAAAGTACCTGGTTTAATTTCAAGGTTAATATTTTCTAAAGTATACTTTTCATTACCTTCGTATTTTTTTGATAAATTAACCAATTTAATGTGTGCACCATTATTTTTTGATGTCACTTCACCAACTTCATTCAGCATTTTGTCTAAATCAAGTTGTTCAAAATTAAATTCATTATCAATTGCTAGATTCATATCGTTTGTTTTATTTTTAAACATTTTTATCCTTTCACTGCACCATCAGATAAACCACCTATGATGTATCTTTGTAAGTACATAAATAGAGCAAAGGCAGGGATTGAAGCTAAAAGTGAACCAGCGGCATAAGCACCAGCATTAACTTGTTTTTCTTCGGCTGTAATAAATGTATCTAAACCGATTGCTAAGGTTTTATCATCAATATCAATTAAAATAAATTTAGGTAGAATAACGTCCGTAAATGGAGTTAAGAATGATCAAAGTGCAACCATAATTAAAGCTGGACGGATTACTGGAATTAAAATTTTAAAGAATAGTCCCCAGTTGTTGCATCCGTCAACTTTGGCAGAATCGTCCAATTCATGCGAAATTGTGTCCAAATAACTCTTAAGCATAAAGGTATTTCCTGCAATCGAACCACCTGAGTAAATGACCACTAACATTAAAACTGATGAGAGTCCAATGTTGTTTCCTAAACGTACCACAATGTACAAACTAATTAAGCTTGCTGTAGCAGGGATCATTTGTAGCATCATAACTAAGGTTAGCGAGTTACGTGAACCGGCAAATTTGAATCTTGAATACGCATAACCATTAAGCGCGACACAGACAGTTGAAATTACCATGGTTAGCACTGCAATAAATAAGGTATTAGCATATCACTTTAAAAAACGACTTCTAGGACTAGTAAATAAGTAAGCAAAGTTATCTCAACCAAACTTAAATGGTGTTAAAGAAATAATTTTAACGTTGTTAATGTTAAAGGCTGAAACTAACAATGAAACAATTGGAAATAGCACAATTAAAGCTCAAAAAATTAAAATTAAATAATTAAAAAATAATCAAATAATTTCCATTGGTGTTGGTGGTTTTGCGTCTGATTCATTAAAATTGATCCGTTTTTTCACTAATGCTTTTTTATCAATTGAAACTGAATCACTAATACGTTTATAATAATTTTTTCTAATTAATTTTGAAAACATTAGTCTCTCCTTGTCATTGATTTAATAAATCCACGAGCTGCAACCGCAACACTTAAGATTGCTGCTAATGTAGTTAAGGCTGCTGCGAAGGCTTGGTCACTTTCGAATTTAACCACACCGGTTGTCATTTTGTAAACTCACGAAATAACAATATCTGTTGAGGCTTCACCAAAAACAGTAGGTTTTGCAAAAGCAGGACCACCACCTGTAAATAAGCTAATTGTGGTGAAGTTGTTAAATGCACCAACAAATTGTCCAATTAACATTGGTGCAATTGCAAGTAACAATGAAGGTAGAGTTAAACTGAAAAATAGTTGTCTTCCCTTAGCTCCATCAATTGAACCAGCTTCATAAATATCTTTTGGAATTGATTGTAAATTACCTGTTACGAGCATAAATATTCATGCATACGCAATTCATGTTTGTACTAAAATTACCAATACACGAGCTTTAGTTATGTCATTTAATCAATCGACTGGTTGATCAATTAAGTGGAGACTCATAAGTACAAAGTTAATGTACCCAGTATCCCCGGCCATGAAACTTTTACGTAAGAAACTTAAAGTAACAAAGGCAGGGATTGCTCATGGTAAAATGAAAATTAAACGGAAAAATTTCTTCCCTCTAATACGGTGATTATTTGCTAATACCGCAAGAATAATACCTAGTGAAATAGGTAAAATGGTGCTAAAGATAGTTCAGATAAAACTTCATCCTAAAACACGTGAAAGTGATAATAATAGGTCATTTTTACGAAGTTGTCATCATAGACCTCATTGTTTAAGACCAACTCAATGCACTGGCTGAGTTGGAGCTTCATGTAAGTATCCATAGTCAGTAAATGAAATTAGAATTGAGGTTACAATTGGAGCAACTACGATAAAGGCGATTAAAAATCAACCAAAAATCGAAATCATTCATGGAAATCCACTGGTGTTTAATCAGCGTTTTGTATGTGATCACTTACTTGGACGAGAACCCTCTTCAAGTGCAGTCGCAACTCTACGAGCTCCAATAGACGAAATAAATAAGTAAATAATTGAGATACTAAAGAAAATAACCGAAATTACTCCACCAAAAAGGTAGTAACGAGCATCAGGGAATGAACCTGCTTGGCTATTAAATTTAGAAGACCCTAGATCATAGAAACCAGGGATACCGTTCATTTTTGATCAATAGAATCCCAAACTAAAGGGGATTAAGAATGATCAAACAAAAACAGTAAATAACAACATTAAAATACCTTTAAGATATTGTTTGAAAAATAGAATTTCAGGTAGTCCCGGTAAAATGAATCCTAAAATTGTCGCTCATAATTTAATTCCTTTGTTAACTTCAATTGGAATTGATTTTTGAGCTTCGTTGATTTTACTTTCGAAAATTTTATTAACAATTTTCTTTTCGGCATTTTCACGTCATAAATTAGTTGATAAAATGTTTTTATTTTTATATAAATTAGAATTTAGTTTTAATCCTAATAATTTTTCTTTTTCAGCAACTTTAATTTCAATTTTTTTGTTTTTAAATGCTGCTTTAGTAATTTCTTTTGATTTAATTTTGTTTTTGTAAAGAGCAAATAATTCTTTTGACTCATCAAAAATTGATTTTTTCTTTTCTTGATTAGTCGTTTTTTCTTGTTGAATTAAATTACTTGCTTTAAGTTTTAGAATTTCAACTTTGGCTAGGATTTTTTCAATTTTGTATTTTTGAATAATCGAATTTAGTCCTTGTGCTTTTTCTAATAAAGCTTGTGATTTAACTAATTGGTACTCAGATTCGTGAGAAACTGATTTATATGATTTGCTTAAATTTTTTGCATAATCACTTTGAAGAATCAATTTAGCAATTTTAGAATGTTCAAAATAACTTTTGTGACTAAAGAAAACATCGACATAAATTTTTAAGATTTGTGTATCTAAATCATTTAATTTATTATGTTCTTGAATTGATTTTTTAATTTCAGAAAGTGAATTGGTTGCAACTGAATTTAAGTCTAAATTTTTCAAGTGTGATTCATCTGAAGTCGCAAAATCTTTGAATCTTTCAAGCATATATGATAAAGTTTTGGCTTGAACTTTTTTCAAATTAGCTTGATAAAGTTTTTTATACTCTTGCTTAGAGTTGTTACTTTGTTTAATTAAATTATCAACGATTGATTGATTATTTTTCTCTGCTTGCAAAATTTCTTGTTTATGTTGCTCAATTTTTGCCAAAGCAGCTTTTTTATATTCTTGAATTTCTACTTTTGAATTTTGATATTTCTCATTGTATTCATACTCAGCTTGAATAATTCTTTGACGAGCTGATAATTTAATGTTATATTTACCATCAACATATTTAGTTTTAATCTCTTTGTGTTCAAGTGAAAATTGTTTTCTGAGTTCTTCACGTTTAGCTAATAAACGTTGTTGAGTCTTTTTGATTTCATTATAAGCTTCTAAAAAGACAGCTTTAGGATTTGAGATTGATTTAAGAAATTCAAGCTCAGGTTCAAGTAAATTTGTTAGTTTGGTAAAATCAAATTCTAAATCGTCAAATTTCTTGATGTATTCAAGCATTAAATTGTAGAAAATGAATTTAAGGTTTAACTGAGTTTGATCTAAATTAGTTTTAGTGACTAATTTTTGAATTGAAGCGACTTTTTCTTCATAGGTGTCGGTAGTGTTTTTAAGTGATGTTTGATAATCTTTTGCATATTTATCTAAATTTTTACGTTCTTTAGTTAATTTTTTAATTTCAAAAGCAATCAAACTTTGCACACTCGAAGCAATTTTGAGCTTCCTGATTGAATCTTTGACAACTTTAACTTTGTTTAAGTAAGCAACTTTATGACTGTACAACTCACGTTTAAGGTTATCCTGAATTTTAGTTTTAGCACGTAAAAAGAGATCTTTTTCAATCTCGCGACGTATCTTAATTGCACGAATACGACGATTAAAAACGTTTTTAGCATTCTTTTTATATGCTTTTAGTGATGTTGCCTGCTGTGGTATGACGGTGTCAAATTCTTCACCATACCAGTTATATAATTTTAATTTTTCCATTTTTATCCTTTAGTTTGCCGTTTACGTATTGCTTCGAAATTATGTATTTTACGTGCAATGTGGTATTTAAAACACATGTAAATTAAATACAAAGCAATTAATGCAGCACTGAGTGAAACAAAAACTCCGGAAATTATTTGTTCTAATAATAATGTATCAAAACCTTTAAAAAATGGAGTAAACCCTAAGATGATAAAAATTATTATTCAACAAATAAAGAATATGTATCCAGCTTGAAGTTTATTTCGTAATAAACTTATATAAATTAAGAAAAATACCACCAAGAGATTACTTCCGATAAACGAAAGAATTAGCAATCTTGTGTAATTTTCCAATTCAATCTCGCTATATGTCTCAGCATTTTTAATTCCAAACACAAACGGAATCAAAAATCAAACAATATAAGAGAGAGTCCAAAACGGAAGTAAGCTTATTAAAAAATAAAAATCAATTTTGGAGAGATTGATTTTTAATTTTTTATACATGATTATTTTTCGAATGTCACCACTAATTGTAATGCAGTTTCAGTCATAATTTTAGCTTTATCTGAGTATAATTTGCTCATTTGTTCTAACACTGCAGCTGTAAATTCAGCTTTAGCATCAAGATCAGGTGTTTCGGTTTTTTTGGCTAAAATCTTATCTGCTGTTTCTTTAATAAATACTTTGTTTCCGAATGTACTGTCATTTCAAATTCCTCAAACGGTTGAAGCAAATTGTGGATTTGAGTGGTCAATACGTTCAGTTAAGGTTGTTAAAACACCTAAACCACCATCTTCAATACTTCTACGTGATGTAACTACGTCAAGAATTTTGTTGATTGCACCATTTTTTTCGTATTTAGCAATTTCATCAGTCGCTTTTGATAACTCAACATCGCTAGCTGTTCCATCTTTTCTTAACACGAATTTAGGTGCAACTTTTTCAACTAATACACGGATTTGTGCATTGTTTACATAGTTGTTGAAGTACAATTCGCTCGCTTTAGTAATTACTTCGTCAGATACTTCAACTTTAGCTGCGTTAGCAAATTCAGTTGCTTTAGCTTTTACTTCTTCATAAAGTGCATTCAAAGTATTGTTTTTGATTGCTTCAGTAATTTTTGCATATAAAGCTTCTTTTGAGTCACCTGAATCACCGTTAGCACCAAAAATATAATCTTCAACTTTTCTTACATGTAAAGTTCCTATTTCGGCATTTTGAATTAATTCTGGATGAGCTTGAACAAATTCACTCTTAATAATTTCAGGTCCAACTTGTCATGGTTGACCGTCCCCAACAAGTGCTGATAATTCAATTCCAAGTAATGCAGCTTCAGCATTACGAAGTCCTGTAACTGGTTTAAGAGCATTTTTTAATTCAACTCAAGCTTCTGATTCAAATTCTGCACCATCAAGACCATAATCAACTTTGATAATATTTTTTTCATCTAAAGGTGTATTTGAATTTGAAATATCTCATGTTCCATAGTCAACTTTTGCTTTTGAAAGAACTTTTCCTTGTGAGTGATATGCATCAATAAATTCATCTGCACTTGTATATCCTAAAGGTTCGTAGAATTTAGCAAATTCTTTATTTTCTTCTTTCAATTCATTGGTCATTGATTTTTTCAACTCATCTTGCATATGGTTACCATATGGAATTTTTGAGTCTGATTTAAAGTAAGCTTTGTAAGGTTCTAATTTAAAAATTAACTTAATAAATTCTGAAATAGCACCTTTACGTTCTGCACTCGCACCATTATTTCTTGAGTTAATTGCATATGATCAAGCACCTGGTTGTTGTACATAAGCACTTTCATCAGTTGCTTTAATTACGTTAACAAATACGTTAGTGTCAGCATTTTTCTGTGTGTTTTGCACGTCTCAAGTACCAACAACTGCGAAGTTAATTTTCTTAGCTTTTAATAATTCTCAGATTTTTTGTTGAACTGTCCCCATATCCTTGTCGATGACTGCAACTAAATCTGATTGTGTAATACCACGTTGAGCTCATTTAGTTTGTTTGAATTCTTCTTCATTCATTAAATATGCTGCTTGTCAAATAGGGAAAACTAAGTCCATAGCCGCTTGCACACCTTTTTTAAAGTGTTCGTGGTATTTATCACCGATAATGAATCCTGATTTAGCTGAAGCTCCATCACTATAAAGGATTTTAGCCATTAAATCTTGTAAATCTTTTTTACCAGAGTTTTGTTTAGCAATTTCTGTAAAAACCCCTCCCATGATTCCGGCTCCGTATCAAAAGTCTTGAAGACGAACAATTGCAAGACCCTCCTCAACCAATTCTTTTAATGAGTTGGTATTTGGACTTAATAAAACATTCTTAGTTGTTTCATAATCCAAGTTTGACGCCATAACGATTCCCTCAACGTTGTGACGAATTCCGTAAAGACGTTTTTCAGGAGTTGGTTTTGCAGCATTACGTTCAATCCCTGAAACAGTTCCGTATTCTTTCATTGATTGTTTTTCAGCATCACTAAGTCCAAGTTGAGTTGTAATTGTATCAAATAAACTTGGATCAAATTTATCTAAGTTTGTTAAAGCATTTTTTGATGCTAAGTCAGTAATTTCTGGTGCATAGAAAATGTCAGGTACTACTTTATAGTCACTCGCCCCAGTTGTTCCGATTTCTTTTGCTGAAAAGACGTCTTTTTCTAAAATAGTAATTTTAAATCCGTGTTTGGTGTGATATTCTGTTTTGTTGAATTCTTCAATTACTTTGTTGTAAAAATCTTTTTGAACACCGTCAACACCAATAACAATTTCTTTAATTTCTTCAGCTTTAGTGTCAGGTCCACAAGCTGCTGAAGTAGCTACTAAAGTTAAACCACCTAATCCTAAACCACCTAAAAGAAGCTTTTTCTTTAATTTCATTTTCTCTCCTTAAATTCTATTCAAAAACAATTTCATTTTTCACATAAGCTACCATTGCAAAGAGCATTCCGATCGGACTTAAGAATAACAATGACGCTAACATACTTACTATTCCAATTCATTTATTAAATTCAGTTTTAGACAAAATTGAGCAGATATGTAAACTCATAAACGCAATCACAAGGTAAGATAGTATTATTATTGCAAGTACGATTCTTCAGTGATATTCCATTAAAATTTTTGTATCGACTGTTATTTTAGAA
Organism: Mycoplasmopsis pullorum; assembly: GCF_001900245.1. Classification (NCBI taxonomy): domain Bacteria; kingdom Bacillati; phylum Mycoplasmatota; order Mycoplasmoidales; family Metamycoplasmataceae; genus Mycoplasmopsis; species Mycoplasmopsis pullorum. Next base: position 986,501 of record NZ_CP017813.1, on the reverse strand, counting down.
TTAGCATCAATCTTAATAACATAGAAAAACAATAAGATTTGCGAGATTAACATAACAGTATTTGCAAAAACTAAAATTAAATATTCTAAAACTTTAGGTAAATAACGTCGTTCAAGCGGATATTTACCTAAAAAGAGATACCGCATTTTAGTTTTTCATGGTAATTTTTTAATCGTGAATTTTGATTTGTTTTTTTTCATATTAAGCAATTAAATTATATGTATTAAATCAATTTATTCACGTATTTTATTGTTGCATAAGTTGTTGGTAAGCTTTGACCGGTCAAGTATTTTGGTTAAAAAAAGCACAAAAAACTAACTTTTGTGCTTGAGTAAAAAATGCATATGAAAATTATTTCACATTTACTACTTAAATTATTTTAACTTTAAAACCGATGATTGAAAATCCGCTTTTGCTACGTTCAATTTGGTTTTGATTAATCGATACTTTTTGCTTAATTAAAACATCAGTAATTTTATAATTATCCTTTAAAACCATTTTTCAATTTTGCGGTGATTGGTTAAATGAAAAGTAATAAACTAAATAATCAAAATCGTCATTTTCTTTTGGATTCTTACGAACTACAATACTATTTTCTGAAATTCCAATTGATGCTTTTGAGTCAATTACCAAACTAGGATCTAAGTCTAAATTTTTCATTTTAAACATATCACTATTTGCTTGTCGAATTTGGATTAATTTTTTAGTTAAATTATAAGCAGAGTCAGAATCACTCATTTGTTTTTCGATAGTTGGAATGTCTTTTGATGAATTTAAGAAAATACGACTATATTCACTTCCACTGCGTTTTTCATAGAAATCGACATTTTTCTTCGCATCAGATCAAGGGAAAGCTTCACGAATTAAATTGTCCCCTCTTTCTTTTGGACCACCATGCATCATTAATTCGTTTCCGTCGTATAAAATAGGTGTCCCTTGTTTGACCAAAAGTGCACTTAAACCAAATTTCATTAAATCTTGGTCAAGTTTTGAAAGTTCTTCATTTCAAGTTCCATTTAATTCATTAATTCTTACATTATTAATTCAACGGTGTACGTCATGATTATCTAAAAATGGTAATCATTCAACATGATGATTAACTGTTTTTTCTAAATCATTCATTGAATTTAAAAAGTCATCATTTTCATTAAAGTTCATTTGGATGTTTCCTAAACCTTTAGAATGTCAACCATCAATTACACTTGAAAGTGCTGGATTATTTTGGTAAGCAAAGTATTTTTTTGCGTTCAATGGACTTTCTCATCATTCACCAAACATAAAGACTTTGTCACTTTTTCTTGATTCACCATCATTCATCGCATTTTCGCTCGCTTGACGCAATTGTGTAAATAATTTAGCAGTTTTAGTTCCATCTAAATCTGATGGTTCGTATTTGTTTTTTGAACCTCAAAAATGGTAGAATGCGTCATACCTAAATCCATCGACTCCTTTTTTACTTCAGAAGCTTTGAATTGCTTTAAGTTCTTCAACCACTTCAGGATTGTCCAAGTTTAAGTCGGGCATACCTTTTCAAAATTCTGCGACATATTCAGAATTAGTTGGTTTGCGAGTTTTATCAATGTTTAAAAATATATCGATTGAATTTTGATCATCTATACCATATGCTTGAACATGTTCATCATTTTTGCGTTCATAAAAACGATAAAAGTCACGATATTTTTGCTCGCCTCTTAAAGCTGCTTGGAATCATGGATGTTCATAAGAAGTATGGTTAAAAACTAAGTCCAAAATAACCGCGATTCCACGTTTATGTGCTTCAATTAAAAACTCGTCAAAAGCTTGCATTCCACCTAATTCTGGAGCTACATCTAAATAATCAATCACATCATATCCATGATATGAACTAGCTGGATGAATAGGTGATAAATATAAAGTGTCCACTCCAAGCTTACTAAAGTAGTCTAAATTATTTTTTAGACCGATAAAATCACCAATTCCATCGTTATTTCCATCAGCAAATGAATAAACGATTAATTGGTACATTACATTACTTTGTGGAGCTTGTTTGTTAAATGGAGCGATGAATTTTGCATTTTGAGCTTCTAAAATATATGACAAATGATTCATGTTTTGACTTTGAATCTTCTGAGTAAATTCTTGATCACCTCAATTTTTTAACTTTTTAGCATTATTAACACATGAAGGTACTAGCAAGCAAGAGCTACCAGCTAATGTTGCTAACTTCATAAAAATCAAACTTTTTTTCATATTATTTTTATTATATGAATTTATCAAATTTATCTTTTGAGAATCTTGTTAGGTCAAATAAAAAGTGCATTTTTGGTGCACTTTAAAACTTTTTGCCGAAAAATTCAATTTAATGTTATTTGTTTGAATCATTTCATTTTTTAATATTAGAATTTATCTCGTCAAAAATCGAGAATTTTGGATCAACGCGATTAACCAAAATAAAATAAATTAAATCAGCTAAGAATAAAAATCCAATTTTGCTACCAGCACTAGTAATGCGGTGTTGTTGTGGTAATGAGTTTACAATTAATACATTACGAATGTCATTGCGTTCAAGCGATTTATTACGTGTTCATACACAATGACGAATTCGATTATTAATTAAATGGCTTAATACCGGAAAAATTTCTGCCGTATTACTGCTACGAGTAATGACTGTAACAAAACAGTTATCTTTTAGAACGTGACTAAGACCAAAAAAGTCATGCACACTTGAAATATTGTGTGTCGTTATACCGATTTTATTCAGATTTTTTGACAGATACGAACCGACAAACGAACTTTCTCCGATTCCAAAAATAATGTGGTTTTTGCAGTATTTTAGTCTACGAATGTATTCACGAATATTGTCGAAATTTTCACTGTAACGCTCAAAAGCATCTTCAATACTAAATTTGTAGTGTTTGTGGATGTTATTGATGATATCATGAATACTTAATTGTCCCTCTTCTTTAAGCTCAAGGTCGTTATTTTCAACGATATATTTACGTTTTTGAATATAAAGTTGAAATAAACGATAGTTCTCAAAACCTAAAGATTGAATAAAACGAGTCAGAGTTGATTGTGAGCAAAAAACCTTTACTGATAATTCTTTTGCAGACAATTGAATTACTAAATCAGGATTAGATTCTATAAAATCGATTAAATAACGATTATTTTGATTATTTGAAAGATTCGACTTGTATTTCTTTTCGATAAGATTTTGTTTTGCCATACAAAATAATTTTATTAAGTTCTGCGATAATAATAATAATAATAATAATAATAACGGTATTTTTCATATTTTTTCCACATTTTCATCCTTAGTCAATTAAAACGATAACGTCTTATTGGTAGAGAGAAAAGTAAATAAAAAGTGTAGCGATATCGCTACACTGATTTTTATTATTCCAAGTATCCAATTGGTAAGTAAATTAATCCAAAGATAACCAAACCAATAAAGATTAAGAAAACCGAAAATGCTGCAAGAACCATAATTAATTTCGAATATTTAATTAGGTTTGTTCAAACATATTTTTTAAAGTAAAATGAAAACATATTATCCTTTCGTTGCAACACCTTGTCTTGATATAGCATTCATAATTCTTTTTCTAATCAATGAGTAAATAATAATTAATGGTAATACAACTAAGACAGCCCCGGCCATTCTGATGTTAACTACCATTCTGGTAAGACCATCAACTTCTTCTTTTCCGGTTGTAAATAATCAAATTGATAATAAAGGAGCATCGGTTCTACCTTCATAAACAGTAGAAGGTCATAAGTAGCTGTTTCATGAAGCAAAAGCGGTTAAAATAGCTACAGTTCAAATAGTTGGTTTAATCATTGGAATTGCAATTTTGACAAAGAATTTTAATTCACTTGCACCGTCTATTTTTGCAGATTCACGAACACTATCATTAATCGCCTCAAAAGCATTACGGAACATAAATCCTGAGAATACTGAAGCAACGAATGGCATTGTTAAAGCGATTATGATTTTAAAGTTGTTAGCCGCATCTTTTCATCCAAGCTTAACAATAACGATATATTGTTGCGAAAGCAATGCAAGCTCAGGTAAAACAAGTAATGATAAGAAGAAGAATCACATCGCATTTTTAAATCTTCATTGTTTTAAACTAAATGCGTATCCAAAAGTCATTGAGAAAAATGTTTTTCCGGCGATACTTACTGCAGTAATTAATGAAGTAAAAATTAAAGCTTTTCAGTATCCGTCTTGGAATGCTTTAGCATAGTTTGATCATTCAAATAGTATTTTACCAGACTCTAAATCACGTGGTACTAAGTGCACTGTACCTGTATCTTCAGCTAATTGACGTGTGAAAAGAGAATTAGCGATCATAAAGTAAAAAGGGAAAAGAACTACCGCACCAAAGAATAATAAAACTGATAATTTGAAAAACATAATCAGTAATTTACTGATATATTTGGTTGTTTCAATAGGATTTGCTACTTTTTCTTGTTTAGATTTTAAATTTCGTTTTAAGAACATTTGTTTTATTAGCAATTTTACTGTAAACATTCTTTTCTCCTTTCTTTTCTTTAAGTGTAAACATTAATGCTACAAATTTACGTAAAGTATATGATACGGTTATACCGATGATAACTAAATACACAGATAAAGCTGCGGCACGTTCAAAACTTTTATCAACAGTAATATATTTATAGATTAATAACATAATCGATCCACCACCATTTTGAACCGCTGCACCGGCAGAGTTGTTGAAAATAGCAAGTGGAAAGACTTTAATACCACCAATTAATCCGACCGTAATTAAGAATGAAATTGTTTTTTGGATTGATGGTAAAGTAACAAAGAAGAATTGTTTTGCTTTATAAGCTCCATCAATTGAAGCTGATTTATAAAGCTGTTTGTTAACACCTAACATTGCAGATGTTAAGATTAAAATTTGGAAAGCTAGATTACCTCAAACACCACGTACTAAAATAACGACTAAAGGTAATCATGAATCGCTCTCACCGCTTTTTAATCACTTAAGATTAGTACCAAAAATTAAATTAACTAACCCTTTTTCTTGTGGTTCAGTTCCACCAAAAAGGTAGAAAAACGTTAAACCAACCGCAATAGCGTTAGTAACATACGGTAAGAAGAACACCGTTTGTACAAATCCACGTGTATATTTATTAATAACGTGGAAAATTGCGGATGCAATTAGAATCGAAATAGTTAATGAGATTGGTAACGCAGCAACTGAATACACGAATGAGTTTCTTAATGCGATGTAAAACTCACCACCGATTTTAGTTTTAGCGTCTAAGAAATCTATGAAATTTTGAGTTGAGTATACAATGTCATACGCTTTTGGCCCAACTCTTCTTTCAAAAGCGACAAAAATAGTTAAAATAAACGGAATAATTGTAAAAAGTAAAATAATTAAAATTGAAGGTAATATTAATAATGATGGTTTTCAAAATGGAGATTTTGCATCAATAATTCTTAAACTTGATTGCTTTTTAGTAATAGAAAACTTTGAACGGAAAAAGTTTTTAATTCGAATTGAAAATAATGATAAATTATTAAAAAACATGAATTAATTAACTCTTTCAGTCGTATCAATATCGAATAAATGCAATCTTGAAACTTTTGAAATATCCATGTAAACAACATCACCGATATTGTATTCATCTTTTTTACTTAAGAATACGTTAGCAATAACTTTAGGTTCTTCAATGATAACTTGGGCTTGAATTTCTTTTCCTAAGTATTCAACAGATTTAATTGTACCTTTGAAAATTCCTTTAGCCGCTGTAGTTTCAACTAAATCTTCTCCACGAATTCCAACTTTAATTTCAGGTTTTGAATAGTTTGAAATTGTAGTAATTGCCTTGTCATTAATTAAGATTTCACCATTGTGAACTTTGGTTGGAAAGACTGACATTTCAGGCATACCTAAAAACTTAGCAACGAATTCGTTTGCTGGTCTACGGTAAAGTTCCATTGGTGATCCCATTTGTTGCACTTGAGCCATTGACATACAGATAACTTTGTCGCTAATTGACATCGCTTCTTCTTGATCGTGAGTAACAAAAACTGTAGTAATTTTACTTTCTTGTTGTAATTCACGAATTCATTTTCTAGTTGAAATTCTTAATTTAGCATCTAAGTTTGAAAGTGGTTCATCTAATAAAAGAATTTTTGGTTTTTTAACAAGAGCACGTGCGATAGCAACACGTTGTTGTTGTCCACCACTTAATTGAGTTGGTTTTTTGGCTAAATTCTTTGTAATATCAACACGTTCAGAAACTTCAAGCACATCGCGAGCAATCGCTTCTTTCATCGAAATTAAGTCTTTTTTATATTCTTCAACTTCATGTTGAGCTTCAATAGGTAACAATCTAATTAATTCATTAAGTCCTTTGTTTGAATTCGATGAACTAACTGATGTTTGACTAGCAAAAATTTGTGAAACCAGTTCCTTTTGAGCAAGTTTGAATTTATTTTGATATTCTTTATTTTCTTGCTTAATAATTTTTTTGGTTTCATTTAACATTCTATTAACTGAGTGAACTTTAGTTAAAGATTTCATGAAATTAAGTTGTAATTTCAAGTTTTTAAGAATTTTATTGTGTTTTACTTTGACGTATTTAAATAAAACTTTATAAATTGATTCATTAATTTTATTTAATAATTTAACTTCAAAAGTACGAACAATTTCTTTAGGTTGAATACTAATGTTGTTTTTGTAAACTTCATTTTTGTAAGTTTCAAGTTCATCAAAAAGACTACTTCTTAGTTTGTAAATTTTGTCAATGTATAAATCTAAAGAATTGGTGTAATTTTCTTGTAAGAAATCATTAATTTCTAAAGAATTTAAGAATTTACTGATTTTTAATGAATTTTGATTTTCACAATATTCTAATTCATGAGTTAAATGTTTTGCAATTGGATTTTCTTTATTTGTCAATTGACTAACATTTTGAATAGGATTTGAATGAATTCTTCTTAATAATTCAATTTCTAAGCTTTCAGTGTATTTTAATTTTGATGAAAATTCATCTAATAAATCGTTAATTTGTTGAGTTTTATTTGCATAGATCTCTTTAATTTTTTCATTAATTAGCTCTTGATCAATTTCAGCAACGATTTTCTTTTGGTAAAGTGTTTTTTCGTTTGCTGCTTTTGCTTTTTTATATGATTCAAGCGAATCCTTAACAATAAAGTTCTTTTCGGCAGCAGACTTAGATTGAGCAATTTCTAAAAGGTTAACCTGATTTTGTGAAATATCTTCTTTACGAGTTTTTAAGTTTAAAAATGAAACATTATTTTTTTCAAAAATGTCATTTCTCTCGTTAAAAGCGTTTTCTAAATCAGTAATGTATTTAGATTCGACATTAAAATGTTTAGCTAAAATTGTAAAAATGTTTTTTTGTGCTTTTTCAAAATTTAACTTATATTCTTTTTGTCAGTGTTCATCATTGTAAAGTGGAAAAGCAATATTATCAAAAACATTCATGTGTGGATAAAGGGCATAGTTTTGAAATACTAATCCTAATTCTCTTTGTTGAGGTGAATATTTTGTAACATCAATTCCGCTAAAATAAATTTTACCGCTACTTGGTTTTAAAAGACCTGAAATGGCATTAAGAGTTGTTGTTTTACCACTACCACTAGGTCCAAGTAAAGTTACAAGCTCTCCTTGGTTGATTTTAAAAGAAACATTATCAACTGCAATTGAAGTACCAAAGTCAATAACTAAGTTTTTAATTTCAATTGCTGGAGTTTGCAATTTTACAGATCTTTGTTCTTTGTTGTCCATTATTTCCTTTCTTTATTACTTTAATTTTAATAGATTTCTAGAATTTAATGTTAATTGACATTCTTAATTTTCGAAATTCCATTTAGTTTATAATAATTTTTTCTTGTTTCTAAACCACCAAATTCTGGATTGCTTGGCAACATGAAAAATTCTCTTGCACTACTAAAACTTTTACCGTGTTCACTATAGAAAACAACTAAATCATCAGGTTTTTCAATTCGTTTATTTAAAACATTTTCAATACCATATTTTTCTTTTAGAATATTGTTTACTTTATTTACAGTTTCAGGAGAATAAAAACCTTTTTGATTTATAAAACCATAGTTATATGCATTAGCAATATATGGTGTTGCTAAAAGTTCAAATGAAGGATTTGGTTCATTTTCTTCATTTTTCTTATATGTGTTATATGCAACTACTGTAGTGTCATTAATAATTGGTAAGGTATAACCATTTTTTAAAAGTTCAAGTGCATATAATTTTCACTGACCGCTAGTTTCATCTTGATATAAAATGTGTGTCACATATCTATCATATGATCTTGTCGCTCAATTATCTGCAATTAATTTAACTTTTTTTCCTACTTTTAATACTGATTTAGCAAATTCTGTATCTAATTCTGATAAAGTTCTTTCGATTCGATTAATTTTCAATTTATTTTTCAATATTTCAAGATTAGCTTCTTCAACTGTTACTTGTTTTTGATCACCAGCTTTTTTAGCTTCATCAATTTTTTGCTTGTTGAGCATCAAAAATAGCTTGAATTTCTTCTGGTGTTTTTTCTTTTTGTTTGTTAGAGGCTGAAACAAATGGATCCACAACATAAGCTTCAGGAGTATCAATAAATGGAATACGAATATTAATCTGATTTTCAGTAATATGACTTTCCGCTCCTGATTGTTCTTGAGCTAATTTTAAATCATCGAATTTAACTACAACTGTATCTCCATCAATTACTCTAACAATTTCAGCATCAACAGCATGATAGTATTCTCAAAAGTTTTGTGTGACTTCGGTCGAAACACCACTGAAGTAATTATATTTTGTATATTTAATAATTTTATTATCAATGTCTTTGGTTAAATTATCAAAATCAAATTCATTAATTGAAAAAGCTTTGTTAGAAGGAGCACATTGACTTGAAAGCATTGGTACTGCTAGAGTTGTAAGAAAAATACCCGTAGATAGGGTAAGTATTTTTCTTCGTTTATTAACGATTTTGAACATTAAATTATTCAATTCCTCTTCTGAATTTTGCTAATGCTTCAGCAGGTTTAACTTTATTTCCAGTAACAAGACTTTTTGCAGTAGTAGAAATAGCTTTTCTAACTCTATCAGCTTCAGTTGCACCTGGATCTTCTACCAAGAAGTTACTTTCAGGATGTGTAACAAGTGCTTGGAATGCTTTAAAAATTAAGTTGTGTGGTGTACCTTCTTTAGCGAATAAACCTTTTGGTTGGTCAAAGAATTCTTTTGTAGTGTTTAAGTAGTTACCAAATTCATTGAAAATATCGATTGGTTTTTTGTTTGTAAATGTTTGAAACTTATCACTTTTATCTGGATTTTTTCCATTAGGAATTCGCAATTCTTCAACTGTAGTAGAAATAAATCATTCAACAAATTTTCTTGTTTGTTCGTCTTCATTAGCATTAGAGTGAATTCCGATAATAGATGGTCCTTGTCCTACAATGTAACTTTTATCAGATTCTGCTGTAGCTTTTGTAGGTGCCATTAAGTTATAAACTTCATCACTATTAACAAATGAACTTGCAGAAGCTAGTGTAATTTCAAATTCTGCAGGATCAATTAAGTAAAGTTGTTTTTTACCTAATCTAAAGTCGATTTCACCTAATAACTTACTTTTATCACTCAATTGGATTCCTTTAAATGTAACGATTCCTTTTGAATCAGAAGAAACTGCAGTAGAATTAGCATCTGCAACAACAATTACATAGTTTTTACCATTACCAAATGCTTTTAAAGTAGCATCTTGTTCTGCACTTGTTAATTTACCATCGTGTTTTAATTTATCAGGTTTTTGTTTATCATTAGTACTTAAATAAATACTATTTTGATAAGAACCATCGATAAATTTGATACCATCATCGCTAGAAGATTCTACAACGTATAAATTAGTTGTTTTTCTTTCATCATCAGTTAAAATTTCAGTAAGATCATTTTTCTTATCTTTGAATTTAGCGTTAATGAATTTAGCGCCATCAACTTGTGCAGCTTTACCAGATACATAGTTATATGAAACTCCAGCACTTGATCCAATTGTTGCAAGATATTCATGTTTTGAGAAACGAGTTGAACCATATGATCCATCACCATTAATAATTAATGAACTAGTAGAAATAGCTGGATTAAAAATATCAAAAATTTTCTTAATTCCATCATATTCTGCAGTACCTGATTTTTTGTATGATGTAAAGTCAAATCCACCGTAAATTTCAGTACCAGCTGCATTAGTTTTAGGGAATAATGTAATACCGTTTTGTGCAGCACTTGTATAGAAATCATTAGGGAATGAGTCTGTTGAAGCGATGTAAGAAACTTTTTCTGGATTGTAGTATGATCTTACAATTGTAATGAATTTTAAATAATCATTTCAATTACCGAAAGTAGTATCTGAAAGAGTAAATCCTGTTCTTAAGTCTGCTGCTTCGTTTCATGATTTTTCATCAAAAGCACCATCTCATTTTTTATTAATCATAGCTTTATCAGCATCTTCGCTTGCAGATGATCATTTTTCAATAGCTTTATTAATAATTTTATTTGATTCAGATTTATCAACCGCAAGTCCTTTAGCTTCTAAATCTGAAATGATTTTACCTAATAATGGCAAGTTAATTGTTAATATTGAAGTTGATTTTGAAGTAGGAATAAATACAATTTCACCATCATTAATTCCAGCGATTTTTTTGTTAATGTCTAAGAATTGGTCGGCAATATTATCTAAACCACTAATTCCTTTAAAATCTAAACTCATGTCATATTCAGCGATTTCAGCTGCTGCTGCAGGATAGTTAAAGATCAAGTTACCGATTGAACCACTTTTATCACGTGCTTTAAGACCTTGAACAATAGAAGTTGTTGTATATCCACCAACTCTAACTATTTCAATTGGATAAAGATTGTTTGGTGCGACCACATTAGCGTTGTAATAATCAACAATTGCTTGTAGTGCTTTACCTTGTTTATTAGTTTCTGAAAAACCAGAAGTAATAATGATCTTTTTATCATCATTTTGATCAAAACGTCCTTTAGCACCACAAGCTGCTGAAAGCAATGGTGCAGCAAGCATTGAAGCACTCGCAACAGTTAATAAAGTTTTAAATTTTGTTTTCATTTTTCTCCTTGAAATTGATTGCAAATAAATACACAAATAATTATATTATTTATTTCTGTAGAATCTGAATTTTTATTCAATTGTGGAAAAAACATGGAAAAAAATAAAAAACGGATTTTAAAGCTAAAAATTACATTTTTTAGTGAAAATTATTTTCGTTTTAGAGTTTCACACAACAGTGGAGAAACATTTTTATATTAAATAAATCAAGCAGAACAAAAATAAAAAAATAAACTATTTGCGAATTCCAAAAAAATTCGGTCATAGTTTATTTAGTGAGTTTAAATTATTTGTTTTTGTTTACAAAATCATCTAAACGTGAGTGTTTTCTAGCACCTTTATTAGCGTGGAAAACACCTTTTTTCACAGCTTTTCCAATTAATGAGTGTGCTAAAGCAACTTTTTCAGCAACTTTTTCATCTTTTGCTAAAACTGCTTCACGTGCAGCTCTAATAGCTTTACGTACACGTGATTTCATAGCAGCGTTTTTAACTCTAGCAGCTTCCATTTTTGAAATGCTTTTGATTTTAGATTTAATATTTGCCATGTTAAACCTCCCTTTTTCATACATTTTTATATATTTTTAAAAATATAGAAAAATCGTGTTTATTATATCAAAAAGACAAAAGAAATGATAAAATTAATTCATATATTAGATGTGAAAAGGAGTCAAAATGACTGTATCAAACAAAAGTCGTGTTGTTCTTGTTATATTGAGTTTCTTCTTAGGAGCATTAGCGATTGATCGATTTTATGCTGGTAGAATTGGATTAGGTATTGCTAAATTATTATTAGGTGTATTTACTTTATATATTTGAAATTTTGTTGATTTTATTTTAGCAGTTGCTGGAAGACAAAAAGATAATTTTGGATTATATATTCAAAACTGATAAACATAAGATACGAAATATTCTAGAGAAATTAAAATTCAAACTCTATTGCACTGCGATAGAGATTTTTTATTAACTAAATTCAATTCAAAAAGTGAAAAAAATCTCCATTTATTTAACGGAGATTACTTTAGCATCACAAAAGTGAAAGTTTGTAGTTTATTTACGCTTAGTTACAATTACAAGCGAACCATCTTGTAAGTCACATTCAACTGGATTGGCTAAATTCAAACTATATAAAATATTTCTAAAATCAAAAATTTGTTCTAAGGAGATTTCTTCAAATTTTTGTTCAGGAATTAAGACGTAATTATTTCCTAAATGACAAATTTTAGTTTTTTTAATAAATTCGACTGGATAATAATCTTTAAGTCATTGCAATAATAAAATATCACTATGATCTAAATCTTTTTCATTAATATGAATTTTAAGATTTTCATCGATGTATCTTTTACGAATTATGTTGAAATTATAAATAAAGTTTTGAATTTCTTTTCTGGTCAAAACAGTTGCAAGAAAAGCACACAAAATAGCTCTATTTTTATTTATCGCATAACTTGTGTTTTTAAATTCTTCAGATTGAAGAAGTTTAATTAATTGTGTTTTTTCTTTTTTTAAATCATGTAATACATTCATAAAAATTGGATATCTTTTATAAAGTACTAAGTATTTAAAATCACAAACATCGTATTCTATTTTTGAGTATAATTCATATAAAAATAGAAAAAAATTAAACTTAATCGTGTTATCAAACAACTTTGGTTTATTCGTGTAAATTCATTTTGCTAAGTGTAATTTTCTAATATTTAAGCACAACATTTGACCTTCTTTTTTATCTACTCATTTTAATTATAGTTTTATATATGCATAAAATGCAAAAAGTGCAAATTAATTGATGAATTTTTGCATTTTATGACATGTTTTTTCATAAAAAAGTCGATTTTGCCTAAAAATTATGAAAATTAATTTATTTTCGTTTTTGTTTCTTGAAATTATATTTAATTTAAAATTAAAGATTTGTTGATTTTATGCTTTTGAAGAATATGATAAAATAATATTACAAGCCCAAGTGGTGGAATGGTAGACGCTGCGGACTCAAAATCCGCTGGAGCAATCCGTGCAGGTTCAAGTCCTGTCTTGGGCACCAGAAAAATTGCGACATTGAGTGTCGTTTTTTTTTTTTTTTTTGCCTTAGTCAAAATGATTTTCCTTTTAAAAAAAAATTTAAAGTATTAAAATTTAATTAATATGAATTAGAAGAAAGGAAAAATATGATTATCAAAGAAATTACATCACAATTAAGAAGTGATTTAATGCAATTAAAAGCGGTTTTTAAAGGTGATGAATATCCAAAAACACTTTTAGAAAAAAATTCACAAATTACTGAATATTTCGATAAAAACGAAGCTTTGGTTTACCTTGGAGAAAAAGGTAAATTAAAATATGACGATGTCTATGCTTTCGCTAAAAACTTAGCAAGTGCTAACACACGTGCTTACCAAGTTAACTTAGACTCATTTGTTGGTGAAGGATTATGCATTAAAGGTGTTGTTAAAGCTTTTGTTGAAGCTATTAACTACACAAATGCACAATTATGAAATGCTAAAACTAAAGAAAAAGAAGTAAAACACGAAATTAGTTTATATTCAAGTGCAAACCAAAGTGAATACGAAAAAGCTTTAACTGAAGCTTTAGTATTATCTCAAGCAGTAAACTTTGTACGTGATTTACAAGTTACACCACCAAATATCTGTAATTCAGAATGATTAGCTGATTTTGTAGCAAATGATTTAAAACAACACGAAAACTTAAAAGTTACTGTTTTAAATAAGGCACAAATCGAAGAGCAAAAAATGGGATTATTACTTTCAGTTAACCGCGGAAGTATGTATGAACCTCGTGTAGTTGTGATTGAATACAACGGAAATCCTGAAAGTGACCAAAAAACTGTTTACGTTGGAAAAGGAATTACATTCGACTCTGGTGGATACAACATCAAAACTGGTGGACACATGTTAGGAATGAAATTCGACATGTCAGGTAGTGCAATTGTAGCCGGAGCTCTTAAAGCGATTGCTCAATTACAACCAAAAGTTAACGTAGCGGCTGTAATGTGTATTACTGACAACCGTGTAAACGGAGACGCTTCATTACCTGATTCAGTATGAACAAGTATGAACGGAAAAACAGTTGAAATCAACAACACAGATGCTGAAGGTCGTTTAGTAATGGCTGATGGATTAACATACGCAGTTAGAAACTTAAAAGCAACTCGTTTAGTTGATGTGGCAACTTTAACCGGAGCTATCTTAGTTGCTTTAGGTTCAACATACACCGGAACATGAGCAACAAGCGAAAAAGCATGAGAAGAATTAAAAGCTGCCGCTGATAAACAACACGAATTAGTTTGAAGAATGCCATTAGACGAAGCATTTGCTAAAGAAATTAGAAACTCAGTTGTTGCTGACTTAAAAAACACTGACTTAAGTGGTCGTGGTGGAGGTAGTTCTTCAGCCGCTATGTTCTTAAAAGAATTCACCGAAGGTGTTGAATACATTCACTTAGACGTTGCCGGAACTGCTGATTTAGGACACAGACCTACCGGAGTTATGGTTAAAACTTTAACTCAATTAGCACTTGGTACTTCTTGCGGATGCTCAAGTAAAAAAGAAGAAAAATAATACTGAGGATATATGTATTTTTTAATACATATATTTTTTATTCTCTTTTTGTGTATCATTGCTAAATTGCAACCGCGACTACTCACAAGTAAAATTTAAGCTAGCGGTTTTGCAAAAAAGAGAAATATTATAAAATTTAAAGTATATATTTTGAATAAGAGATAAGAAATTTAATTAATGTTAGTTTGAAAGGAATATTAATGTTTATGATTCAAAAATGGTTCAAAACTTTTTTTAGTGTTCATTTTCCAGATTCAAAACGACAGTGATGAGAATACTTCATTCACGCTTTTCCGGTTGTTTTATCAGGATTGTGTTTTGCCTTTAATAACTTTGTCGACAACTTCATGGTCTTAACGGTTAATGGTGGTACTTCAGCACTAAGCTTTGCCAACTTCTATACTTCAATCATTTTAGCGATTTTTACCGGAATTGGATTTATCGGTGCTACTTTGGTTGGACAATATTTAGGAGCTGGTAATATTAAGAAAACCCGCGAAGTTATCAGCTTAAGAATTATTCTCAGTGCAATCGTGGTTATTGTCATTTTAGTTTTTGCTTACGCAACTCCACAAGCTATGATTGAATTAGTTGCTGGTCCGCGTAATAATGAATCCGGTCAAAGTTACGATGAAATTGTACGATTGGCACAGGATTATCTAAAATATATTGCAATTGCTTGAATTTTATTAATCTGAACCTTTACATCTGGAAATTTATTACGTGAAATAGGTCTTGGAAAATATTCAATGTACTCGACCATCACAACTTTATGTGTTAATATTACATTCAACTCGATTTTTATGTATGCCCTAAACATGGGGGTTATTGGTGCTGCTTTAGCTAGTGTCATCGCTCGTGTTTCGGCTCTGGTTATGAATTTCTTATTCTTATATATCAAACGTAGAGAATTAAATGTCTTTCCATGACAACTCTTTCATGTTTCACCAATTATTTTTATTCAATTCGTTAAACGTTTTCCGTCAATTCTATTATCTTCAAGTGCTGTTGCATTTAACACCGTAAGACAAATTTTCTACAATAGTGCTCATACTGATAATGCATATAACATTATGAACGTGGCGGTTTTATCAATTACAGCTACTTTTACTGGTATCTTTACTGCAACATTCGCTTCCTTTAGTGCCAATATCACTAAATATGTTGGTATGCATCTAGGTCGTAGTGAATTTGATATTGCTGTTAAAAATGGAAATCAACTCAAAGGATTCCACTTTATGATGCAAGTGTGCATGTCACTCTTTTTCTCAATCTTTCTTTTTATTCTTCCACACATTGGACTCTTTTCAAACTCAGCAATTAAAAACTGAGCTCTTTCAAATCCAAACCAAACTCAAGAAACATTAGAAGCGGTTAAAAAAGTTTATAATGAATATCTAATTGGTACATTGATTATCATGTTAGCTTTTAGTCCATTTTGAGCTTGATTTATCACCAGTGCAAGGTTAATTTCTGCTGGTGGTAGAAATAACGTTATCTCACTCTTAGAATTTATCACTGGCGCCTTACAACTTGCTTGATTAGCTCTTTTAACTTATGTTTTTGTTGCTCCTAATAAATGAGATTTAAACGTTGTTTGATTCTACTTAGTCTTTTTCTTATCAGATATTGTTAAACTTGCAATTTTTGAAATTGTCTACTACAATATTCGTTGAGACCGTAATCTAACTCACGAAAAATTTAATTTTCACAAGAAAAAAGTAGCGAAATCCGAATAAAATTATTAATTTAAAACACACAAGTACAACCGTTGCTTTGTGTGTTTTTTTGTAATTTCCTTAAGGCATCAATCTTTTTTCACTGTAATTTAATTTTGATATTAATTCCTGAAAATATTTGAAAAAATGTACTTTGAAATGAAAATGCGGTAATTTTTTTCATAAAAAAACGAAATTTCATATTTTTCTATGTATTTTTACAAAAAAAAAAAAAAAAAAGGAGCTAGTTGTATAATGTGAATGAAATTGTATTTTACATATAAATTTCAAACTTATTTTTGATCAAAAAAGAGGAAATTATACATGAAAAGATTCAATAAGAAATTATTAATTTTAGGACTAGGTTCAGTTGCTGCTCCTATTGCTATTTCACCAGTTATGTCAGCTGCAAATAATGATTCATCGGAACAAAAAGTTAATGAAGTACTTCAGGCTGTTTATGGTACTCTTGTTGGGATGCCAAATAATAGCATTAGTCAAAAGTACAGTTTAGCAGGTATGTCTTTAGCTGGTACTCAATATTATAAAAATCTTTTTAATAATAAAGTAACAGAAATAAAAACTAAATATGGTGACGGAATTAACTTCGGTGAAAAATATCTTGAAGAATATTGAAATGAGTTTAAGGAAAAACATGATATGGCTATCAGTACAGAACAGACAGCTGAAAATGTTCAAGGTATAATTAATATTGTATCTCATGAAGTTCTACCAGCCGCTTATGAAATGTTAAAACAATATGAAGCTTTAATGGCTATCGAAAGCTTATTAGATACTGATGAAAAAAATGTCGCTCTTTTAAAAGCTAATTCAGAAAGAATTAGTTCAAAATTTCCTTCATCTCCATCTACTTATCATTTATTAATAAAATACATCGAATTAATTAAATTAACAAGTAAAGTGAGTGTCGAAACAGCAGAAAAATTAGCTTCAGATGCATTAGAAGTGAAATTAAGTCAAGATAGACAAATTGAAGAATTAAAAGCTCTTTTAGAAAAAGCAAAAAGTGAAATTGAAAAACTAAAAGAAGCAGGTAAATTAAAAGACCAAGAACTTGCTAAAATTGCTGCTCAACTTGTTGCTCAAAGAGGTGAATATTCAAAACTTTTAGCTGAAAATCAAGCACAGACAAATAAAATTATCGAATTACAAGCTTTAGCTGCTTTAGCAAATGATAATGATTCAAAATTAGTTGATTTCATTAAAGCTGTAAACAACATTTTTAAAGAATTAGACTTAAATTACAACATCGAATTAACAGCCACTGTTGATCAATACAACGACACAATTAAAAAAGCATTAAGCGATCTTCAAAACAAATTATTAGAAACACAAACTGACCTTAATAACCACAAAAATAGTGTAAAGACCAACAATAACTCAACTAGTTGAAAAACACCATTTATCATTTCTACTGTTATAGCTGTATTGCTATTAGCAGCAGTTATTGGTGTTTCTCTTAAAAAATCTAAAAAATAATTTCTTTCAAATAAAAAACACAGAATTAAGTTTCTGTGTTTTTTGTTGTTCCTAGTCTAAAATGGCTATAAATTCAATTCGTTGTTTCTTTGATCAATTATCTACAATGAATTTTGGTCTAACACTTTTAAAATGTTTTGAGAAATTGCATGAATTACTGGTACAGCAACAGAGTTACCAAATTGCTTATATGCTTGCGTGTCGCTCACAGGAATGATAAATTCGCTTGGAAACCCCTGTAAACGACTAGCTTCACGCGGTGTTAATTTACGAGGATTTTTACCAATTTGTTAAATCAAGATTTCACTTTCATCCTTATAATAACGAGCTGAAATAGTATTAGCGTATTCACTTTCTTCATTAAATAAAGAATAACCAAATCCATTTCCGTTCTTAAGGTGTTGTTGTTTACGACTTTGATGACCTTCTCGTAAAGCATCAGAAATGGTATATTTATCATTAACCGACTTTTCTAATATAATGACTTGGTTGCTGCTAAGCTTCACGCAAGTATGGGCTATCCGCTTGTAGAGCAAACCACAAAGGTGATGGTGATATTTGAGGATTTTGAGTTTACCAATAGTAGCAAAGTCATTGTGGGAGAAGGTTTTACAAAGTACATGAAGCAGTATGCAAAGAAAAAAGAAGAAGTCATACTACCAAAGATTGAAGCTAACGAAAACTATGAAATTCAAGCAAGGGAAATCAAAGAAAAGTTCACAAATCCTTCAAAGCACTACACCGAGGATACACTTCTAAAGGCGATGGAGCTTGTGGGAACGGAAGATTTGGAAAAAGGGATTGAAGTGGAGAGAAAAGGAATAGGGACACCTGCCACAAGAGCCGGCATTCTGGAGAGTTTAATCTCTAAAGGATTTGTGGAACGTGATAAAAAGAACCTTCTTGCGACACACAAGGGAGTGGCACTGGTTACCATTGTTTCTGAAGCTTTTAAATCAGCAAAGACCACAGCGGAGCGGGAAACAAAGCTGAGTAAAGTTACTGCTGGGCGTTGGATAAGGCGGTCTTTTTGAAAGAGATTGAAGGTGGTATTCTTGAGGAAATCAGTCATTATCAAAAGTAGCGGTTGTGAAAATAATAGTAATAGGCACAAAGAAATGTTATAATTAAACAAAAATACAAAGGTGAGGTGAGCTATAATGCAGCGTTCTGATATACAGAGAATGGCTCATGATATTTTAGAAAAACAGGTGCTTGAAAATAGCTATATCGAGTATAAGAAATCAGCTCAATTTAAAGATAAAATCTTAAAGACAGCATGTGCTTTTGCAAACAATTACATGAATAATGAGATTGGACTGATTTTTATTGGTGTAGAGGAAGTGGATGATAAAGAAACAAAAGAAAAGGCCATCCCAAAGCGTCCAATCTCCGGCATTAAAGAAGCAATGATTGAGAGTATTGAAAATCGGCTTAAATCATTACTTTCCTACATCACACCTAAAATTAGCTATCAGCTTATTCAAGATAAGATTGATGATGAATACTATATTGTCATTGCTGTTGAGCCAAGCGTAAAAGGGCCATGTCAAACGACCGAGAAAGCTGAAAAGGATAAGGAGATCGGACTTAAATCTGGAAGATATATTCGAGTTTCAAGAGATTCAAAGCTACCCAATACTACAGAAGAATTTGAGCTACTAAAGAAATTTGCAAATTTTAATTTCAGTTCAAGTTTAAATAAAACAGCTACGCTTGATGATTTGAGCTATGAATATATGAAAGAATATCTTACTTTGACAGGAGCCAAAGAGGATCTTAGAAGTCTTTCTAAAATAGAAATGGCAAAGGCATTAGGATTAATTGATGAAAGTGAATATGGTGGATTTAGAGCAAAAAACTTTGCTGTTTTGATGTTTTGCGAAAAACCAAATCGCTTTATTCCTAATGCACAAGTAGAAATCATTCGTGAAATTGATGGAACAGATAAGATGGAGAGAACAACATTCGATGCTCCAGTATGGTTACAAGCAAAGCAGGTTGTTCGCTACTTTCAAGACAATATCATGCGTTCTTATACTTTACGTTATCCAGATCACATGGAACACAAGATTATTTATAACTATCCTGTTTCAGCGTTTGAAGAATTAGCAACAAATGCAATTTTACACAAAGAGTACGATGAGGATGAATATGTTGGAATCTATGTTTATAAAGATAGAATCTCTTTTGTAAATCCGAATCGTCCACTTCCTCCGGTTACAATTGAAGCTTTGAATAAGGAGAGAAGTTTTGATAAAAGAGAGTACCTGAATAAAGAATTAAAAGATATGTTTTATGCTTTAGATTTGATTGAATCATATGGTTCTGGAATCAGAAGGACAAAAGAAGCTATGGAAGCTAATCTTTCCCCTGATATTGTCTTTTTACCAAATGACGATTTAGGAAATTATACAAATGCAATTATTTATATTCAGCCTGAATTCTTAAAGGATCATTTCTTGGCTAGTACTAACCTAGAAACTGGCCTAGAAATTGGAAAAGAAACTTCCATGAGTAAGCAAATTATTGACTTGATGAGTGCAAATCCGCATATTACAATCAAGGAACTCGCAGAAAGGATTGGAGCTTCAATTAATGGTGTGAAGTACAATATTAATCTTCTAAAAGAGAATGGAAGAATCACCAGAAAAGGCTCAACTAAGTCGGGTAAACTAGGACTCGAAATATGGACATTCCATGTTTCGAGTTTTTTTATAGAGTTAGTGAAATGAAACAATTAAAAGAAATACAATGATTAGAATTATTTGAAAAATATCACGATTACAAGAACGGAGTTTTAGGCAAAAATGAATTCGAATCTTTTTATCGCTCAATTAGAGGTGTGAGCTATTTTGATAATAAGTCACGATACACAAGAAAATATTTCGTATCAAAATATAATAGATATAATTTAGGAATGATTGATTTAAACTCACAAACAGGTAAAGCTACTAAAAAAGGAAAAGGTACAGGTCGACCAAAAAAGAGAAAAATAACACCAGTAGAAATTGCTAGAAAAGAATGAAAAAAATGCCAAAAGAGCAATTAATTGAAATTTTGGAAATCTTTAAAGATTCTTTTGATAAAAATAATATTGAAGTTGGCATATCTAAAATCGAGAAATCATCAATTTCATCAAGACGTTTAAGCGTTACCTTTAATAAATCTAAATCAACTATTCATAACATTAAAAATGGTCAAGAGAAAACTAATAAATTAGTAATAAATAAGAATAAACATGACGATCTAATAATCGAAGCATTTAAAAAGAATAAATGCTTGTTTGGAAGAGTAAGGTTAGCAAATTATATTAGAGAAAAATATCAAATTTATCTTAATTATAGGACTTTAGGAAGAATTATGAATAGATTAGGATTGTTCTGTGTAATCCGTAGAAAAAGAAAACAAAGAGAACAAAAAGATACAAAGTGTTAAAATTCTTAGAATCTTGTTCAGCGTGACTACAATGGTGAAAATAATCAAATAATAGCAACAGACGTTACCTACATTCCTGCACCTAGAGATTGTGAAAACAATTTTGTATTTTTATCTATTGCAATCGACCATAGAAGTAAATATATTGTAAATTACAACATTTCAAAAACAAATGATTTGGAACTTGTTATGAAACATATGTCTAAAATCAAATTTAACAAAAAATGAATAGCACATTCTGACCATGGATTTCAATATTCATCAAAAAAATATTTAGAATCAATTCAAAACAATAATGGTGTAGTTTCTATGGCGAGAATTGGAAATTCATTAGATAACCGAGAAGTTGAATATTTTTTCTCAATTTTAAAATCTGAGTGTTTAAAATTAATCGACGTGACAAAGATAAATTTTGCCGAATTAAAATCAATTATCGACAATTTTATACTTTGATACAACAATGAGAGAATTCAATCTTCATTGAAATGAAAAAAACCTCAAGATTTTTGAGGTGTTTGCGGACAATAAATAAGCTTTTTTCCATTTTCGTTGTCCTAGTTTACAAAAAATGGTATTTTATTATTATTTGTTGTTATATTGTAGATTAACTCTAGAAATCGTTGTTTTTGACTAAAAAGCGGGATTTTGTTACTTTGTAAAGAAAAATAAACCAGCAGTTTAAATTTTCCTGATTAGGATTTTATCATTCAGATTATAAAAAAGAATTCTATATATCATTATTATTTTAAATTGAATATTTCTTTTATTTGTTTTCTTAATTCTCCTGATTTTGCTGTTTGATAATTCATTAATAAGATGTTGTTAAAAGCTTTTTCTAGAAGATTTTCTTGCACAGTTTGTCAAAAATAACCGTCTGTTATTAAAATAAATTCTATATTGTTATTATTTAATTCTTGTTTTCTATTTATATAACTATCAATTGTCTCTTGTGGTTTTGAACCAGCAGAACCATAGAAATTAACTTCAATATTTAAAAATGTGTTACCTTTATATAGGATAAAATCAGGTTTTTTACCTGAAATGTTATTGTTTATTCTTATATTGAAATTTTCTAGATTTTTAAACTTATTTTGAACTAATAAATTAATATCGTAATCTTTGCATATAGATTCAATTATTTCTTTGCACATTTCTTCAAAAACTAAACCACTTCTATTTTTTCTACCATTACTATCTAAACCAACCAAAACACCAGTAATATAATCATAAACACTTTTTTCTATAATTTCTTGAAACAATTTTTTTAATCCTATTTTTTCGAAAAATCTATAATATATCTCTTTTTCTTTTTCATTTATACCTTTTTTTGCTTTTTTTATAGAAAAATCAAATTCTTCCACAAAACCATCTTCATTTAAAACCTCAAGGTTTGAATTACCTAATTTTATTCTTTTTCTAGAGTCTTTCGAAATTGCGATTAATAAAGGAAAAACAGTTATTACAGTAGGCACTTTTTCTAGTAATTCAAAAAATTTGTTCTTAAAATCATTGCATTTTATTAATGAATTCATAGCGTTGATTTCAATGCTATTTTCTATTTGACTTGTTACGTTGTCTCAGTTAACAAAATAATCATATTTTTTGTTTTTTGTCAATAAAGTTTTGACAAATAGTTTTTCATTTATTTGATTCTTTTTCATTTTTTAATACCTATTTTTAAGTTTTTTATAAACTAATTATTTTTTTTAATTGTTATATACAATAAATTTTAAATAAAAATATAACTATTTGCAACTAATATTCATAATTAGTAATTATAACTTCAAATCCTTTTCTATTTTTACCGTCACTATTTACATTTCTTTTGACATTAACTGTTTCTATATTATATTCAGAATATAAATCTCTAATTAAATCAGTATTATGATTTGTTAGCATTACAAAACATCCTTTTTCATCAAGAGTTTTAAATACTTTTGACAACCTAATATGACTTTCTAAATTAAAACCTTCTTTTGTATAAGATTCAAATGTGTTTGAATTTAAAGGAACATAAGGACTATCTATGAAGATAAAATCTCCTTTTTGAGCTTGTTTCAAACTTTCTTCAAAATCTAAATTAGAAATTTCTACATTTTGAAGATAATTACTGATTTTTAAAATATTTTCTTTGTCATAAGAACGTACTTTGGTTTTATTGTTAAATGGAACATTAAACAAACCTTTTGAATTAACTCTATATATGCCATTAAAACATTTTTTGTTTAAAAAAACAAACAATGATGCTAACTCTATATCAAATTCATTTGCTATTATTTTTTTGTTAAATTGTTCTCTTTTCTCGTAAAAAAATTCTTTAGTGCATTCTTTTTCATCCAGTTCTTTTAAATTTTCTATTAAATGATTCGGGTTAGTTTTTATGACATTAAATGCATTTATAAGAACAGCATTAATATCATTTACATATGCCTTTTTGGGTTGTAAATTAAATAAAACTGCCCCTCCACCTAGAAATGGTTCAAAATAATTTTTGATTTTTTTAGGAAGTCTTTTCTTAATTTCTTCAATTAATTGAGTTTTACCACCTACTCATTTTACAAAAGGTTTAATATCATTTTTCATCTTGTAAATCCTTTATATTTTGTTTTATCATTTAATTTATATTTTAATATTAAAAATACTTTATTTTTATAAAAATAATTAAAACATTTTTAATAATTAAAAAATAAACTCGAAGTAAAATAAACTAGGACAACGAAAATGGACAAAAGCTTATTTATTGTCCGCAAACACCTCAAAAATCTTGAGGTGTTTTTCATTTCAATGAAGATTGAATTCTCTCATTGTTGTATCAAAGTATAAAATTGTCGATAATTGATTTTAATTCGGAAAAATTTATCTTTGTCACGTCGATTAATTTTAAACACTCAGATTTTAAAATTGAGAAAAAATATTCAACTTCTCGGTTATCTAATGAATTTCCAATTCTCGCCATAGAAACTACACCATTATTGTTTTGAATTGATTCTAAATATTTTTTTGATGAATATTGAAATCCATGGTCAGAATGTGCTATTCATTTTTTGTTAAATTTGATTTTAGACATATGTTTCATAACAAGTTCCAAATCATTTGTTTTTGAAATGTTGTAATTTACAATATATTTACTTCTATGGTCGATTGCAATAGATAAAAATACAAAATTGTTTTCACAATCTCTAGGTGCAGGAATGTAGGTAACGTCTGTTGCTATTATTTGATTATTTTCACCATTGTAGTCACGCTGAACAAGATCTAAGAATTTAACACTTGTATCTTTTTGTTCTCTTTGTTTTCTTTTTCTACGGATTACACAGAACAATCCTAATCTATTCATAATTCTTCCTAAAGTCCTATAATTAAGATAAATTTGATATTTTTCTCTAATATAATTTGCTAACCTTACTCTTCCAAACAAGCATTTATTCTTTTTAAATGCTTCGATTATTAGATCGTCATGTTTATTCTTATTTATTACTAATTTATTAGTTTTCTCTTGACCATTTTTAATGTTATGAATAGTTGATTTAGATTTATTAAAGGTAACGCTTAAACGTCTTGATGAAATTGATGATTTCTCGATTTTAGATATGCCAACTTCAATATTATTTTTATCAAAAGAATCTTTAAAGATTTCCAAAATTTCAATTAATTGCTCTTTTGGCATTTTTTTCATTCTTTTCTAGCAATTTCTACTGGTGTTATTTTTCTCTTTTTTGGTCGACCTGTACCTTTTCCTTTTTTAGTAGCTTTACCTGTTTGTGAGTTTAAATCAATCATTCCTAAATTATATCTATTATATTTTGATACGAAATATTTTCTTGTGTATCGTGACTTATTATCAAAATAGCTCACACCTCTAATTGAGCGATAAAAAGATTCGAATTCATTTTTGCCTAAAACTCCGTTCTTGTAATCGTGATATTTTTCAAATAATTCTAATCATTGTATTTCTTTTAATTGTTTCATTTCACTAACTCTATAAAAAAACTCGAAACATGGAATGTCCATATTTCGAGTCCTAGTTTACCCGACTTAGTTGAGCCTTTTCTGGTGATTCTTCCATTCTCTTTTAGAAGATTAATATTGTACTTCACACCATTAATTGAAGCTCCAATCCTTTCTGCGAGTTCCTTGATTGTAATATGCGGATTTGCACTCATCAAGTCAATAATTTGCTTACTCATGGAAGTTTCTTTTCCAATTTCTAGGCCAGTTTCTAGGTTAGTACTAGCCAAGAAATGATCCTTTAAGAATTCAGGCTGAATATAAATAATTGCATTTGTATAATTTCCTAAATCGTCATTTGGTAAAAAGACAATATCAGGGGAAAGATTAGCTTCCATAGCTTCTTTTGTCCTTCTGATTCCAGAACCATATGATTCAATCAAATCTAAAGCATAAAACATATCTTTTAATTCTTTATTCAGGTACTCTCTTTTATCAAAACTTCTCTCCTTATTCAAAGCTTCAATTGTAACCGGAGGAAGTGGACGATTCGGATTTACAAAAGAGATTCTATCTTTATAAACATAGATTCCAACATATTCATCCTCATCGTACTCTTTGTGTAAAATTGCATTTGTTGCTAATTCTTCAAACGCTGAAACAGGATAGTTATAAATAATCTTGTGTTCCATGTGATCTGGATAACGTAAAGTATAAGAACGCATGATATTGTCTTGAAAGTAGCGAACAACCTGCTTTGCTTGTAACCATACTGGAGCATCGAATGTTGTTCTCTCCATCTTATCTGTTCCATCAATTTCACGAATGATTTCTACTTGTGCATTAGGAATAAAGCGATTTGGTTTTTCGCAAAACATCAAAACAGCAAAGTTTTTTGCTCTAAATCCACCATATTCACTTTCATCAATTAATCCTAATGCCTTTGCCATTTCTATTTTAGAAAGACTTCTAAGATCCTCTTTGGCTCCTGTCAAAGTAAGATATTCTTTCATATATTCATAGCTCAAATCATCAAGCGTAGCTGTTTTATTTAAACTTGAACTGAAATTAAAATTTGCAAATTTCTTTAGTAGCTCAAATTCTTCTGTAGTATTGGGTAGCTTTGAATCTCTTGAAACTCGAATATATCTTCCAGATTTAAGTCCGATCTCCTTATCCTTTTCAGCTTTCTCGGTCGTTTGACATGGCCCTTTTACGCTTGGCTCAACAGCAATGACAATATAGTATTCATCATCAATCTTATCTTGAATAAGCTGATAGCTAATTTTAGGTGTGATGTAGGAAAGTAATGATTTAAGCCGATTTTCAATACTCTCAATCATTGCTTCTTTAATGCCGGAGATTGGACGCTTTGGGATGGCCTTTTCTTTTGTTTCTTTATCATCCACTTCCTCTACACCAATAAAAATCAGTCCAATCTCATTATTCATGTAATTGTTTGCAAAAGCACATGCTGTCTTTAAGATTTTATCTTTAAATTGAGCTGATTTCTTATACTCGATATAGCTATTTTCAAGCACCTGTTTTTCTAAAATATCATGAGCCATTCTCTGTATATCAGAACGCTGCATTATAGCTCACCTCACCTTTGTATTTTTGTTTAATTATAACATTTCTTTGTGCCTATTACTATTATTTTCACAACCGCTACTTTTGATAATGACTGATTTCCTCAAGAATACCACCTTCAATCTCTTTCAAAAAGACCGCCTTATCCAACGCCCAGCAGTAACTTTACTCAGCTTTGTTTCCCGCTCCGCTGTGGTCTTTGCTGATTTAAAAGCTTCAGAAACAATGGTAACCAGTGCCACTCCCTTGTGTGTCGCAAGAAGGTTCTTTTTATCACGTTCCACAAATCCTTTAGAGATTAAACTCTCCAGAATGCCGGCTCTTGTGGCAGGTGTCCCTATTCCTTTTCTCTCCACTTCAATCCCTTTTTCCAAATCTTCCGTTCCCACAAGCTCCATCGCCTTTAGAAGTGTATCCTCGGTGTAGTGCTTTGAAGGATTTGTGAACTTTTCTTTGATTTCCCTTGCTTGAATTTCATAGTTTTCGTTAGCTTCAATCTTTGGTAGTATGACTTCTTCTTTTTTCTTTGCATACTGCTTCATGTACTTTGTAAAACCTTCTCCCACAATGACTTTGCTACTATTGGTAAACTCAAAATCCTCAAATATCACCATCACCTTTGTGGTTTGCTCTACAAGCGGATAGCCCATACTTGCGTGAAGCTTAGCAGCAACCAAGTCATTATATTAGAAAAGTCGGTTAATGATAAATATACCATTTCTGATGCTTTACGAGAAGGTCATCAAAGTCGTAAACAACAACACCTTAAGAACGGAAATGGATTTGGTTATTCTTTATTTAATGAAGAAAGTGAATACGCTAATACTATTTCAGCTCGTTATTATAAGGATGAAAGTGAAATCTTGATTTAACAAATTGGTAAAAATCCTCGTAAATTAACACCGCGTGAAGCTAGTCGTTTACAGGGGTTTCCAAGCGAATTTATCATTCCTGTGAGCGACACGCAAGCATATAAGCAATTTGGTAACTCTGTTGCTGTACCAGTAATTCATGCAATTTCTCAAAACATTTTAAAAGTGTTAGACCAAAATTCATTGTAGATAATTGATCAAAGAAACAACGAATTGAATTTATAGCCATTTTAGACTAGGAACAACAAAAAACACAGAAACTTAATTCTGTGTTTTTTATTTGAAAGAAATTATTTTTTAGATTTTTTAAGAGAAACACCAATAACTGCTGCTAATAGCAATACAGCTATAACAGTAGAAATGATAAATGGTGTTTTTCAACTAGTTGAGTTATTGTTGGTCTTTACACTATTTTTGTGGTTATTAAGGTCAGTTTGTGTTTCTAATAATTTGTTTTGAAGATCGCTTAATGCTTTTTTAATTGTGTCGTTGTATTGATCAACAGTGGCTGTTAATTCGATGTTGTAATTTAAGTCTAATTCTTTAAAAATGTTGTTTACAGCTTTAATGAAATCAACTAATTTTGAATCATTATCATTTGCTAAAGCAGCTAAAGCTTGTAATTCGATAATTTTATTTGTCTGTGCTTGATTTTCAGCTAAAAGTTTTGAATATTCACCTCTTTGAGCAACAAGTTGAGCAGCAATTTTAGCAAGTTCTTGGTCTTTTAATTTACCTGCTTCTTTTAGTTTTTCAATTTCACTTTTTGCTTTTTCTAAAAGAGCTTTTAATTCTTCAATTTGTCTATCTTGACTTAATTTCACTTCTAATGCATCTGAAGCTAATTTTTCTGCTGTTTCGACACTCACTTTACTTGTTAATTTAATTAATTCGATGTATTTTATTAATAAATGATAAGTAGATGGAGATGAAGGAAATTTTGAACTAATTCTTTCTGAATTAGCTTTTAAAAGAGCGACATTTTTTTCATCAGTATCTAATAAGCTTTCGATAGCCATTAAAGCTTCATATTGTTTTAACATTTCATAAGCGGCTGGTAGAACTTCATGAGATACAATATTAATTATACCTTGAACATTTTCAGCTGTCTGTTCTGTACTGATAGCCATATCATGTTTTTCCTTAAACTCATTTCAATATTCTTCAAGATATTTTTCACCGAAGTTAATTCCGTCACCATATTTAGTTTTTATTTCTGTTACTTTATTATTAAAAAGATTTTTATAATATTGAGTACCAGCTAAAGACATACCTGCTAAACTGTACTTTTGACTAATGCTATTATTTGGCATCCCAACAAGAGTACCATAAACAGCCTGAAGTACTTCATTAACTTTTTGTTCCGATGAATCATTATTTGCAGCTGACATAACTGGTGAAATAGCAATAGGAGCAGCAACTGAACCTAGTCCTAAAATTAATAATTTCTTATTGAATCTTTTCATGTATAATTTCCTCTTTTTTGATCAAAAATAAGTTTGAAATTTATATGTAAAATACAATTTCATTCACATTATACAACTAGCTCCTTTTTTTTTTTTTTTTTTGTAAAAATACATAGAAAAATATGAAATTTCGTTTTTTTATGAAAAAAATTACCGCATTTTCATTTCAAAGTACATTTTTTCAAATATTTTCAGGAATTAATATCAAAATTAAATTACAGTGAAAAAAGATTGATGCCTTAAGGAAATTACAAAAAAACACACAAAGCAACGGTTGTACTTGTGTGTTTTAAATTAATAATTTTATTCGGATTTCGCTACTTTTTTCTTGTGAAAATTAAATTTTTCGTGAGTTAGATTACGGTCTCAACGAATATTGTAGTAGACAATTTCAAAAATTGCAAGTTTAACAATATCTGATAAGAAAAAGACTAAGTAGAATCAAACAACGTTTAAATCTCATTTATTAGGAGCAACAAAAACATAAGTTAAAAGAGCTAATCAAGCAAGTTGTAAGGCGCCAGTGATAAATTCTAAGAGTGAGATAACGTTATTTCTACCACCAGCAGAAATTAACCTTGCACTGGTGATAAATCAAGCTCAAAATGGACTAAAAGCTAACATGATAATCAATGTACCAATTAGATATTCATTATAAACTTTTTTAACCGCTTCTAATGTTTCTTGAGTTTGGTTTGGATTTGAAAGAGCTCAGTTTTTAATTGCTGAGTTTGAAAAGAGTCCAATGTGTGGAAGAATAAAAAGAAAGATTGAGAAAAAGAGTGACATGCACACTTGCATCATAAAGTGGAATCCTTTGAGTTGATTTCCATTTTTAACAGCAATATCAAATTCACTACGACCTAGATGCATACCAACATATTTAGTGATATTGGCACTAAAGGAAGCGAATGTTGCAGTAAAGATACCAGTAAAAGTAGCTGTAATTGATAAAACCGCCACGTTCATAATGTTATATGCATTATCAGTATGAGCACTATTGTAGAAAATTTGTCTTACGGTGTTAAATGCAACAGCACTTGAAGATAATAGAATTGACGGAAAACGTTTAACGAATTGAATAAAAATAATTGGTGAAACATGAAAGAGTTGTCATGGAAAGACATTTAATTCTCTACGTTTGATATATAAGAATAAGAAATTCATAACCAGAGCCGAAACACGAGCGATGACACTAGCTAAAGCAGCACCAATAACCCCCATGTTTAGGGCATACATAAAAATCGAGTTGAATGTAATATTAACACATAAAGTTGTGATGGTCGAGTACATTGAATATTTTCCAAGACCTATTTCACGTAATAAATTTCCAGATGTAAAGGTTCAGATTAATAAAATTCAAGCAATTGCAATATATTTTAGATAATCCTGTGCCAATCGTACAATTTCATCGTAACTTTGACCGGATTCATTATTACGCGGACCAGCAACTAATTCAATCATAGCTTGTGGAGTTGCGTAAGCAAAAACTAAAATGACAATAACCACGATTGCACTGAGAATAATTCTTAAGCTGATAACTTCGCGGGTTTTCTTAATATTACCAGCTCCTAAATATTGTCCAACCAAAGTAGCACCGATAAATCCAATTCCGGTAAAAATCGCTAAAATGATTGAAGTATAGAAGTTGGCAAAGCTTAGTGCTGAAGTACCACCATTAACCGTTAAGACCATGAAGTTGTCGACAAAGTTATTAAAGGCAAAACACAATCCTGATAAAACAACCGGAAAAGCGTGAATGAAGTATTCTCATCACTGTCGTTTTGAATCTGGAAAATGAACACTAAAAAAAGTTTTGAACCATTTTTGAATCATAAACATTAATATTCCTTTCAAACTAACATTAATTAAATTTCTTATCTCTTATTCAAAATATATACTTTAAATTTTATAATATTTCTCTTTTTTGCAAAACCGCTAGCTTAAATTTTACTTGTGAGTAGTCGCGGTTGCAATTTAGCAATGATACACAAAAAGAGAATAAAAAATATATGTATTAAAAAATACATATATCCTCAGTATTATTTTTCTTCTTTTTTACTTGAGCATCCGCAAGAAGTACCAAGTGCTAATTGAGTTAAAGTTTTAACCATAACTCCGGTAGGTCTGTGTCCTAAATCAGCAGTTCCGGCAACGTCTAAGTGAATGTATTCAACACCTTCGGTGAATTCTTTTAAGAACATAGCGGCTGAAGAACTACCTCCACCACGACCACTTAAGTCAGTGTTTTTTAAGTCAGCAACAACTGAGTTTCTAATTTCTTTAGCAAATGCTTCGTCTAATGGCATTCTTCAAACTAATTCGTGTTGTTTATCAGCGGCAGCTTTTAATTCTTCTCATGCTTTTTCGCTTGTTGCTCATGTTCCGGTGTATGTTGAACCTAAAGCAACTAAGATAGCTCCGGTTAAAGTTGCCACATCAACTAAACGAGTTGCTTTTAAGTTTCTAACTGCGTATGTTAATCCATCAGCCATTACTAAACGACCTTCAGCATCTGTGTTGTTGATTTCAACTGTTTTTCCGTTCATACTTGTTCATACTGAATCAGGTAATGAAGCGTCTCCGTTTACACGGTTGTCAGTAATACACATTACAGCCGCTACGTTAACTTTTGGTTGTAATTGAGCAATCGCTTTAAGAGCTCCGGCTACAATTGCACTACCTGACATGTCGAATTTCATTCCTAACATGTGTCCACCAGTTTTGATGTTGTATCCACCAGAGTCGAATGTAATTCCTTTTCCAACGTAAACAGTTTTTTGGTCACTTTCAGGATTTCCGTTGTATTCAATCACAACTACACGAGGTTCATACATACTTCCGCGGTTAACTGAAAGTAATAATCCCATTTTTTGCTCTTCGATTTGTGCCTTATTTAAAACAGTAACTTTTAAGTTTTCGTGTTGTTTTAAATCATTTGCTACAAAATCAGCTAATCATTCTGAATTACAGATATTTGGTGGTGTAACTTGTAAATCACGTACAAAGTTTACTGCTTGAGATAATACTAAAGCTTCAGTTAAAGCTTTTTCGTATTCACTTTGGTTTGCACTTGAATATAAACTAATTTCGTGTTTTACTTCTTTTTCTTTAGTTTTAGCATTTCATAATTGTGCATTTGTGTAGTTAATAGCTTCAACAAAAGCTTTAACAACACCTTTAATGCATAATCCTTCACCAACAAATGAGTCTAAGTTAACTTGGTAAGCACGTGTGTTAGCACTTGCTAAGTTTTTAGCGAAAGCATAGACATCGTCATATTTTAATTTACCTTTTTCTCCAAGGTAAACCAAAGCTTCGTTTTTATCGAAATATTCAGTAATTTGTGAATTTTTTTCTAAAAGTGTTTTTGGATATTCATCACCTTTAAAAACCGCTTTTAATTGCATTAAATCACTTCTTAATTGTGATGTAATTTCTTTGATAATCATATTTTTCCTTTCTTCTAATTCATATTAATTAAATTTTAATACTTTAAATTTTTTTTAAAAGGAAAATCATTTTGACTAAGGCAAAAAAAAAAAAAAAAAAACGACACTCAATGTCGCAATTTTTCTGGTGCCCAAGACAGGACTTGAACCTGCACGGATTGCTCCAGCGGATTTTGAGTCCGCAGCGTCTACCATTCCACCACTTGGGCTTGTAATATTATTTTATCATATTCTTCAAAAGCATAAAATCAACAAATCTTTAATTTTAAATTAAATATAATTTCAAGAAACAAAAACGAAAATAAATTAATTTTCATAATTTTTAGGCAAAATCGACTTTTTTATGAAAAAACATGTCATAAAATGCAAAAATTCATCAATTAATTTGCACTTTTTGCATTTTATGCATATATAAAACTATAATTAAAATGAGTAGATAAAAAAGAAGGTCAAATGTTGTGCTTAAATATTAGAAAATTACACTTAGCAAAATGAATTTACACGAATAAACCAAAGTTGTTTGATAACACGATTAAGTTTAATTTTTTTCTATTTTTATATGAATTATACTCAAAAATAGAATACGATGTTTGTGATTTTAAATACTTAGTACTTTATAAAAGATATCCAATTTTTATGAATGTATTACATGATTTAAAAAAAGAAAAAACACAATTAATTAAACTTCTTCAATCTGAAGAATTTAAAAACACAAGTTATGCGATAAATAAAAATAGAGCTATTTTGTGTGCTTTTCTTGCAACTGTTTTGACCAGAAAAGAAATTCAAAACTTTATTTATAATTTCAACATAATTCGTAAAAGATACATCGATGAAAATCTTAAAATTCATATTAATGAAAAAGATTTAGATCATAGTGATATTTTATTATTGCAATGACTTAAAGATTATTATCCAGTCGAATTTATTAAAAAAACTAAAATTTGTCATTTAGGAAATAATTACGTCTTAATTCCTGAACAAAAATTTGAAGAAATCTCCTTAGAACAAATTTTTGATTTTAGAAATATTTTATATAGTTTGAATTTAGCCAATCCAGTTGAATGTGACTTACAAGATGGTTCGCTTGTAATTGTAACTAAGCGTAAATAAACTACAAACTTTCACTTTTGTGATGCTAAAGTAATCTCCGTTAAATAAATGGAGATTTTTTTCACTTTTTGAATTGAATTTAGTTAATAAAAAATCTCTATCGCAGTGCAATAGAGTTTGAATTTTAATTTCTCTAGAATATTTCGTATCTTATGTTTATCAGTTTTGAATATATAATCCAAAATTATCTTTTTGTCTTCCAGCAACTGCTAAAATAAAATCAACAAAATTTCAAATATATAAAGTAAATACACCTAATAATAATTTAGCAATACCTAATCCAATTCTACCAGCATAAAATCGATCAATCGCTAATGCTCCTAAGAAGAAACTCAATATAACAAGAACAACACGACTTTTGTTTGATACAGTCATTTTGACTCCTTTTCACATCTAATATATGAATTAATTTTATCATTTCTTTTGTCTTTTTGATATAATAAACACGATTTTTCTATATTTTTAAAAATATATAAAAATGTATGAAAAAGGGAGGTTTAACATGGCAAATATTAAATCTAAAATCAAAAGCATTTCAAAAATGGAAGCTGCTAGAGTTAAAAACGCTGCTATGAAATCACGTGTACGTAAAGCTATTAGAGCTGCACGTGAAGCAGTTTTAGCAAAAGATGAAAAAGTTGCTGAAAAAGTTGCTTTAGCACACTCATTAATTGGAAAAGCTGTGAAAAAAGGTGTTTTCCACGCTAATAAAGGTGCTAGAAAACACTCACGTTTAGATGATTTTGTAAACAAAAACAAATAATTTAAACTCACTAAATAAACTATGACCGAATTTTTTTGGAATTCGCAAATAGTTTATTTTTTTATTTTTGTTCTGCTTGATTTATTTAATATAAAAATGTTTCTCCACTGTTGTGTGAAACTCTAAAACGAAAATAATTTTCACTAAAAAATGTAATTTTTAGCTTTAAAATCCGTTTTTTATTTTTTTCCATGTTTTTTCCACAATTGAATAAAAATTCAGATTCTACAGAAATAAATAATATAATTATTTGTGTATTTATTTGCAATCAATTTCAAGGAGAAAAATGAAAACAAAATTTAAAACTTTATTAACTGTTGCGAGTGCTTCAATGCTTGCTGCACCATTGCTTTCAGCAGCTTGTGGTGCTAAAGGACGTTTTGATCAAAATGATGATAAAAAGATCATTATTACTTCTGGTTTTTCAGAAACTAATAAACAAGGTAAAGCACTACAAGCAATTGTTGATTATTACAACGCTAATGTGGTCGCACCAAACAATCTTTATCCAATTGAAATAGTTAGAGTTGGTGGATATACAACAACTTCTATTGTTCAAGGTCTTAAAGCACGTGATAAAAGTGGTTCAATCGGTAACTTGATCTTTAACTATCCTGCAGCAGCAGCTGAAATCGCTGAATATGACATGAGTTTAGATTTTAAAGGAATTAGTGGTTTAGATAATATTGCCGACCAATTCTTAGACATTAACAAAAAAATCGCTGGAATTAATGATGGTGAAATTGTATTTATTCCTACTTCAAAATCAACTTCAATATTAACAATTAACTTGCCATTATTAGGTAAAATCATTTCAGATTTAGAAGCTAAAGGACTTGCGGTTGATAAATCTGAATCAAATAAAATTATTAATAAAGCTATTGAAAAATGATCATCTGCAAGCGAAGATGCTGATAAAGCTATGATTAATAAAAAATGAGATGGTGCTTTTGATGAAAAATCATGAAACGAAGCAGCAGACTTAAGAACAGGATTTACTCTTTCAGATACTACTTTCGGTAATTGAAATGATTATTTAAAATTCATTACAATTGTAAGATCATACTACAATCCAGAAAAAGTTTCTTACATCGCTTCAACAGACTCATTCCCTAATGATTTCTATACAAGTGCTGCACAAAACGGTATTACATTATTCCCTAAAACTAATGCAGCTGGTACTGAAATTTACGGTGGATTTGACTTTACATCATACAAAAAATCAGGTACTGCAGAATATGATGGAATTAAGAAAATTTTTGATATTTTTAATCCAGCTATTTCTACTAGTTCATTAATTATTAATGGTGATGGATCATATGGTTCAACTCGTTTCTCAAAACATGAATATCTTGCAACAATTGGATCAAGTGCTGGAGTTTCATATAACTATGTATCTGGTAAAGCTGCACAAGTTGATGGCGCTAAATTCATTAACGCTAAATTCAAAGATAAGAAAAATGATCTTACTGAAATTTTAACTGATGATGAAAGAAAAACAACTAATTTATACGTTGTAGAATCTTCTAGCGATGATGGTATCAAATTTATCGATGGTTCTTATCAAAATAGTATTTATTTAAGTACTAATGATAAACAAAAACCTGATAAATTAAAACACGATGGTAAATTAACAAGTGCAGAACAAGATGCTACTTTAAAAGCATTTGGTAATGGTAAAAACTATGTAATTGTTGTTGCAGATGCTAATTCTACTGCAGTTTCTTCTGATTCAAAAGGAATCGTTACATTTAAAGGAATCCAATTGAGTGATAAAAGTAAGTTATTAGGTGAAATCGACTTTAGATTAGGTAAAAAACAACTTTACTTAATTGATCCTGCAGAATTTGAAATTACACTAGCTTCTGCAAGTTCATTTGTTAATAGTGATGAAGTTTATAACTTAATGGCACCTACAAAAGCTACAGCAGAATCTGATAAAAGTTACATTGTAGGACAAGGACCATCTATTATCGGAATTCACTCTAATGCTAATGAAGACGAACAAACAAGAAAATTTGTTGAATGATTTATTTCTACTACAGTTGAAGAATTGCGAATTCCTAATGGAAAAAATCCAGATAAAAGTGATAAGTTTCAAACATTTACAAACAAAAAACCAATCGATATTTTCAATGAATTTGGTAACTACTTAAACACTACAAAAGAATTCTTTGACCAACCAAAAGGTTTATTCGCTAAAGAAGGTACACCACACAACTTAATTTTTAAAGCATTCCAAGCACTTGTTACACATCCTGAAAGTAACTTCTTGGTAGAAGATCCAGGTGCAACTGAAGCTGATAGAGTTAGAAAAGCTATTTCTACTACTGCAAAAAGTCTTGTTACTGGAAATAAAGTTAAACCTGCTGAAGCATTAGCAAAATTCAGAAGAGGAATTGAATAATTTAATGTTCAAAATCGTTAATAAACGAAGAAAAATACTTACCCTATCTACGGGTATTTTTCTTACAACTCTAGCAGTACCAATGCTTTCAAGTCAATGTGCTCCTTCTAACAAAGCTTTTTCAATTAATGAATTTGATTTTGATAATTTAACCAAAGACATTGATAATAAAATTATTAAATATACAAAATATAATTACTTCAGTGGTGTTTCGACCGAAGTCACACAAAACTTTTGAGAATACTATCATGCTGTTGATGCTGAAATTGTTAGAGTAATTGATGGAGATACAGTTGTAGTTAAATTCGATGATTTAAAATTAGCTCAAGAACAATCAGGAGCGGAAAGTCATATTACTGAAAATCAGATTAATATTCGTATTCCATTTATTGATACTCCTGAAGCTTATGTTGTGGATCCATTTGTTTCAGCCTCTAACAAACAAAAAGAAAAAACACCAGAAGAAATTCAAGCTATTTTTGATGCTCAACAAGCAAAAAATTGATGAAGCTAAAAAAGCTGGTGATCAAAAACAAGTAACAGTTGAAGAAGCTAATCTTGAAATATTGAAAAATAAATTGAAAATTAATCGAATCGAAAGAACTTTATCAGAATTAGATACAGAATTTGCTAAATCAGTATTAAAAGTAGGAAAAAAAGTTAAATTAATTGCAGATAATTGAGCGACAAGATCATATGATAGATATGTGACACACATTTTATATCAAGATGAAACTAGCGGTCAGTGAAAATTATATGCACTTGAACTTTTAAAAAATGGTTATACCTTACCAATTATTAATGACACTACAGTAGTTGCATATAACACATATAAGAAAAATGAAGAAAATGAACCAAATCCTTCATTTGAACTTTTAGCAACACCATATATTGCTAATGCATATAACTATGGTTTTATAAATCAAAAAGGTTTTTATTCTCCTGAAACTGTAAATAAAGTAAACAATATTCTAAAAGAAAAATATGGTATTGAAAATGTTTTAAATAAACGAATTGAAAAACCTGATGATTTAGTTGTTTTCTATAGTGAACACGGTAAAAGTTTTAGTAGTGCAAGAGAATTTTTCATGTTGCCAAGCAATCCAGAATTTGGTGGTTTAGAAACAAGAAAAAATTATTATAAACTAAATGGAATTTCGAAAATTAAGAATGTCAATTAACATTAAATTCTAGAAATCTATTAAAATTAAAGTAATAAAGAAAGGAAATAATGGACAACAAAGAACAAAGATCTGTAAAATTGCAAACTCCAGCAATTGAAATTAAAAACTTAGTTATTGACTTTGGTACTTCAATTGCAGTTGATAATGTTTCTTTTAAAATCAACCAAGGAGAGCTTGTAACTTTACTTGGACCTAGTGGTAGTGGTAAAACAACAACTCTTAATGCCATTTCAGGTCTTTTAAAACCAAGTAGCGGTAAAATTTATTTTAGCGGAATTGATGTTACAAAATATTCACCTCAACAAAGAGAATTAGGATTAGTATTTCAAAACTATGCCCTTTATCCACACATGAATGTTTTTGATAATATTGCTTTTCCACTTTACAATGATGAACACTGACAAAAAGAATATAAGTTAAATTTTGAAAAAGCACAAAAAAACATTTTTACAATTTTAGCTAAACATTTTAATGTCGAATCTAAATACATTACTGATTTAGAAAACGCTTTTAACGAGAGAAATGACATTTTTGAAAAAAATAATGTTTCATTTTTAAACTTAAAAACTCGTAAAGAAGATATTTCACAAAATCAGGTTAACCTTTTAGAAATTGCTCAATCTAAGTCTGCTGCCGAAAAGAACTTTATTGTTAAGGATTCGCTTGAATCATATAAAAAAGCAAAAGCAGCAAACGAAAAAACACTTTACCAAAAGAAAATCGTTGCTGAAATTGATCAAGAGCTAATTAATGAAAAAATTAAAGAGATCTATGCAAATAAAACTCAACAAATTAACGATTTATTAGATGAATTTTCATCAAAATTAAAATACACTGAAAGCTTAGAAATTGAATTATTAAGAAGAATTCATTCAAATCCTATTCAAAATGTTAGTCAATTGACAAATAAAGAAAATCCAATTGCAAAACATTTAACTCATGAATTAGAATATTGTGAAAATCAAAATTCATTAAAAATCAGTAAATTCTTAAATTCTTTAGAAATTAATGATTTCTTACAAGAAAATTACACCAATTCTTTAGATTTATACATTGACAAAATTTACAAACTAAGAAGTAGTCTTTTTGATGAACTTGAAACTTACAAAAATGAAGTTTACAAAAACAACATTAGTATTCAACCTAAAGAAATTGTTCGTACTTTTGAAGTTAAATTATTAAATAAAATTAATGAATCAATTTATAAAGTTTTATTTAAATACGTCAAAGTAAAACACAATAAAATTCTTAAAAACTTGAAATTACAACTTAATTTCATGAAATCTTTAACTAAAGTTCACTCAGTTAATAGAATGTTAAATGAAACCAAAAAAATTATTAAGCAAGAAAATAAAGAATATCAAAATAAATTCAAACTTGCTCAAAAGGAACTGGTTTCACAAATTTTTGCTAGTCAAACATCAGTTAGTTCATCGAATTCAAACAAAGGACTTAATGAATTAATTAGATTGTTACCTATTGAAGCTCAACATGAAGTTGAAGAATATAAAAAAGACTTAATTTCGATGAAAGAAGCGATTGCTCGCGATGTGCTTGAAGTTTCTGAACGTGTTGATATTACAAAGAATTTAGCCAAAAAACCAACTCAATTAAGTGGTGGACAACAACAACGTGTTGCTATCGCACGTGCTCTTGTTAAAAAACCAAAAATTCTTTTATTAGATGAACCACTTTCAAACTTAGATGCTAAATTAAGAATTTCAACTAGAAAATGAATTCGTGAATTACAACAAGAAAGTAAAATTACTACAGTTTTTGTTACTCACGATCAAGAAGAAGCGATGTCAATTAGCGACAAAGTTATCTGTATGTCAATGGCTCAAGTGCAACAAATGGGATCACCAATGGAACTTTACCGTAGACCAGCAAACGAATTCGTTGCTAAGTTTTTAGGTATGCCTGAAATGTCAGTCTTTCCAACCAAAGTTCACAATGGTGAAATCTTAATTAATGACAAGGCAATTACTACAATTTCAAACTATTCAAAACCTGAAATTAAAGTTGGAATTCGTGGAGAAGATTTAGTTGAAACTACAGCGGCTAAAGGAATTTTCAAAGGTACAATTAAATCTGTTGAATACTTAGGAAAAGAAATTCAAGCCCAAGTTATCATTGAAGAACCTAAAGTTATTGCTAACGTATTCTTAAGTAAAAAAGATGAATACAATATCGGTGATGTTGTTTACATGGATATTTCAAAAGTTTCAAGATTGCATTTATTCGATATTGATACGACTGAAAGAGTTAATTAATTCATGTTTTTTAATAATTTATCATTATTTTCAATTCGAATTAAAAACTTTTTCCGTTCAAAGTTTTCTATTACTAAAAAGCAATCAAGTTTAAGAATTATTGATGCAAAATCTCCATTTTGAAAACCATCATTATTAATATTACCTTCAATTTTAATTATTTTACTTTTTACAATTATTCCGTTTATTTTAACTATTTTTGTCGCTTTTGAAAGAAGAGTTGGGCCAAAAGCGTATGACATTGTATACTCAACTCAAAATTTCATAGATTTCTTAGACGCTAAAACTAAAATCGGTGGTGAGTTTTACATCGCATTAAGAAACTCATTCGTGTATTCAGTTGCTGCGTTACCAATCTCATTAACTATTTCGATTCTAATTGCATCCGCAATTTTCCACGTTATTAATAAATATACACGTGGATTTGTACAAACGGTGTTCTTCTTACCGTATGTTACTAACGCTATTGCGGTTGGTTTAACGTTTTTCTACCTTTTTGGTGGAACTGAACCACAAGAAAAAGGGTTAGTTAATTTAATTTTTGGTACTAATCTTAAGTGATTAAAAAGCGGTGAGAGCGATTCATGATTACCTTTAGTCGTTATTTTAGTACGTGGTGTTTGAGGTAATCTAGCTTTCCAAATTTTAATCTTAACATCTGCAATGTTAGGTGTTAACAAACAGCTTTATAAATCAGCTTCAATTGATGGAGCTTATAAAGCAAAACAATTCTTCTTTGTTACTTTACCATCAATCCAAAAAACAATTTCATTCTTAATTACGGTCGGATTAATTGGTGGTATTAAAGTCTTTCCACTTGCTATTTTCAACAACTCTGCCGGTGCAGCGGTTCAAAATGGTGGTGGATCGATTATGTTATTAATCTATAAATATATTACTGTTGATAAAAGTTTTGAACGTGCCGCAGCTTTATCTGTGTATTTAGTTATCATCGGTATAACCGTATCATATACTTTACGTAAATTTGTAGCATTAATGTTTACACTTAAAGAAAAGAAAGGAGAAAAGAATGTTTACAGTAAAATTGCTAATAAAACAAATGTTCTTAAAACGAAATTTAAAATCTAAACAAGAAAAAGTAGCAAATCCTATTGAAACAACCAAATATATCAGTAAATTACTGATTATGTTTTTCAAATTATCAGTTTTATTATTCTTTGGTGCGGTAGTTCTTTTCCCTTTTTACTTTATGATCGCTAATTCTCTTTTCACACGTCAATTAGCTGAAGATACAGGTACAGTGCACTTAGTACCACGTGATTTAGAGTCTGGTAAAATACTATTTGAATGATCAAACTATGCTAAAGCATTCCAAGACGGATACTGAAAAGCTTTAATTTTTACTTCATTAATTACTGCAGTAAGTATCGCCGGAAAAACATTTTTCTCAATGACTTTTGGATACGCATTTAGTTTAAAACAATGAAGATTTAAAAATGCGATGTGATTCTTCTTCTTATCATTACTTGTTTTACCTGAGCTTGCATTGCTTTCGCAACAATATATCGTTATTGTTAAGCTTGGATGAAAAGATGCGGCTAACAACTTTAAAATCATAATCGCTTTAACAATGCCATTCGTTGCTTCAGTATTCTCAGGATTTATGTTCCGTAATGCTTTTGAGGCGATTAATGATAGTGTTCGTGAATCTGCAAAAATAGACGGTGCAAGTGAATTAAAATTCTTTGTCAAAATTGCAATTCCAATGATTAAACCAACTATTTGAACTGTAGCTATTTTAACCGCTTTTGCTTCATGAAACAGCTACTTATGACCTTCTACTGTTTATGAAGGTAGAACCGATGCTCCTTTATTATCAATTTGATTATTTACAACCGGAAAAGAAGAAGTTGATGGTCTTACCAGAATGGTAGTTAACATCAGAATGGCCGGGGCTGTCTTAGTTGTATTACCATTAATTATTATTTACTCATTGATTAGAAAAAGAATTATGAATGCTATATCAAGACAAGGTGTTGCAACGAAAGGATAATATGTTTTCATTTTACTTTAAAAAATATGTTTGAACAAACCTAATTAAATATTCGAAATTAATTATGGTTCTTGCAGCATTTTCGGTTTTCTTAATCTTTATTGGTTTGGTTATCTTTGGATTAATTTACTTACCAATTGGATACTTGGAATAATAAAAATCAGTGTAGCGATATCGCTACACTTTTTATTTACTTTTCTCTCTACCAATAAGACGTTATCGTTTTAATTGACTAAGGATGAAAATGTGGAAAAAATATGAAAAATACCGTTATTATTATTATTATTATTATTATTATCGCAGAACTTAATAAAATTATTTTGTATGGCAAAACAAAATCTTATCGAAAAGAAATACAAGTCGAATCTTTCAAATAATCAAAATAATCGTTATTTAATCGATTTTATAGAATCTAATCCTGATTTAGTAATTCAATTGTCTGCAAAAGAATTATCAGTAAAGGTTTTTTGCTCACAATCAACTCTGACTCGTTTTATTCAATCTTTAGGTTTTGAGAACTATCGTTTATTTCAACTTTATATTCAAAAACGTAAATATATCGTTGAAAATAACGACCTTGAGCTTAAAGAAGAGGGACAATTAAGTATTCATGATATCATCAATAACATCCACAAACACTACAAATTTAGTATTGAAGATGCTTTTGAGCGTTACAGTGAAAATTTCGACAATATTCGTGAATACATTCGTAGACTAAAATACTGCAAAAACCACATTATTTTTGGAATCGGAGAAAGTTCGTTTGTCGGTTCGTATCTGTCAAAAAATCTGAATAAAATCGGTATAACGACACACAATATTTCAAGTGTGCATGACTTTTTTGGTCTTAGTCACGTTCTAAAAGATAACTGTTTTGTTACAGTCATTACTCGTAGCAGTAATACGGCAGAAATTTTTCCGGTATTAAGCCATTTAATTAATAATCGAATTCGTCATTGTGTATGAACACGTAATAAATCGCTTGAACGCAATGACATTCGTAATGTATTAATTGTAAACTCATTACCACAACAACACCGCATTACTAGTGCTGGTAGCAAAATTGGATTTTTATTCTTAGCTGATTTAATTTATTTTATTTTGGTTAATCGCGTTGATCCAAAATTCTCGATTTTTGACGAGATAAATTCTAATATTAAAAAATGAAATGATTCAAACAAATAACATTAAATTGAATTTTTCGGCAAAAAGTTTTAAAGTGCACCAAAAATGCACTTTTTATTTGACCTAACAAGATTCTCAAAAGATAAATTTGATAAATTCATATAATAAAAATAATATGAAAAAAAGTTTGATTTTTATGAAGTTAGCAACATTAGCTGGTAGCTCTTGCTTGCTAGTACCTTCATGTGTTAATAATGCTAAAAAGTTAAAAAATTGAGGTGATCAAGAATTTACTCAGAAGATTCAAAGTCAAAACATGAATCATTTGTCATATATTTTAGAAGCT
The DNA here is from genome assembly GCF_001900245.1 of Mycoplasmopsis pullorum. Taxonomy (NCBI): domain Bacteria; kingdom Bacillati; phylum Mycoplasmatota; order Mycoplasmoidales; family Metamycoplasmataceae; genus Mycoplasmopsis; species Mycoplasmopsis pullorum. The sequence continues at coordinate 942,600 of NZ_CP017813.1, read as the reverse complement.
CAAAATGCAAAATTCATCGCTCCATTTAACAAACAAGCTCCACAAAGTAATGTAATGTACCAATTAATCGTTTATTCATTTGCTGATGGAAATAACGATGGAATTGGTGATTTTATCGGTCTAAAAAATAATTTAGACTACTTTAGTAAGCTTGGAGTGGACACTTTATATTTATCACCTATTCATCCAGCTAGTTCATATCATGGATATGATGTGATTGATTATTTAGATGTAGCTCCAGAATTAGGTGGAATGCAAGCTTTTGACGAGTTTTTAATTGAAGCACATAAACGTGGAATCGCGGTTATTTTGGACTTAGTTTTTAACCATACTTCTTATGAACATCCATGATTCCAAGCAGCTTTAAGAGGCGAGCAAAAATATCGTGACTTTTATCGTTTTTATGAACGCAAAAATGATGAACATGTTCAAGCATATGGTATAGATGATCAAAATTCAATCGATATATTTTTAAACATTGATAAAACTCGCAAACCAACTAATTCTGAATATGTCGCAGAATTTTGAAAAGGTATGCCCGACTTAAACTTGGACAATCCTGAAGTGGTTGAAGAACTTAAAGCAATTCAAAGCTTCTGAAGTAAAAAAGGAGTCGATGGATTTAGGTATGACGCATTCTACCATTTTTGAGGTTCAAAAAACAAATACGAACCATCAGATTTAGATGGAACTAAAACTGCTAAATTATTTACACAATTGCGTCAAGCGAGCGAAAATGCGATGAATGATGGTGAATCAAGAAAAAGTGACAAAGTCTTTATGTTTGGTGAATGATGAGAAAGTCCATTGAACGCAAAAAAATACTTTGCTTACCAAAATAATCCAGCACTTTCAAGTGTAATTGATGGTTGACATTCTAAAGGTTTAGGAAACATCCAAATGAACTTTAATGAAAATGATGACTTTTTAAATTCAATGAATGATTTAGAAAAAACAGTTAATCATCATGTTGAATGATTACCATTTTTAGATAATCATGACGTACACCGTTGAATTAATAATGTAAGAATTAATGAATTAAATGGAACTTGAAATGAAGAACTTTCAAAACTTGACCAAGATTTAATGAAATTTGGTTTAAGTGCACTTTTGGTCAAACAAGGGACACCTATTTTATACGACGGAAACGAATTAATGATGCATGGTGGTCCAAAAGAAAGAGGGGACAATTTAATTCGTGAAGCTTTCCCTTGATCTGATGCGAAGAAAAATGTCGATTTCTATGAAAAACGCAGTGGAAGTGAATATAGTCGTATTTTCTTAAATTCATCAAAAGACATTCCAACTATCGAAAAACAAATGAGTGATTCTGACTCTGCTTATAATTTAACTAAAAAATTAATCCAAATTCGACAAGCAAATAGTGATATGTTTAAAATGAAAAATTTAGACTTAGATCCTAGTTTGGTAATTGACTCAAAAGCATCAATTGGAATTTCAGAAAATAGTATTGTAGTTCGTAAGAATCCAAAAGAAAATGACGATTTTGATTATTTAGTTTATTACTTTTCATTTAACCAATCACCGCAAAATTGAAAAATGGTTTTAAAGGATAATTATAAAATTACTGATGTTTTAATTAAGCAAAAAGTATCGATTAATCAAAACCAAATTGAACGTAGCAAAAGCGGATTTTCAATCATCGGTTTTAAAGTTAAAATAATTTAAGTAGTAAATGTGAAATAATTTTCATATGCATTTTTTACTCAAGCACAAAAGTTAGTTTTTTGTGCTTTTTTTAACCAAAATACTTGACCGGTCAAAGCTTACCAACAACTTATGCAACAATAAAATACGTGAATAAATTGATTTAATACATATAATTTAATTGCTTAATATGAAAAAAAACAAATCAAAATTCACGATTAAAAAATTACCATGAAAAACTAAAATGCGGTATCTCTTTTTAGGTAAATATCCGCTTGAACGACGTTATTTACCTAAAGTTTTAGAATATTTAATTTTAGTTTTTGCAAATACTGTTATGTTAATCTCGCAAATCTTATTGTTTTTCTATGTTATTAAGATTGATGCTAATTCTAAAATAACAGTCGATACAAAAATTTTAATGGAATATCACTGAAGAATCGTACTTGCAATAATAATACTATCTTACCTTGTGATTGCGTTTATGAGTTTACATATCTGCTCAATTTTGTCTAAAACTGAATTTAATAAATGAATTGGAATAGTAAGTATGTTAGCGTCATTGTTATTCTTAAGTCCGATCGGAATGCTCTTTGCAATGGTAGCTTATGTGAAAAATGAAATTGTTTTTGAATAGAATTTAAGGAGAGAAAATGAAATTAAAGAAAAAGCTTCTTTTAGGTGGTTTAGGATTAGGTGGTTTAACTTTAGTAGCTACTTCAGCAGCTTGTGGACCTGACACTAAAGCTGAAGAAATTAAAGAAATTGTTATTGGTGTTGACGGTGTTCAAAAAGATTTTTACAACAAAGTAATTGAAGAATTCAACAAAACAGAATATCACACCAAACACGGATTTAAAATTACTATTTTAGAAAAAGACGTCTTTTCAGCAAAAGAAATCGGAACAACTGGGGCGAGTGACTATAAAGTAGTACCTGACATTTTCTATGCACCAGAAATTACTGACTTAGCATCAAAAAATGCTTTAACAAACTTAGATAAATTTGATCCAAGTTTATTTGATACAATTACAACTCAACTTGGACTTAGTGATGCTGAAAAACAATCAATGAAAGAATACGGAACTGTTTCAGGGATTGAACGTAATGCTGCAAAACCAACTCCTGAAAAACGTCTTTACGGAATTCGTCACAACGTTGAGGGAATCGTTATGGCGTCAAACTTGGATTATGAAACAACTAAGAATGTTTTATTAAGTCCAAATACCAACTCATTAAAAGAATTGGTTGAGGAGGGTCTTGCAATTGTTCGTCTTCAAGACTTTTGATACGGAGCCGGAATCATGGGAGGGGTTTTTACAGAAATTGCTAAACAAAACTCTGGTAAAAAAGATTTACAAGATTTAATGGCTAAAATCCTTTATAGTGATGGAGCTTCAGCTAAATCAGGATTCATTATCGGTGATAAATACCACGAACACTTTAAAAAAGGTGTGCAAGCGGCTATGGACTTAGTTTTCCCTATTTGACAAGCAGCATATTTAATGAATGAAGAAGAATTCAAACAAACTAAATGAGCTCAACGTGGTATTACACAATCAGATTTAGTTGCAGTCATCGACAAGGATATGGGGACAGTTCAACAAAAAATCTGAGAATTATTAAAAGCTAAGAAAATTAACTTCGCAGTTGTTGGTACTTGAGACGTGCAAAACACACAGAAAAATGCTGACACTAACGTATTTGTTAACGTAATTAAAGCAACTGATGAAAGTGCTTATGTACAACAACCAGGTGCTTGATCATATGCAATTAACTCAAGAAATAATGGTGCGAGTGCAGAACGTAAAGGTGCTATTTCAGAATTTATTAAGTTAATTTTTAAATTAGAACCTTACAAAGCTTACTTTAAATCAGACTCAAAAATTCCATATGGTAACCATATGCAAGATGAGTTGAAAAAATCAATGACCAATGAATTGAAAGAAGAAAATAAAGAATTTGCTAAATTCTACGAACCTTTAGGATATACAAGTGCAGATGAATTTATTGATGCATATCACTCACAAGGAAAAGTTCTTTCAAAAGCAAAAGTTGACTATGGAACATGAGATATTTCAAATTCAAATACACCTTTAGATGAAAAAAATATTATCAAAGTTGATTATGGTCTTGATGGTGCAGAATTTGAATCAGAAGCTTGAGTTGAATTAAAAAATGCTCTTAAACCAGTTACAGGACTTCGTAATGCTGAAGCTGCATTACTTGGAATTGAATTATCAGCACTTGTTGGGGACGGTCAACCATGACAAGTTGGACCTGAAATTATTAAGAGTGAATTTGTTCAAGCTCATCCAGAATTAATTCAAAATGCCGAAATAGGAACTTTACATGTAAGAAAAGTTGAAGATTATATTTTTGGTGCTAACGGTGATTCAGGTGACTCAAAAGAAGCTTTATATGCAAAAATTACTGAAGCAATCAAAAACAATACTTTGAATGCACTTTATGAAGAAGTAAAAGCTAAAGCAACTGAATTTGCTAACGCAGCTAAAGTTGAAGTATCTGACGAAGTAATTACTAAAGCGAGCGAATTGTACTTCAACAACTATGTAAACAATGCACAAATCCGTGTATTAGTTGAAAAAGTTGCACCTAAATTCGTGTTAAGAAAAGATGGAACAGCTAGCGATGTTGAGTTATCAAAAGCGACTGATGAAATTGCTAAATACGAAAAAAATGGTGCAATCAACAAAATTCTTGACGTAGTTACATCACGTAGAAGTATTGAAGATGGTGGTTTAGGTGTTTTAACAACCTTAACTGAACGTATTGACCACTCAAATCCACAATTTGCTTCAACCGTTTGAGGAATTTGAAATGACAGTACATTCGGAAACAAAGTATTTATTAAAGAAACAGCAGATAAGATTTTAGCCAAAAAAACCGAAACACCTGATCTTGATGCTAAAGCTGAATTTACAGCTGCAGTGTTAGAACAAATGAGCAAATTATACTCAGATAAAGCTAAAATTATGACTGAAACTGCATTACAATTAGTGGTGACATTCGAAAAATAATCATGTATAAAAAATTAAAAATCAATCTCTCCAAAATTGATTTTTATTTTTTAATAAGCTTACTTCCGTTTTGGACTCTCTCTTATATTGTTTGATTTTTGATTCCGTTTGTGTTTGGAATTAAAAATGCTGAGACATATAGCGAGATTGAATTGGAAAATTACACAAGATTGCTAATTCTTTCGTTTATCGGAAGTAATCTCTTGGTGGTATTTTTCTTAATTTATATAAGTTTATTACGAAATAAACTTCAAGCTGGATACATATTCTTTATTTGTTGAATAATAATTTTTATCATCTTAGGGTTTACTCCATTTTTTAAAGGTTTTGATACATTATTATTAGAACAAATAATTTCCGGAGTTTTTGTTTCACTCAGTGCTGCATTAATTGCTTTGTATTTAATTTACATGTGTTTTAAATACCACATTGCACGTAAAATACATAATTTCGAAGCAATACGTAAACGGCAAACTAAAGGATAAAAATGGAAAAATTAAAATTATATAACTGGTATGGTGAAGAATTTGACACCGTCATACCACAGCAGGCAACATCACTAAAAGCATATAAAAAGAATGCTAAAAACGTTTTTAATCGTCGTATTCGTGCAATTAAGATACGTCGCGAGATTGAAAAAGATCTCTTTTTACGTGCTAAAACTAAAATTCAGGATAACCTTAAACGTGAGTTGTACAGTCATAAAGTTGCTTACTTAAACAAAGTTAAAGTTGTCAAAGATTCAATCAGGAAGCTCAAAATTGCTTCGAGTGTGCAAAGTTTGATTGCTTTTGAAATTAAAAAATTAACTAAAGAACGTAAAAATTTAGATAAATATGCAAAAGATTATCAAACATCACTTAAAAACACTACCGACACCTATGAAGAAAAAGTCGCTTCAATTCAAAAATTAGTCACTAAAACTAATTTAGATCAAACTCAGTTAAACCTTAAATTCATTTTCTACAATTTAATGCTTGAATACATCAAGAAATTTGACGATTTAGAATTTGATTTTACCAAACTAACAAATTTACTTGAACCTGAGCTTGAATTTCTTAAATCAATCTCAAATCCTAAAGCTGTCTTTTTAGAAGCTTATAATGAAATCAAAAAGACTCAACAACGTTTATTAGCTAAACGTGAAGAACTCAGAAAACAATTTTCACTTGAACACAAAGAGATTAAAACTAAATATGTTGATGGTAAATATAACATTAAATTATCAGCTCGTCAAAGAATTATTCAAGCTGAGTATGAATACAATGAGAAATATCAAAATTCAAAAGTAGAAATTCAAGAATATAAAAAAGCTGCTTTGGCAAAAATTGAGCAACATAAACAAGAAATTTTGCAAGCAGAGAAAAATAATCAATCAATCGTTGATAATTTAATTAAACAAAGTAACAACTCTAAGCAAGAGTATAAAAAACTTTATCAAGCTAATTTGAAAAAAGTTCAAGCCAAAACTTTATCATATATGCTTGAAAGATTCAAAGATTTTGCGACTTCAGATGAATCACACTTGAAAAATTTAGACTTAAATTCAGTTGCAACCAATTCACTTTCTGAAATTAAAAAATCAATTCAAGAACATAATAAATTAAATGATTTAGATACACAAATCTTAAAAATTTATGTCGATGTTTTCTTTAGTCACAAAAGTTATTTTGAACATTCTAAAATTGCTAAATTGATTCTTCAAAGTGATTATGCAAAAAATTTAAGCAAATCATATAAATCAGTTTCTCACGAATCTGAGTACCAATTAGTTAAATCACAAGCTTTATTAGAAAAAGCACAAGGACTAAATTCGATTATTCAAAAATACAAAATTGAAAAAATCCTAGCCAAAGTTGAAATTCTAAAACTTAAAGCAAGTAATTTAATTCAACAAGAAAAAACGACTAATCAAGAAAAGAAAAAATCAATTTTTGATGAGTCAAAAGAATTATTTGCTCTTTACAAAAACAAAATTAAATCAAAAGAAATTACTAAAGCAGCATTTAAAAACAAAAAAATTGAAATTAAAGTTGCTGAAAAAGAAAAATTATTAGGATTAAAACTAAATTCTAATTTATATAAAAATAAAAACATTTTATCAACTAATTTATGACGTGAAAATGCCGAAAAGAAAATTGTTAATAAAATTTTCGAAAGTAAAATCAACGAAGCTCAAAAATCAATTCCAATTGAAGTTAACAAAGGAATTAAATTATGAGCGACAATTTTAGGATTCATTTTACCGGGACTACCTGAAATTCTATTTTTCAAACAATATCTTAAAGGTATTTTAATGTTGTTATTTACTGTTTTTGTTTGATCATTCTTAATCCCCTTTAGTTTGGGATTCTATTGATCAAAAATGAACGGTATCCCTGGTTTCTATGATCTAGGGTCTTCTAAATTTAATAGCCAAGCAGGTTCATTCCCTGATGCTCGTTACTACCTTTTTGGTGGAGTAATTTCGGTTATTTTCTTTAGTATCTCAATTATTTACTTATTTATTTCGTCTATTGGAGCTCGTAGAGTTGCGACTGCACTTGAAGAGGGTTCTCGTCCAAGTAAGTGATCACATACAAAACGCTGATTAAACACCAGTGGATTTCCATGAATGATTTCGATTTTTGGTTGATTTTTAATCGCCTTTATCGTAGTTGCTCCAATTGTAACCTCAATTCTAATTTCATTTACTGACTATGGATACTTACATGAAGCTCCAACTCAGCCAGTGCATTGAGTTGGTCTTAAACAATGAGGTCTATGATGACAACTTCGTAAAAATGACCTATTATTATCACTTTCACGTGTTTTAGGATGAAGTTTTATCTGAACTATCTTTAGCACCATTTTACCTATTTCACTAGGTATTATTCTTGCGGTATTAGCAAATAATCACCGTATTAGAGGGAAGAAATTTTTCCGTTTAATTTTCATTTTACCATGAGCAATCCCTGCCTTTGTTACTTTAAGTTTCTTACGTAAAAGTTTCATGGCCGGGGATACTGGGTACATTAACTTTGTACTTATGAGTCTCCACTTAATTGATCAACCAGTCGATTGATTAAATGACATAACTAAAGCTCGTGTATTGGTAATTTTAGTACAAACATGAATTGCGTATGCATGAATATTTATGCTCGTAACAGGTAATTTACAATCAATTCCAAAAGATATTTATGAAGCTGGTTCAATTGATGGAGCTAAGGGAAGACAACTATTTTTCAGTTTAACTCTACCTTCATTGTTACTTGCAATTGCACCAATGTTAATTGGACAATTTGTTGGTGCATTTAACAACTTCACCACAATTAGCTTATTTACAGGTGGTGGTCCTGCTTTTGCAAAACCTACTGTTTTTGGTGAAGCCTCAACAGATATTGTTATTTCGTGAGTTTACAAAATGACAACCGGTGTGGTTAAATTCGAAAGTGACCAAGCCTTCGCAGCAGCCTTAACTACATTAGCAGCAATCTTAAGTGTTGCGGTTGCAGCTCGTGGATTTATTAAATCAATGACAAGGAGAGACTAATGTTTTCAAAATTAATTAGAAAAAATTATTATAAACGTATTAGTGATTCAGTTTCAATTGATAAAAAAGCATTAGTGAAAAAACGGATCAATTTTAATGAATCAGACGCAAAACCACCAACACCAATGGAAATTATTTGATTATTTTTTAATTATTTAATTTTAATTTTTTGAGCTTTAATTGTGCTATTTCCAATTGTTTCATTGTTAGTTTCAGCCTTTAACATTAACAACGTTAAAATTATTTCTTTAACACCATTTAAGTTTGGTTGAGATAACTTTGCTTACTTATTTACTAGTCCTAGAAGTCGTTTTTTAAAGTGATATGCTAATACCTTATTTATTGCAGTGCTAACCATGGTAATTTCAACTGTCTGTGTCGCGCTTAATGGTTATGCGTATTCAAGATTCAAATTTGCCGGTTCACGTAACTCGCTAACCTTAGTTATGATGCTACAAATGATCCCTGCTACAGCAAGCTTAATTAGTTTGTACATTGTGGTACGTTTAGGAAACAACATTGGACTCTCATCAGTTTTAATGTTAGTGGTCATTTACTCAGGTGGTTCGATTGCAGGAAATACCTTTATGCTTAAGAGTTATTTGGACACAATTTCGCATGAATTGGACGATTCTGCCAAAGTTGACGGATGCAACAACTGGGGACTATTCTTTAAAATTTTAATTCCAGTAATCCGTCCAGCTTTAATTATGGTTGCACTTTGATCATTCTTAACTCCATTTACGGACGTTATTCTACCTAAATTTATTTTAATTGATATTGATGATAAAACCTTAGCAATCGGTTTAGATACATTTATTACAGCCGAAGAAAAACAAGTTAATGCTGGTGCTTATGCCGCTGGTTCACTTTTAGCTTCAATCCCTGCCTTTGCTCTATTTATGTACTTACAAAGATACATCATAGGTGGTTTATCTGATGGTGCAGTGAAAGGATAAAAATGTTTAAAAATAAAACAAACGATATGAATCTAGCAATTGATAATGAATTTAATTTTGAACAACTTGATTTAGACAAAATGCTGAATGAAGTTGGTGAAGTGACATCAAAAAATAATGGTGCACACATTAAATTGGTTAATTTATCAAAAAAATACGAAGGTAATGAAAAGTATACTTTAGAAAATATTAACCTTGAAATTAAACCAGGTACTTTCTGCATCTTTTTAGGACCAAGTGGATGTGGTAAAACAACTTTATTAAGAATGATTGCTGGACTGAACTCAATAACTAAAGGTGATTTATTATTTAACGATAAAAGATACAACAATTTACTTCCTAGTGAACGTAATATTGCCATGGTCTTTCAATCTTATGCTCTATATCCACACATGAATGTGTATAACAATATTAGTTTTGGACTAAAAATCGCAAAAGAACGGAAAGATGTAATCGACCGTCGTGTTAAAGACGTTGCTAAAATTCTAAAAATTGACGAATATTTATACCGTAAACCACGTGATTTATCTGGTGGACAAAGACAACGTGTAGCAATTGGACGTGCGATTGCACGTAAACCGTTAGTATTCTTGATGGATGAACCACTTTCAAACTTGGATGCAAAACTAAGAGAAAGCATGCGTCGTGAAATTGTTGCAATCCACCGTATGCTTAATACCACAAGCATTTATGTTACTCACGACCAATTAGAGGCCATGACGATGGGGGATCAAATCGTGGTATTTAACGATGGAAAAATTCAGCAAAGTGGTACCGGAAGGGACTTATACTTTAAACCAGCTAACGTATTCGTAGCTAAATTCATCGGTTCACCAACAATGAATACTTTTAAAGCGACTGTTAAGGATGGACAAATCATTTCTGAAGATGGAAAAATTACTTTGGCTATTCCCCAAGATGTGGTTGGTAAGGTTCACCAAAATCAAGAATTGGTGATTGGATTTAGAAGTGAAGATATTAAAATTTCCAAAGAAGCAATTAAAAATAGTTTTGCAGCAAAAATTTCAAACATTGAATTAATCGGTAAAGATCAATTAATCGCTTGCAGCATTAGTGAGGAACTAGAATTGATTATTAATGCAAGTAATAGCGAAGAATATGTGTTATATTCTACAATTTACATCAGTTTTGTCGAATCAAGAATCCACATTTTTGATGCTAAAACTGAAGTTCGGATTAATTAATGCTCTCAAAATTATTTCACTCATATACCAAACGAAAAATTTTATTAATTCTAATTGTTATTTTTAGTTGTATTAACATTGCTTTATTAACTATTCTTTCTGCAAGATTTTGAGCTCGAATTCCAGTCGAAATTGAATGATTAAAACAAGGTTACTATAATCCAGAAACCTTTAGCACACCGGAATTAATCGAAGAATCAGTGTTAGAAAACTCAACAACTTATCAATTAAGATATGTTTTCCTTGGAATGTTTATTGTGCTACAAACCAGTTTTAGTATTTGTATTTTAATTAGTGTAATTAGTTTATACTTACTATTTTCAAATAAATCAAATGCTGAATTTCTATTTAATTCACTAATTAGTTTATTTGGATTTATTTTCGCTGTAACCTTTTTCTTGATTGCACTCAAACCAGTCGAAGCGAAACGGACAGCCATATTTGAATTAAATGGTACCGAATCTTATTATAAAGATATGTTAGCATCAATTTCATACACCGAAGGATGAATCGTACTTTTTAGTTCATTTTTCTCTTTAGTCATTTCTGTTATTGCAAAAAAATCGTATGGATACGTAACAAATGACTTTATCTTGAAAAAAGCGTTTCGTGAAGATATCTTAAAATCTTAAAATACAAAATTATCAAAACAAATCAAAACACAAAGTTTTTTAATTAAATTTTGTGTTTTTTTTATTTACTGTCCCTACTGGGGACGATGAGGATTTGTTGATTTGGTATCTTAGCTAATTGATAAATTACCATAAACTTTTGAGAATTTGAATTTCCAAGTAGTAAAATATTCAAAAATTAAATATAATAATAAAATTATGTCAAAAGAAATTAAAAAGACTCAAATAGTTATTGACTATTTAATGGATTTAATTAAAACCAAAAAAGTTCCAACAAATCGAATAATGCCAAGTGAACATGCTTTAATGGCTAAATTCGATTGTTCACGTAGTGTTGTAATTTCTGCTTATAATAAACTCGAATCATTAGGTGCGGTGTACTCAATCAGTAAGAGGGGACACTTTGTTGCTGAAAATTTTCATAATTTAATTAAACCTTTAGGATATATGCTTGGTGCGGACTCTGAACGTGGTTGAGAGATACAAACTGACCAATTACCTGAATGAACTGTTGAAGATAACATTATTTTTATTCAAGGATTTCGTTTTTTTGAAAAAGAATACTTTTTGAATCAAGAAATGATTGCCAAATCAGAAATTTATTTATCAAAGAAATATTTAAGAGATGATCAAGTTCCAAATCTAAATCAACCACTCTTAGACTTATTAAACGACCAAAACGGAATTAGTAATATTGTTTATAAATTAAAATACGAAAAAATTAAATTATATGATCGCGATGAGTTAGTTGTTGTATACTTTTTTGGTTACGACGATGAAAGTATTTCAATTGCTGGTAAGTATTTTATTAAACCGGAAAACTTCATTTTCTTTCATCAAGAATTTTCAGCAAAACAATAAAGTTTTACCACAAAAGGATAAATCTGAAAAATTTTCCATTTTTTTAAATCATTAAAATCTAAAAACGCTATAAAATAGCGTTTTTTTATTATTTTTTCTTTGTATATAACATTTGATATGTCAAGAAAAACGCGTTTTTTCTGTTTTGTTTTACATAAAATATAAAATTTAATAGCTATGAATTTAATTGGAAAAAATGATGATTTTTTTAAAGAATTTGATGAAATTCATTTTTATGAAAAAGATGATTTAGGTGTTCATTTTGTTAATGAAAAATTAGTCATTAAACTTTGACAACCAATTGCAAAAAAAGCCGAAATTTTGATTTATCCAGACTATGAAAATGAAGATAATTTTGAAGTTTTTGAAATGAACTTTAATAAACCAGTTTGGTCAATTGAACTACCAAAAAAATACTTAAATTATTATTATCGTTATCGAATTACTCATCAAGATTCAACAGTGACATTAGCATTAGATCCTTATTGCATTAGTTTAGCACCTTTTAATTGAAAAGGACAAGAAAACAAAGTTGCTTTAGGAGCTATTTTACCTTTTGAAGTTGAAAATTTACCAAAAATTAAAAAATTAGAGTCAGCTTTAAATAATGGTGTTGATCCACTTGTGTATGAGTTAAATATTCGTGATTTTGCCCCAGCTGGGGACGGTTTAAATTCAACCTTTAGTACTTTAGCGGACAATAAAGTTTTTGAATATTTAAAAGAATTGAATTTTACACATGTGCAATTTTTACCAATTCAATCTACTTATACAATTAACGACCTGGGGACACGTTTTATCCCAAAAGGGGAAGCTCAAGGATGAGTGACCAATTATAATTGAGGTTATGATCCGCACAACTATTTTAGTATTAATGGATTTTACTCAACTAATCCCAAAAACCCTCAAGGTCGCATTAATGAATTTGCCAACTTAGTGGATAGTGCACACAAAAGTGGTATTGGTGTGATTTTAGATGTTGTTTATAATCACATGATGACAAATTCAATTATGGACAATATTATCCCTGGTTATTACTTTAGAGATAATGCTAAAGTAACGCCAGTTAATTTACCACCTTTAGCCTCACAAAGAAAAATGGTGCGTAAGTTAATAATTGATAGTTTAAAATATTTTGTCAAAACTTTTGATGTTGATGGTTTTAGATTTGATTTATCTTGCTTTATTGATGGAGACACTTTAGCTGAACTTTCTCAAGAATTACGAAAAATCAAACCTAATATTGTACTTCACGGTGAAGCGTGACCATTTAGTGATTTACCATTTGAAAAAAGTTGAATTAAAGGTACTAAAGGTAATGATTATAAATTCGCATATTTTAACGATACAATTCGCGATGCTATAGGTGTAAATGAAAATGATTCAACACAAAAAGGCCTGATTATCGAACATAATCAAAACCAATTTTTAAGATATGTCACTTCAGTTACTGGGAATATTAAAAATTATGACTGAAATGATATTCCGCATAGTAATAGTGAATATGATGTTTTTGCAAATGATATTAACATCACACTTTCGTATAATGCTTGTCATGATGGATTAACATTGTGAGATAAGATTATCACACAAGGAAAAGAATGAAGTTTTGAGCGTTGTATCGAAGCTTACCGTCAAGCCTTGATTTTAACAACTGCAACACAGGGACGTAAGTTGTATTTAGCTGGTACAGAATTAGCTCAGACTAAACCACTTGATATTTCTGGTGAAGAAGTCCACCGGGGACACAAAATTGTTAGTTATGACTTTTTTAACCTTAAACCAGATTATGATATGGTTCAGTCAAATTCTTATAAAACAAGTGATTACACTAATGAACTCAAATGAAATAATTTAAAAAATCCAATGATTAAAGAATTAATTTTCGAATTCTTGAAACAGTTAAATGAATTTAGAAATTCAACACCTTTCTTTCGTTTAGACATGAATGAAAAAATTAACAATTCAGTTAAGTTTAAGCTAGTAGATATCGAACAAGGGATTTTGATTTTTAATGTTAGCGACATTGCTGGTGAAGTTTTAGTAGCACACAATTTTAGCGACAATGATTTTAAATACAACTTTAATAATTACAAAGTTTTATTTAATAGCAAAATTAATCCAATTGATTCAAAAGAAATTTTAGAATCGCATTCATCATTAATTTTATTAAAGGAGCATTCTGATGAAAACAATTAAATTAGAGGATAAAGTAATTTACCAAATTTTTCCTAGATCGTTTTATGATTCAAATAACGATGGAGACGGTGATTTAAAAGGTATTACACTTAAACTTGATTACTTACAAGATTTAGGAATTAATGCAATTTGATTATGTCCAATTTACAAAACTAACTTTGTTGATGCAGGATACGATGTATTGGACTATAAAAGTGTTTGAAAACAATTTGGAACACTTGAAGATTTTAAAGAGTTAACACAAGAAGCCAAAAAAAGAAATATTGATATTATTATGGACATTGTGTTAAATCACGTATCAAATGAACATGAATGATTTAAAAAAGCCTGTGAATCAGTAGAAAATGTCGAACATAACTACTTTATTTGACGTGAAAAATTAAGTGAATTCGAAGCTAAAGCGACAAGTATTTTTGGTGGTAATGCTTGAGAATATGTTCCGAGTGTTAATAAATATTACTTCCATTTATTTGCAAAAGAGCAAGTTGATTTAAACTGAAATCATCCAGATACAATTAATGCAATCAGCGATGTGATTCAATTTTGATATGACTTAGGTGTTAGAGGTTTTAGATTAGATGCAATTAAACATGTAGCCAAAGATTTTAAAACTGTTGAAAATAACCCTGCTTTTGCTTGATGTGACGGTGCAGTTGAATCGCTTAGAAAATTCAATGAAATTGCTTTTAGTGATAAACCAGATGCATACGTACTTGGTGAATCAAGTGGTATCTCTTATGAAGAACTTTTAAAATATGGTGATGGACCTGATAAAGTTGCTGATAATTACTTTAACTTTGCTTGATGATGAATCGGATGAGGTCGTAAAACCGGACGTAATGGATATGATGCAAATTGAAATTATCACGAATTTGTTTATCAACAAAAACCATTTCAAGAATCAACTAAAGTTAAACCACATATGATTACTAACTTCTTATCAAATCATGACACTTCTCGCAGTGTTTCAAGATGAGGGAATGAAACATTTTTTAGAAGTCAAAGTGCTAAAACACACGCTCTATTTTTAATGATGCTTAAAGGTGTACCTTGCATCTATTATGGTGAAGAAATTGGTATGTTAAATACTGAATTTAATGCTCGTAATGAATTTAGAGATGTGGACACTTACAATGCTTTTGAGAATTTTGTGGACAAAGATAAAACTTACAGCGAAAGTGAAATGTTACTTTATTCAAACATTAACTCACGTGATGCAGGTCGTGTGATTATGCAATGAAATGACCAAATTAATTCTGGATTTAACAAAGGTGAAGAAACTTGAATTAAATTAGGACGTAGTAGTAGTGAAATTAATGTTGAAAATGATCTAAAAAATGCAAATAGCATCTTGAATTTCTACAAAAAAATTATTAAAATGCGTAAGGTTGATTTCCATGACTTAATCGTGTATGGAGAAGCAAAAATTGAATTGCAAAATGACGGTTCAATTTTATTAACCAGATTTGCACAAGACACTAATAAAGTCTTAAAAGTGCTAATTAATATGACTAATAAAGAATTAAATTTAGAACAAGAAATTGACGGAAATCAAATTTTATCATCATATGAAGATAATAAACTAGTAACAAATGTTTTAAGACCATATGAGTCAATTCTATTAATTAAGGAGTAATAAATGAATTTTTTAAAGTATGATACCTTAAATAAAACTATTTCACAAGTTAAATTTGATCCAAAAGTAACTGGTAAAACTGAAAGTATTTTTTCGCTTGGTAACGGTTATTTAGGGATTCGTAGTGTTGATGAAGAAAAAGCGATTTACAATAAAGAAGACTTTTTTGTTAATGGTATTTTTAATCGTGACACTAAAAAAGAAGTACCTGAATTAGCTAATTTAGCTGATTTAATCCAAACACCAATTTATCTAGATGGAGAGAATTTTCAAGTATTAAAAGAAGATAAATATACTAAAACACTTCACATTCGTGACGGAGTTTTAGTGCGTGAAGTGGAAATTGTTCGTGAAAGTGGACGTTTCTTATTAACTTTTGAGAGATTTGTATCTCAAAGTAACAAAAACGTTTATGCTCAAAAAATCAAAATTAAAGTTTTAGAGTTATTCGCAAAAGATCAAGTTGAAGTAATGTTGCAACCCGGGATTAATGGACAAGTTACAAATACTGGGACACAACACTTTGAAGAGGGACTCAAAACTAGACCAACCACAGAATCGTTGAAAATGGTCCAAAAAACGACAATTTCAAAACGTGTAGCTGTCCACAACTTAGTAACTAAGTTCTACAAAAACGGAGAATTAATCAAAGGTGGAAATGACGATTATGTAATTGACATTCAACGTCGTTATATTTTCTTTAAAATCAAATCAAAAGCCAAAGCTGGGGATGAATTTGTTTTAGAAAAATTAATGTCAGTTAATACCAGTGTGGACCATCATTCACACTTATTAGTAGAGCCAATAGTATTAGAAAAATCAGATCAATTACATGAATTTTTACTTTCAAGTAGCTATGACAAATTAAAAGTTGAATCAATTCAAGAAATGAATAAGAAAGTTTGAAATCAATTCTTTGTCGAAATTGAAGGTGATGAAGAAAGTAAAATGGATTCTTTAGCACTTGATTTTAGTATTTTCCACTTAAATAACTTTGTACCAAAAGAATCAACTAATTTAAACGTAGGGGCTAAAGGTTTATCTGGTGAGGGATACCAAGGTCACACTTACTGGGACACTGAATTTTTTATCAATCCAAATTATTTATTTACTGATCCTAAAGTTGCTCGAAACTTACTTGTTTATAGATTCAAAGGTCTTAAAGGAGCACGTGCTAAAGCGTATGAAACCAAGGAAAGACTTGAAGAAAGTAAATTGCTAGGAGCACAATATCCTTGAGAAATGGCCTGACCAACTGATGGAGAAGTGTGTCCATACTGGGGACAAGCAGACGTAGTTAGTGGTGTGCAAGTTCCAATTGCTTCACGTAGACAAGAAATTCACGTATCTTCAGATGTTGCTTTTGCAGTTAACCAATACTACAATTTCACTAATGATGACGTATTCATGGAAAAATATGGTTATCAAATGATTATTGAAACTGCTGTGTTCTATTCTAATCGTGCTGAATTACAGGAAAATGGTACCTATGAAATTCGCGACGTTATGGGACCAAATGAATATAAAGGTAATATCGATAATAATGCTTTTATTAACTATATGGCTAAATTTAATATTGATTTAGCACTTGAATACATGAGTAAATTGAAAAAAACTCGTCCACATTTACTTGATAAAATTATTAAACAAATCCCTTATAAGTTTGATGTTGCTAAAATGAAAAAAGTATCAAAACACTTGAAGCAACAAAAACCAAATCAGGATTTAATTATTGCAGAAAATGATCAATTCTTATCTCTTCCTTTAATTGATGTGTCTCCATTCCAAATGTTAGGGGACGCTGGTAAAAAACTTTTTAGTACTCAAGAAGGACACAAAAGACTATGTTCACAATTAGTTAAACAAGCTGATGTGGTACTTTTAACAAGTATTTTTCCTGAGTCGTTCACTTTAGAAGAAAGAAGCAAGAATTTTGACTATTATGAAGCAATTACCACACACGATTCAAGTTTAAGTGCTGCAACTTATGCAATTGAAGCGGCACGTTTGAAAAAAATCGAAAAAGCATATGAATTGTTTAAATATGGAATTAATGTAGACTTTGGACCTGCAATGCACACTTCTAATGCCGGAATTCATGGCGGAAGTTTAGCAGCAATTTGACAAATGATCGTTTTTGGTTTTGGTGGTTTAACTTGAAGCAATAACAAGGTTTCATTAAATCCTAATTTACCAAAAAACTGGACTTCACTGAAATATCGCGCAATGTATCAAGGTGTAACTTTTGAAGTGCATGTTACTCAAGATAAATTAAAAATTAAAACTTTAAGCGCACACAAAGAATTAAAACTTATGATTAAAAATAAAGAAGAAATTATTAATAATATAAGCAAGGAGTTTAGTCTTTAATATGCAAATTAAAGGTATTTTATTTGACGTAGATGGAGTAATTACTGACACAGCTAAAATTCATTATAAGTCATGAGCTAAGGTGGTTAAAAAAATTGGAATTGACTATACTGAAGCTGAAAACGAAAATTTACGTGGATTACCAAGAATTGATACGCTTAAAGAAATTATTAAATTAAAACAACCACAAGCAACTTATGAACTAGAATTTTTAAATTCGCTTGCTCATGAAAAAAATGAGCTTTATGTGGAATTATTAAAACAAGAATTAGATGAAACTTATTTATTACCAAATATTAAAAAATTCATTATTGATGCCAAAAATAAAGGTATAAAATTAGCAATAGCATCAAGTAGCTATAATGCACCTTTTATTCTTAAAAAGTTGAACGTCTACGATTATTTTGATGCAATTGTAAATCCTGCAAATGTTGCTAAAGGTAAACCGGCTCCAGATATTTACATTCAAGCCTATGAACTAATCGGAGTTCCTAAAGAAGAATGTATTGGATTAGAAGATGCAGTTTCTGGTGTAGAATCAATAGTCGGAGCAGGTGTTAAAGCAATTGCGTTTGACTATCACTCAGGAGTTGATTTCTCTAAAGCTTCATTAGTTTTACACGATACTAGCGAACTTAATTTAGACTCGGTGATTAGTTACTTTAAAAACATCAATTAATAAATAAGGAGTAACAATGAATTCAGAAAAATATGCGGTGGTTGATATTGGTGGTACTAACACGCGTTTCGCCTTAGTTAAGGACTTAAAAGTAATACATAAAGAACGTTTTAATACTGATGCAAATGATCCGATTAAGACATTAAACAATTTAGTTGAATTAATTAAAAAACACGAAATTACTTCATTAGCTTTATGTATCCCGGGTCCGGCTGATTATGATAATGGAATTGTATTACATTCCCCAAATTTAGCTGGATGAAGCAATTTTAATGTTAAAAAATTTTTATTAGAAAATACAAAGATTAACAAAATTGTTTTTGAAAATGACGCTAATGCAATGGCTTTAGCAAACCACTATCGTTTTAAACAAAGTGATAAAGAAATTACTCAATTTTTTACAGTCAGCACCGGTTTTGGGGCTGGTTTAGTTATTAACAACCAAATTTTTTCTGGTTTTAATCATTTAGGTCAAGAAATCGCTTACATTCCCCTAGGGGACAAAAAAGAATTCGGATTACACTTACCAGCCTTATCTGCTGAATTATTCGTTGGTGGTAATGGGATTGTTAAGCGTTATGAATATTATTCACAACAAAATAAAACAACTAAAGAAATTTTTGATTTAGCAGAAAATAACAATCCTTTAGCTCAACAAATTATTAACGAGGGGATTGATGTTTTAGCAAAGACAATCGCAACCACACTCGCTTTTATTAATCCATCAGTCATTGCTTTTGGTGGTTCTATTTCTTTAAAAAATAAAACATTCGTACAAAAAGCAATTGAAAAAGCTGCGGAGTACACTGAAGAAAATCAATACAAAAGTGTTCGTTTTGTTTTTGATGAACATGGTGATGATTCAGCTTTAATTGGGCTCGATTTATTAATTAAGCAAATTTAAAATACAAATCACATTAAACTAAGACTTTATTTTCTAGTTTGGTGTGATTTGTATTTTTGTTCTTCTTTCGTTTTGTATTTCTCAAATACCCTTATACCAAATTAGGTCTTATCGAGATTAAAAACGAAAACCACTATTAAATAGCTATATTCATTTTTATGTAAGTCACTGAATGATGTAAACCAATTTTGTTGGACGCAATAGTGATTGACAACTTGATGAGATATACAAAAATCTATTTACTCATCAGATATAGATTATTTAGCTTGACCAAGATGATGATAAAATGAAAAGACTTCACACAAATGAAGTCTTTTTTAATTTTAAATTATTCAAAATCATCAGCAATTTTTGTTTTTGACTTAGATTGATTTGATGTAAAAATAACTATCACAACCATAAAAACGAATGAGCGATAAGCACAAATAATAAATAATATTAGTGTTTTATAGTGTATATGAAAAATTTTCATATTAGTTCAATTTTTTAGCAATATTTTTTTGGTTTTTGACTTTTAATACTCGTTATATATATATATATATATATAATTAAAATGAAAGGTAAATCAAAATAAAATTATTGATTTTGTTTTTGAGTTTTTCGCATATACCAAACCTTTCTAAAATTACGAAAAAGTAAGTTTATTAAAACGAATATGCAATTCATTCAATCTTTAACTAAATAAAAGGAGAATATTATGAAAAAATACTTTTATTAACTCTTGCTTCTTCACCTATTTTTATGATACCTATTTGTGTCGCACAAAAATGTACTAAAAAAGAAGAACCTGTTTCAGAGAAATCTAAAGAAGATGTTAAACCTGAAAAACCAAAAAATGATAAGCCAGATACTCCAAAAGAACCTGTTTCAGAAACACCTAAGGAAGAAGTCAAACCAGATACTCCAAAAGAACCTGTTTCAGAAACACCTAAAGAAGCAGAACCAGACAGTCCAAAAGAACCTGTTGAAAATCAACCAAATTCTACACAAGATTCTGAACCAGAAAATAAATGAAATCCTTCAAAATCAAAAGATAATAAGAATCAAAAGATTAAAAATAAATTGTTCGAAAAACTTATTAAAACTCTAGAAAAACGTTATCCAGAAAGTTATGATTGATCTAAAGCTAGTGAAGTTGAAATTGCAAAATATCTAGTAAGTAAAGTTTTCTATGATCAACAAAAATATTCAAGTACTCATGGAAAATTAAGTCTCAGTTTAGAAACAAGAATTTCAAAATTATTAAATGGTGCTGATGTAAGTTTTAGCAATCGTGTATACAACGTAACAATGGTAAACAAAATATCACTTAGAATTGATAAAGTTTTTGAATTCTTAAGACAAATAAAACAAATGAAAGGTAAGAAACTTCATTTTTACTTTGAATATTCTGGTACACTCCTAAGTACAAATAATCAATTCGATTGAAAACAAAATATTACTTTAATGATTTATTTTGAAAATACAGAATTACCAAAAATTTCATCATTCAATGAAGCAGAACAATTATTTAAAGAATCAAATCTTTCACATATGGAATATGACACCAAAGTTGAAAATAATACATTATATGAACAACCATACGAAATGGTAGTTTTCACTTTTAATAGTCCAAGTGAATATAAAAATGCACTTATAGAATTAAATTCTCTTTTTGTTAGTTTAGGTGTCAGAAGAAAGATTCCTTACAGATTTAAAATTTGATCTAAAAAACTAGATTTTGAAAGTGAAAATTCTATCTCTATTACCGACACATCAAAAATGTCTTGATATAATGCTAAATGATCGATTGGTATTAACATTAGTTTTTTTGAAGGTATTAAATTAAAGGACATATCAGTAGCTTTTTCACTTCGAAAATACCAATATGTTGATAAATTTATCCAAACTAATTTCATTTGAGATATTAAGGGAACATTTGTTTTAAATCTATACAAAAAATCTATTTACTCATCAGATGTAGATTACTGAGCTTGACCAAAATCATGATGATAAAACAAAAAGACTTCACCATAAATGAAGTCTTTTTTAATTTTTGATTTAGATTATTTTATCGTTGAAAAAATAAAATTTGACCATTCATTTCAAGACGCAAATAAATAAGGCATACAAAAATTTTATTCTCAATAGGATATATGAAAAAAATTTCATATTAGTTAAATTTTCTTTGCAATATACTTTGGTTTTTAACTTTTAAGGTTCATTTAAAATATAATTAAAGTGAAAGGTGAATAAAATAAAATTCTTTTGTTAATTGTTTTATGATTCATTTTATCATATACTAAAACCTTTCTAAAATTATAAAAAGTAAACTTATTACAACAAATATTCAATTCATTCAAGTCTTAGTTGAATGAAAGGAGAAAAGTATGAAAAAAATACTTTTATTAACTATTGCTTCGTCTTGCTTTTTCATGTTACCAAGTTGTGTTACAGAAAAATGTGCTAAGAAGGAAGAATTTTCTGAGGAACCACCAAAGTTCTCAGATGATTTTCCTACATGACCACCCTTTATCGATCGGCCATGGTATGAATGAAATCCTGAAAAACCAAAAGATAATGAGAAATCAAAAAAATAAAAATACCAGCTATCTAGAAAAACGTTATCCAAAAGAATATGATTGATCTAATGCTAATGAAATAGAAATAGTAAAATACCTAATTGGTAAAAATTATCATGATCAACAAGAATATTCAGTAGATAACTTTGGAAAGTTAAATACTAGTTTAGTAACAAGAATAAATAATTTATTAAATGTTTCTAATATAAGCTTTAGCAATCATGTTTATAACACAACTATGTTACACAAAACAATACTCCGAATTGATAAAGTTTTTGAACATTTAAGACAAATAAATGAAATTTATAAGGAACAAATTAAAGATAAAAAAATTCATTTTTATTTAGATTATTATCGGCCACATCAAAATAAACACAGAGAATATGATTACACAAAATTTATTAGTTTAACAATTTATGTCGAAAATTCAGGATTACCAAAAATTTCATCATTTAAAGAAGCAGAACAATTATTTAAAGAATTAGATCTTTCACATATGGAATATGATACCAAAACTGAAAATGATACATTATATGAACAACCATATGAAATGTTAATTTTCACTTTTAATAATCCTAATGAATATAAAAATGCACTGCAAGAATTAAATTCACTTTTCTCAAATTCAGGAATTACAAAAAAGGTTCCATTTAGATTTAAAATCTGATCGGAAAAATTAGATTTTCAAAGTGAAAAATCTGACTCTATAACTGATACTTTAAAAATGTCTTGATATGACGCTAAATGATCAATTGGTGTTAATGCGAGATTTCTTAAAGATATTCCTTTAAGTAATTGATTATTAGTTTTTCCTTTTGAAAAGTGTCCTCACATTGACGAATTTATTCAAACTAATTTTATTTGACTTTATCATGATGGAACATTTCTTACTGATTTGTACAAAAAATCAATTTACTCATCAGATGTAGATTACTGAGCTTGACCAAAATCATGATGATAAAACAAAAAGACTTCACCACAAATGAAGTCTTTTTTATTGCTAAATGTTTCAAAAATCATTGAGTAATTTCGGATTTTCTTGAATTAACTGATCAATTTCATCAAAATCAATAAAAAGAGTGATGAGTTGGTATAATGCTTGCACATCAGCTAAAGCGTTATGAGCATCATATTCAATACCAAAATAACTACACAATTTTGGTTGACTATAAGAAGCAAGATTCGGTTTTAACTTTTTAAGTAATTTGATACTATCTAAAAATACAAAATTTAATATTTCTAAATCATATTTTTTGAGGGCTTTTTTTAATACTCGCATATCAAAAGGAGCATTGTGAGCAATAATGATATATTCACCATTAAAATATTTTTTGATTTTATCTCACTGTTCTAAAAAATGCGGTGCATCGATTAAATTGCTTGGATCAACATTGACATATTCTCAAAACAATTCTAAATTCATATCATTATCAATTTCAAAATATAAATTTTGAGTTTCAATGATTTGATTATTTTGAATAACTAAAAAAGCTAGTTGAATTGGAATTTGATCATAATGTAGCGTTTCAAAATCTAAAATGACATATTTATTTGATTTTTTTTGTTCAATTATTAAATTCGAACTAGTAAAATTAATTGAATTTAAAAAATCCTTATCAACTAGGTCAATTAATTCTATTTTTTGTTTTAATTGTGTATCTTTTTCAATATTACTGATTTGAGATGTCAAATTATTACTTAAAAGATTTAAGTGTTTAAAATAGCAAACATAGTCGAAAAATTCCGCGTCACTGAGTGAATTTTTTGGATTCAAATTTAAGAACGATCGAAATAGAATATCAACTATTTCATAGGTAGATTCATCATTAATGACTAATTCATAAGCGACATTTTTACGCACATTATAGACGACAAATTTATAATCTTTATATTTTTCATAGTCATTTTTCAGCATCAAAAATCGATAGGTTATCAGTTGATAAAAATGATCAATTTTAGTTTCGTTGGTGAATTTAAACTCATAAACTATTTTATTGACATGATCAATTGCATCAACATCACCAACTAAGGTAAAATCATATTTTTTCTCATGATAAGAAAATCGAACTTCAAAATCACAATTTTCAATTTCTAATATATTATCTAATAAACTATTTAATAAAACAAATTCATTAAAATTTAATCAATTACACCTATCATAGGTGATTAAATTTAATTGAACGATATTCCCAGATTTTAAAATCATATAAATCATCGTAATATAAAGCAAAGATTGAATATCTCTTGATGATTGTAATTTAGCTAAAGCAAATTCGATATTCTCCAAAATGTTTGAATCAAAATTAATTTTTTGTTTTGGATTTTTCGAAAAAAGACGCATTTTTAAATAACTTTGAAAATGTTGAACAAAAAGATTAATATCTTTCTTGATTAAATACAAAATTGAAATTAATGTTCCATTAATATTTGACACATCTTCTTTGATACTCTTATTGAGTTTTTTCAAATAAATAAACGAATTAATGCTATTGAGTGATTTAGCATTTATTTTAGTCTTATCAGTTTCAAAACTTTGAATTGAAAATTTACTTTTGATTAAATTATCAATCTTAAAATCTAAAAATTTAATAATTTCAGTACAATGTGACGATTCTTTGCTTGAATTTTCTTGCTCATCATTCAATTTTAGAATCTTTTCTAGGCTCAAGCGATTATGAAAAGTCACATAAGGATGCTCAAGTAAAGTTTTTTTGTCAATTCATTGCATAAACTGATATTGATCATCGTGAACTAATCATAATTCTGTTTTTGCACGAGTTGCCGAAACATAAGTAACATTCATTAATTCGAACTTATTCGCATCAACTGCAAAATGTTCATAGTAACTTTCGTCAAAATTAAGCAAAAAGACAACTTCACGCTCAAGTCCTTTGGTTTGATGAAATGTCGAAATTACTAATTTATTCTTAATTAATTCCAAATCAACTAATTTATCAGTCTCATTTGAACTAGTAAAAATCGCGATTTCCTTATTTCCATAGAGAATTTCGTTAATTTCAATAATTTTCTTTATTAAGAGATTAATATAATTAGTTTTAGTCGTTGGAGTTAAAACAAAAATATTTTCTTCACCATATTCATGAATTTTTTTACAAATTTTGCTTGCTAATGCAGTTATTCCTTCGTTTTTATGATTGTTATTCCGCACTAGTAAGTAATTAATTGATGAGTAAGAATTAAGTCGACCAGATTTAATTAACTGTTTTTTAAAAAAGATATCATTAAGAAAAGAAGCGATTTGACTACTTAAACGATAACTTTTACTTAAAGATAGGAATTTTCACTCATGTTGATTAACGAATAATTTATCTGCATGAGTCAAAAACCGTGAATCTGCACCTAAAAATTGATAAATACACTGTCTTTCATCACCAAGAATTAAAATTTGATAATTTTTGTTTTGATTATCGTTCATTATTTTTAATAAGAAATGATAATAAATCGGTGTTAAATCTTGAGCTTCATCAATTACGATCAAATCATAATCAATGTTATTGCTAGTTTTATTTTTAGTTAATAATTCAACTAAACCATCATCAGTATTAGCTTGAACGTTATAAATATTTTGAGCAAACGAGTGAAAGGTGAAAATATCAATGTTAAACAATTTATTCGAAATAATTTTTTCCTGCGTTTCGTCTTTTAATTGTCGATTATAAGTAAAAAACAAAATCTTTTTGTCACTTAATAACTTACTAATTAATAAAACTGTGGTAGTCTTACCACTTCCAGCAACAGCACTAACTTTAACATTAAATCCTTGTTTGAGTGCTTGATTGATTAAAAATTGTTCATGTGAAATTTCCATACTTACTATATTATACGGTTAAAAGTAATTTTTGGTGTCGAAAATAAATCTGCTTGACTCAGCAAATTTGAACTTTGCACATTCGCTGATTTATCCGTATAAGCAAAATAAAAAAGTCTCCGAATGGAAACTTTATTTTGTACGCTTTAAGAATTCACGCATATCAATTCATTCTTTTGATGTTGGAAAATCTTTTGAGTAAGTAAAATAGTAATAAACATTACGCATTTCTTGTTTATTTGCTTCAAAAGCTTTATCAGGATCTTTATAGTGAATGTCACGTTTAACAATGTTGAATGTGTTCGATAAAGGGAAGTTTTGGATATCAACAAATCATTTGACTTTATCATTATCTCAATTAAATGATTCCCTTAAGAAAGTCATTGTCGAAAGTAAGACAGTAGTTGTTCCTTGTATTCCGTAAAGTTGAGTTTTTGAATTTCCTTGTTCATCAAATAAGATTGATTTATTATTCTTGATATTTTCATAATCAACTAGAAGCATGTTTTCTCAAGCAATTCCTGAATTTAATAAAATTGCATCATTTGCATTTTCACCAAGCAAGTAATTTAAGTAAGTTTTTGAATCTTCAAGATTATAAACAGGATGAAGTTTGAAGAAATAGTTATATTCTGATTTTGGATATAACTCTTGAATTTTTGCGAAGAATTCATGAATTTCATCTAATGCATATTTTTGTGTTTCGAATCTTCATTGACCCTCTTCAGTTTTTCTAAACAATGATGATCCCATGAAAATGAGATTTTTCTTGTTTGAATCATAGTTTTGTGATCCTTCAATAATAAAGTCTAAGAAACTACGTTCATATAAATTATTGACTTTTAAATAAGTATCATTGATAATTGAATCAGGTAAACCAAGATATTCATAGATTGTTTTAGGATTTAGTGGATATGCATTGATGTTTAATTTTGCTCAGCTCATATTATTTTCATCGAATTTATCATTCATTTCAATAATATAGTTTTTGTTTAAGTTGTAAATTTTAATTTTGTCATCTAAACCATAAAAGAAATGGTAATTAATTTTTAAATCTAAACCTTCGCTAGTTTTAAATTCGTTTCAATATTTTAATAATTCTTCACGTGTGTAGTGAGTTTTTTGATTTTTACTTCATGAAATATAATTATCTCTAATAAATTTATAAGGTTGTGCGTTTCCATCACTTAAAATAGTGATTTTATTTGCATGCTTGATGATTCAATTTCTTAATTCATCTCGCATTCCGATAAACGAAATATCTGGAATAAAAAAGTCAAAAAGTTGCACACCTGCATCTAAATATGGTTTTAAATATAAAAGTAGTTCGTTTAAACTTCTAGGAAAAACGTTGTATGGATTTTCTTGATCAGAAATGTATTTAGTATCTTCAAGAATTAAAATCCGTCCTTTATCAATATCAACTTCTTTATTTTCTTTAACAATATCACCATATTGTGTTAAAAGAGTATTAAAGTCAAAACGATTATTTTTTTGTAATCGCTTAGCATAATTTCATACTGACGCATCAACTAAATAAAGATTATCATTGTATTTGTAGTCTAAATTTTTACTTAATTCTAGTTGAGAAATTATTGAAATTAAACCTGAAATGAAAACTTGTGCAGCATTACGATTTATAAAAACTGATGGAATGTCATTTTGAGCTGATTCAACAATGTCATTGAAAAAACTGTAATATAAACTGTCTGCATTTTGTTTTCAAGTTAAATTTAAACTTGTGCTATTTACTTGTAATTTTTCCTTAGAAATAGGATCATTTACATAAGGAAGTTTGATCTCATCTTTTGGCTCGCTTGGTTTTTCAGGTTCAACCGGTTTATCTGGTTTTGTTTGTGATTGATTGTAGCAACCAGTTGCTGATGGTACTAAAATGCTTGTAGAAAGCAATGATAAAGTGATGAATAATTTCTTCATACCAAAATTTTAGTTTTTTTTTTTTTTTTTTTGTAAAAAAACATAAAAAAACTCGAAACATGGAATGTCCATATTTCGAGTCCTAGTTTAAATTGAAAATAATTCCAGTTTACTAGAGCGTAATGATTCATTTTGTTTTTTATTTTCTTGTTAATTTCAAAATAACAGCAGATGCTCCACTTAGAATTGTGAATCCAGTTGAAGCTCCGATTAAATAAACTCAGATTTTTAATTTTTGAACGGTCGCAACATAAACTTGTCTTAAATCTTGAGAACTTAAATTAAATCCATAATCTTGATTTTCAATAGAACGAATTTTATCACTTGTGAATGTTAATGTTTGAAATTCGATAATTCAAATCGTAGTAAAAAATAAGAATAAGAATAATGAAGTTAAACTTATTGCGACAAGAATTTTAATTAATTTTGTATTTTTTGTTTGCATATCATAATAATTATATAAATTTTTTAGTTTACTTTTTTTTTTTTTTAGCAAATAACCAGCATTTTTGTTCTTAATAAACCACTTTTTTAACTTTTTAGTTAAATTTAGTCAAAATTACAAATCTGAAAATTCATTAAATTTTAAGATTAATTTCAAAATTTTAGTTTTTCATGTTTTATAAGGATGAATTTTAAAAGTTTTATAAGGATCAAAATAAGTTTTTACATATGAACTTTTGACGCTAAAAATTTCATATGAAGCCTTACCACGGTAACGACCAAAACCACTTTGTTTGTAACCTCCAAAACTTAAACTATTATCATCTAAAATTGAAATAGTTGAATTAATCATGTAGTTTCCAGCTTTAAATTGTTTAAAGAAATTTCAATCATTTTTATTATTAGAAAATAAATAAAAAGCAAGTGGATTTGGATTTTGATTATAAACGTGTTCAAATTCAGAAATTTCTTTATAAATATACATTGGAGCAACTGGTGCAAAAATTTCTTCGTGATAAATTTCGTCAGTTAAATCATTCGTTTGGACAATTTGAGGTTTAATTTTTAATAAATTAAAATCAGCTTTTCCATCTTCTAAATAACTCATCACACGTGTAAGAGTATGTTCGTTTACTAAATGAGCAACATTGTTTCAATCTTCTTCACTTTGGAAAAAGTCATCGATTTTTTTATTCAATTTTAGTGAAAAAGTTTGTGCGACCTTTGCATCGATAAAAATATAATCCGGAGCAACACAAGTTTGTCCACCATTAAGCATTTTTCCGTAGAAAAATTGTTCAACTGCTAAATCAATATTAGCATATTGTGTCACGATAAAAGGTGATTTTCCACCTAATTCAAAGCAGTATTCAATATCATGTTTGTCGATTAATTTTTTCAAATTGCTTGCTGTTTTTGAGCTTCCGGTAAAAAATAGAAAATCAATTTTATGTGATTCAAACATATCTGCAAAGGTGTAACTATCATCAACTTTAATATATTGCTCTTGTGGATCTAATTCATTTAAAATCTTTTCAATAACTTTTTTCGATTCTAAAACAAATGGATGTAATTTTACTACGTTAGTATTTCCTGCAGCAATCGAACCAGCAAGCGGAATAAACAATAAATTGATTGGATAGTTTCATGAATTCATAATTAGCACGTTACCACGCGGACTATAAACATAACCTTTTTTTGAAAAAATTGGTAATTTTGCTAATTTTACGTCTTTATATTTTCATGTATGTTTAATCAAATAATTTATTTCACGTACAACTGGATAAATTTCACTAAAAAGTGTTTCATGTTCCGCTTTATTTAAATCTTTTTGCAAAGCAACTGTAATTTCATCTTGATATTTAATAATTATTTTTTTTAAATTCTTTAATAATTTAATTCTAATTTGATAGTCCATTTTGATTCCTTTATAAGTTGTTTGAATAATCTTTAACTACAAAAACTGTAATTAGTATTGCGACACTTACTATTAAAATCACTAAAAAAGTAAAAAGTGGCATTAATTTTCGCAACGTTTCTTCAGATTTCATTTTGTCAAAAACTTTATTGTTCGCAACCAAATCTGAGTCCTTAATAACACGAGTGCTTAGTTCATTTAGTAATTTCTCACATGAGGTGATAAACTTTTGACGTTTAGCAATTTCGCCTTTTCGTTTAACTTTAACTAATTTGGTTTTTTCTTGGTCAATTGTATTTTTAACTTTAATGACAAATAAAGTACGAAATTCTGAATATGATACTTTTTTATTTTTCTCCATGATTTTCTCCTAATTGTGCAAGTAAATAAATTGAAGCAGTTTCAGCACGTAAAATTCTACTTCCTAAACTCACAACATGATATCCATTTTCATGTGCTTTTTCGACTTCAGATTCAGAAAATCCACCTTCAGGACCGACTAAAATAATAATTTTTTGGTTTTTTGCTAATTTGGTCAAATTTAGATTCAAATAATTATTTTTCTCATGTGCAATAATTTTTAAATCAGCTTGAGTTTTTAAAAAATCACTGTATTTATTAATTTGCATAAGTGTTGGAACCTTGTTACGAAATGATTGTTGTGCTGAATTTAGTAGAATCTCCTCAAAACGAACTCTTTTGCGTTCAAATTTGAATTTTGCAAGTTCTGAATCAGTGTTTTCACTTCAAATTGGTACGATTTGGTCAACTCCTAATTCGGTCGCTTTTTCTAGCAATCACTCAAAACGGTCGAGTTTAATAATTGCTGCTGCTAAAATGATTTGATATGGTAATTCGTGGTTTTGATCAATTGAATCTAAAATTACTCCTTTACCATTTTCATAGCGACATAAGTAAAAATTATTCTCAAAAACTCCGACAAACTCTTTTTGTTCCAAACGTAGAACTTTAAAATGTTTTTGTGCTTTCTCATCAAAAAATAAAAAATTATCTTGTTTGTCTATAGCGAAAAATCTGTTCATTTTCTTATTATAGCAAACACGGTAAAATTCGAGTTAATTTCGACTAATTTACTTAACTTGCAAACACAAAAAACACAGAATCCAAATAATTCTGTGTTTAAGGTTTGATTTTATAGTTTTTTACTCATCATCACAACATTCATGAACGCAATTTTCATCATTTTTTGTAGCGTGAATTTCTAAAACAGCACAAGCACAAGTGAATTTATCATAACAGTGGTCTTGCACGATTAAACTTAAATATGAATTAAATTTTGTCCGAAAATTATCATTTAATTTGTAAAAAATTTCGTGACCATTTCGCACATAATCGACAATTTTTAGTCGACGTAATTCCATAAAGTGTTTGGAAATATTAGCTTGTTTTTTGTTTAGCAATTCGACAAATGTTTGAACATTACATTCATTTTTATCACATGAATATAAGTGAATAATTAAACGAATATTCGTTTCGTTAGAACAAATCTTAAAGAATTTTTCTAATTTCATTATTGTTTTTTGTTTGTTGTTTTACTTTTGTTTGATGATGAATTTTTGCTTTTGCTATTTGCTGAGCTTTTTTTCTTATTATTTGCTGAAGTTGTGGTTGTTTTTTTAGTTGTTTTAGCTTGAGTTTTAGCTTTTTCTTTTGCTAATTCAGCTTCTTTATCTTGATCATCTAGGAAAATTTTTCATTCTTTAGTCAAGGTTTCAGAATCTTTAACTTCGACATCTTCTAAAAATTCTTCTTTTTCGAATAAATCTTCAGGCTCTTCGTTTTCTGCAGCAAATTCAACACCTGAAAATTCTTGAATTTGACTAGCACTAAATCAATCTAGAATGGTTTTTTTATCACGTAATCAAATTACATCGTTTAAAATTTTGGTATCGTAGTGTTTTGATTTTAAGAATTTGAAATAATCCTTAAATAAAACATAAGCTTCATAATCATTTGCATAACTAAAGTTATCAAATAAGAAACATTTATATGGTTTGTTGTCGACTAAAACAACTAAATCAATATAAATTGTACCAACTGGATAATTTTCAACCATCTTAACATTCATATATGGTTTGATAATTTCTCCAATAACCGATTTTACCTCTGCAACTAAGTTTGAATTGATTTTTAAAGGAGCTTTTGGTTTGTAACGGTTAACTGAAGTTTTAAGTAGTTCACGACGTTCGTTGTTGGTTTTTTCTAAGAATAATAATCATTCTCTAAATAATTTAGTATCTGCAGAATTGTGATAGTTATTAATATCACTTGATTTAATAGTTTTAATGATTACCATCTTATCTTTAGCACGCGAAATTGCAACGTTTAACGCATTCATTCCGCCTGGACGTCCAACATAAGTTGAGTGAATTTTTGAGTTTTTATCATATGCGATTGTTGCAACGACTAAATCCGCTTCATCACCTTGAATATTTTCAATGTTTCGGATCATTAAGCGACCTTCTTCTAAAGCTTCTTCAAGATGTGAGTAGTTTTGATAAATTAAATTGGTAATATAGTCGCATTGTTTAGCGTTAAATGCTAATAAAATGATCTTTTTATATTTATTAAGGTTTAAATCAACAATGTCAATAGCTACTTCAGCTTCAACCACGTTACGGTTATCTTCTCAAGCACCATTTACTTCAATAACTTCGATCGCTTCGCTGTTTGCTTTGTGTGCTGAATCGATAACATCAAGCGATGATTCATAGAAATATTTACTTGAGAAAGTCATTAAGGCCGCGTGATTTGAACGGTAGTTTTTATCAAGCAAAATGCTATAAACACCAAGCGAGTGAGCATAATCTAAAAGTGATTCAACATTACCGAAAATTGAATCATCGGTAGTTCTAACTCTAAATCAATTTGATGGTTTCATTTGTTTTTCATCACCAGCTAAGACCTTAGTTTTTGCTAAATATAGAATTGGTAAACCTTTTTCGATGAAAATTTGTGATGACTCATCCATAATTGCATAGTCAAATTCTTCTTTATGTCAAGCACTTAAGTCGGTATCTGGTGTTGCAATAATAATCGGAAATAACTCTTTAATTAAAGAACTATAACGTTTAATAAATTTATATGGTTCTAAATTACCAATCCGCACCGATGCAGCAAATTCACTATATAATTTACGTTTTTCAGGACTAAAGTTATTAACTTTATTAAAGACTCTTTCTCCAACGATGTTTTTAATAATTTGAATGTCAGTTTTTTCGTCACTTTCCATTTCTGGTAATAACTCTAAAAATTCACGTAATCAAGCAATATCACTTGGATCAAGATTTCTGAATTTAATTACTAATTCAGCTAAACTACCTTTAAAATCGTTTAAGTTACGTTCAATTTGTAATGCGATAGTTCTTAAATTCTTGTAATTTTTAAAATAATGTCACAAGTTAACACGATTTGCACGCATAATTGATTTATAAATATTATTATTAATTGGTGTGTATGGATAAATAATATTAGCTGGTAAGGTCAAAATATAGTCAATATCGTCATTTGTTAACTTATCTAAATTATTATATAAGTAGAAATAAGCTTCTAAAATTTCACTATATTTTGGATTTTCAGCAATTTCAGCTACCTTATCAACTCAACGACGTTCATCATCACGTATAACTTTAATTGGTTTAATTGAGTATGATTCTTCAAAGTATTCTAAAAAGTTTAGATATTCCTTAATTGGTTTGTAAAAACTTTTTTTCCGCATATCTTTAGAGGTAAGAATAAATAAACAAAACATTCTTAAGTCGCTCATTCTCTTACGGATAACCTCTAAAGCAGCTTTCTTTTGCGAAGCAACTATCCCAGTTTTACCATAAACTAAAATATTAGCTAATAGGTTAACAATTGTTTGACTCTTACCTGTCCCAGGAGGCCCTCAAATGATGGTATTTTGTCCCAGTGCGGACACAATCGCTTTATCTTGTGAATAGTTGGTTGGAGTAATTTTAAATAGTCCCACACTCGGATCGAAGATGGTATTTTTGATCCGATATTTATAAATATTTTTATTGAATTCAATGTCAAAAATGTTGTCAATTTCGTTTTTTTCAATGATTTCTTTCATTCTGTTACGAGCGTATCCGCCTGATGGTAGGAAAATTCCGAGTGTAATCCCTGGATGGAAATTAAGTGTTAAGTTTTTAATATCTTCGCTACGAAATCTTTGGAATGGACCTTGAATTGATTGTGGAATTTTAAAAGTTTGACCTCAAATTTTAGCTAAATAGTGAACTAATTCACTAATGCTTTTAGTTGAATAATCAAAATCAAAATGAATGTTAAATCCGGCATTATTTAAAATAAAAATTAACTTTTCATTAACTTTAATATCACCGTTACTCAATAAGAAAGGACGACCATTTTCAAATTCGATTACCACTTCTTTAAAAAACATCGGTGCATAGAAAGTTTTATCATCAATTACTAATGAAACATATAAAAAACCTAAATGCAATGGTCAAATATTAATTTCGTCATTAATTTCACGTGCACGATTAAGTAAGAGTTTTCATTTTAAGGTTGATTTTTGAAAGTCTACACGAATCTTTTCGATAATCTTGCTTTTAGTTGCTTCAAAATTATTACGAAGTTGTACCTTTGCACCATCACTAATATCTTGGTCGTTCTCGTGCAATAAATGCAATACTTCTTCATAAGTTTGAGCAGTTTCCATTTGACTTAAAAGTTGAAGTAAATTGACTTCAAGTAGTGGAAATTTAAATCCTTTTGAACCATAAATAAAGCTAAAAGCGTTTTTACCAAAGAATTTATAAAAGTCGAAAAAGTACTTATTATTAATCGTGGTAAAAACTGTTGCATCATTTGGTGTAATTTCAAGTAAGTTATCTAAAATAACTTTGTAACGTCCTTCATCAGCATTAAACATTATTTTCTCCTTTTTGTTTTAACAACTCTTGCGCTAAAACTGGTGCATATTCATTTAAAACAAGTGAAATTTTGTTTGACATTACTACTACACCGGTAACATTTTTAAGTTTTTGTAATTCTTCAATTGCGACTTTAGATGCATCAGCAACAGTGATATTGGTACGAATGTGTGTGTTACTTATACTTAAAATTGATTCCTTCGGAATAATTGCATAAAATTGTTCCATTTTAAATGGTAATTTATTTGCAACATAAAATGAATTCTCAAGATTACTATTCTTCATTTTTGTTCATTTAATTCAAATTAAACCAAAAGTAATAATGGTTAAAAAAATCATTTTTATCTTATCTTTTAAAAGCATAAATTAATTATATTAAATATTAAATTAGTTTAATTGATTAAGTAAATTAAATTTCAGATTCAGCACAAATATACTCATTTAAAAGACAAAAGTGAATTTTTTGCTAAATTTAGTTGTTTTTGTTACTAATATGAAATTTTTTCATATACATCATAAAACACTAATATTTTTTTATTATTTACACTTATCACTCATTCGTTTTTATGTTCGCAATATTTATTTTTAAACCAAATGAATCTAAGTTAAAAACCAAAAATTACTGATGATTTTGAAGAATTTAAAATTAAAAAAGACTTCATTTGCGCGAAGTCTTTTCATTTTATCATCATGATCTTGGTCAAGCTCAATAATCAACATCTGATGAGTAAATAGATTTTTTGTATATTTCCTCAAGTTGTCAATCGCCATTGTATCAAACAAAATTAGTTTTAACTAATTCGTCAATGTGTGGACATTTTTGAAAGAAAGGAACGTATAATAACAACTTACTTCATTCAATATCTTTAAGAAATTTTCGATGAATTCCAATTGATCATTTAGCATTATATCAAGTCATTTTTTCAATATTTGTTATAGAATCAGAACTTTCTTTACGAAAATCTAATTTATTAGTTCAAATTTTAAATCTAAATGGAATTTTATCTTTGATACCAAGACTTACAAAAAATGAATTTAACTCATCGATAGCCACTTTATAATCACTAGGTTTAAAAGTAAAAATTGTCATTTCATATGGTTGTTCATACAATGTATTATTTTCAACTTTTGTATCATATGTCATATTAGAAAGGTTTAATAGTTTAAATAATTCTTCAGCATCTTTAAATGATGAGAATTTTGGTAATTCAGATTCTTCAATATTAATTGTTAAAGTAACATATTTTCGTCAGTCTTCAGTTATGTTTTTATTTGTATTTGCTTGATAATGCTCTAAATAAAAGAATATTTTTTTGTTTTGAATTTGATCATTGTAGATATCGTTTATTTTTCTTAAATGATTAAAAATTTCATCTCTTTTAAGTGTTATTCTGTGCAACAATTTTGTATTATATTCATTTACATTAAAACTAATATTAGAATTATTTAACAATTCTTTTATTCTCAATTGCAAGCTATCGCTTATTTTTCCAAATTCACTTGAATATCTTAAGTGATCTTGAAAATTCTTTGCAATTAAAAAATTAATAATTTCTTTTTCATTTGCATTGGATCAATCAAAATTTTCAGGATATTGTTGCTTTAAAGAATTATCATGTTCATTTTCATCTTTTTCATCCGAGTATTTATTATCAGATAAATCGGGATGTCATAAACCAACAAGATCAACAATAGGAGGTCAAATTGGATTTATAGGCTTTTTTTCTTCAATAGTTTTAACTTCTATTTTTTTGTTCATAACGCAATTTGTCGACATAGAAACAAAAGGTAAAATTAATGATAACAAAAATATTTTTTTCATACTATTCTCCTTTTATTTAGTTAAAGATTTAATGAATTGCATATTAGTTTTAATAAACTTACTTTTTCGTAATTTTAGAAAGGTTTGGTATATGCAAAAAACTCAAAAACAAAATCAAGAATTTTATTTTGATTACCTTTCACTTTAATTATATTTTAAATGAACCTTAAAAGTTAAAAATCAAAGTGAATTACAAAAAAATTTGACTAATATGAAAATTTTTTCATTTGTATCATTAATGGCAACACTAATCGAGAATTTCATATTTTATTCCTGTTATTTTATTAATTTGTCGAGCCATCACCAAATCACTTAAGGTAAATTCACCTAATTAGCCACAAAAATACAAAAAATCTCTACCAATTAGTGATAGAGATTAATTGTGAAGAATAAAATTTATTTTTGATTCATTTTTTTAGAATCAGTTAATCAATAAACGGGCTCAATTGTTGGATCTCAAGCATTTAATTTCATAATATTAGATGCTGCTGAGTTGATATTAGCAATATCTAAAATACTTTGGTCCTTTTCTACAGTTCCATAGTAGTTAAATTCTCATCATTTTTTATTTGATTTTTCAAAAATATTTGAGTATCCAAATCACGCAGTATATGATTTTCAACCTATTGCCGAGTTAACTAATGAACTATAGGTACCGTTTGCATCAACTACACCGGTACCACTGTTTCCACCACGCACGAAAATTGGAGTAAAGTTTTTGTTACGTTGATTTGAAGCACCAAAGAACTCACGATTGTCATTTATATTGCTACGGTTAACAATATAACCACCTTGATTCTTAGCAGGGAAACCAACAAAAAGATGTCCAGTATAATATTCAGCTTTAGTTTCTCAAGTACTGTTGTTACTTGAATTTAAGTGATCGACGCTATAGTGAATATTATCTTTACTATAGTCATTAATGTTAAGATTTGGTAATTTTAATAAATTAGTGTATCACAAGGCTGCTTCCAATTTTCCGCTCGCTTTAGCACTTTTAATGATTTGATCAACATCGATCAGGAAAATTGTACTGTCAAATTCTTTATTTGTGATTGTTGCGGAATTATCGATTTGATTCTTACCAGTTCAAAAGATAAATGCTTGTGTTTCAATTTCATATGGTGATTCAACCAACGGATAACCACTATCAACATTATTTGCAAAACCATTAGAAGTAATTGTTAATTTTAACTTGTGATTTCAAGCTTGCGGAATTGGATTTTCAACATAACCATTATTATTTATTACGTGGTTATTCGTAATAACATACATTCTTTTTTCATTTGGATCACTACTTGCTTTACCAAGCACAACGCTTGAACCATTACCATTAATTTCTAAAACACGGTTAAGTTGTTCTCTAACTTTCGGATTTTGGTAATTATGCATAATTTCCATGTTCAATTTATATCCTTCATGAAATTTATAAGGTAAGTTTTGGTTTGGATCATACTTAAATAATGCTTCATTATTGTAACGATCGTTATAAATAATAAGCGGTGTATTTTCTGATGTGTAACTCATATTTGCATAATCAAATTTATTGCTAATACTATTATTAAATGTTTCATTAGCTAGATCATTGATGTATTCAATTGTTGCTGTTGCACCATAAACTAAATCGAAAAAGACAGCTTTTTCTGGAGAGAATTTAACCGCATTATTAGGATCAAAATCAAATTTTTGCATTGTTTTATAGATGTTTTGACCAAATACTTTGTAAGTACCATTATTAATAATTTGATATTTGAATTTAATACCGTCTGCTGTTAATTCAAAGCTAATTTGGTATTCAATTTGTATTCCACCAACATTTTGAGTTACTCCATTTTGGACGATTTTGCCAGAAGTTTGTAGTTGCGTTCAATCAAGAGTAACATTTAAACCTTGATCATGATTTAAAATCCGGTTAATTCGATTCTCATCTAAATATGCAATGTTTGTGTGGAAATGCAAATTAATTTTGGCATTTGAAATATTTGAACGTTCAAGAAGTGGTGCATAATAGTCTTTTTTGAATAATCATTCGACACCATTTTGTTGCTCATTTAAGTCAAAAATTACATCTTTATAGTCGAATTCAACACGTCTACGGCGTAAAATTTTTGCATTATTTAAGAAAACTTTTTTCATTCCATATTGCACGCTAAGACGGTTTAAAAGTTGGCTGTAATTAAAATCTTGCGATGCATTTATCGAATCATTAAAATTACTAATTTCAAATCAAGTATCTGATTTGATTTGATCATTTTGAGTAAATTCGCTTGGTGAATATGCTAAACGTACAAAAACAGAATCAGGAAATTCATCTAATTTTAACGCGTTGCTTAATCTGTATTTTCCATTCGTTCCAAATAATTGTTTCATGGTTTTATCATGGTATTGAAGGTCAGACGAAACATTAATAAAATTATTAGCTAAAGTATTATTTGTTACCGTACTAAAGAAATCATCGCGACTCATTGAACGAACTAAGGTTTGATTAATTTGTAAATCATTGAGTGTAATGTTATTCAATAACGCTTCTTTATAGGCATCTAGAGCATAATCATTAACTAAATTTTGTAATTCAATGCGATGTTGTGTATTATAACGAATGTTTGTGTTTTGTTTATTAATGAATCCTAATTTAAACGAAAGTGTTCCCTTATTGGTGTCACTATAATTTGCTTGAACATCATAATAATAGATAAAGTAATTTGGTTTTAAATCGACTTCAATATCTACTGCAGATTCTTGGTCGTTAGGATCATGAATTGAATCTAACACTAACACTTCAGCAGCATTATTAACCGCACTCGGTGAGTTAAATCTCAATAAATAATTTAATTTATCGTAAGCTTTTTGTCGAGCGAGTAGAACCGGATCTAGTAAACGTTTACTATCACGAGTGAGATTGTATTCAAAATCGGTACTGTTGATTTGATTAATTTTAGTCATAATGTTAGGCTCAGGAGCTTCAAAAGAATTTCCTTGAAAATCTGCATCAGTGAATCATTCACCATTTGCCGGTCTAATATCACCACGGTCTAATTTGCGAGCACCATGTAGTGTATAAACAAATGTTTTCATGTCTTCCTGAAAGACACCATTTTTATATAGACCAAATTGTAAGTATGCAATTCCGTTTAAATCATCTGACTTAAATGTTTGCTGGTCACGTTTTTCTTCAGGAACTAGTCCAATTGAGTACTCACCATAACTTGGTAATTTGTATAAATTGTTAAATTCAGATCACACTTGTGAAGCAAGTAAGTGTGAATGTGTTTTGTCACTTACAAATTCAATATCTCTAAATATTTCACTAATTTGATTGTTTTTAATTAAATTGTATGCATATAGTGCATTAACTTCTTTTGGTGCTAAGAATGAATCTCACACAAAAGGAAATTCA
The DNA here is from genome assembly GCF_001900245.1 of Mycoplasmopsis pullorum. Lineage (NCBI taxonomy): Bacteria > Bacillati > Mycoplasmatota > Mycoplasmoidales > Metamycoplasmataceae > Mycoplasmopsis > Mycoplasmopsis pullorum. The sequence goes on along the minus strand of NZ_CP017813.1, from coordinate 902,584 downwards.
ATAGTTTTACCATCTTTGCTTAGTTTTAAGATGAACACTAAATATTGCAAGTTTTCAACTGGATTAGTTACAGTATTATAAATATAGAATTTGTTGGTATCACTTGCTGGAATAAAATCAGAAAATCCGACAAAATCTCATCCATCTAAGTCCACATCAAAGTTATCCAAAATAACTTCTTTGAATAATTCATGTTTTAAATCATCATTTGCTGCTAATCTTCTTAAATCTAAAGTAGAATATTTACTATTTGATTGAGCAATTCGATTTGCTTCAGATGCAAAATACGCTGCAATTCCATATTTATAATCTTCATTAATAGTAGCACGGTTTAAAAATTTTTCTTTTGGTGTAAATGTTACATTATAAGCATCTTGACCAAAGTAAACTTGAGTATTATTTTTGTTGTTTGGATCGCCTTCGTTGTTTTTAATTTGTGCATCTAAATTAACAAGAGTTTTAAGTATTTTTCCTTTATATGAGACTTGCACATTTGCTTTAAAACCAATTTGATAAACTTCACGCTCAACTCTTGCACTACTTGAATCATTTGCTCTGACGTTTCTTGGTGTTTTGCTAAAGGTATTTTCTAAAGAATTAAGATCAATTGAGTAATCAAAAAAACTTTCTAATTTCGAGTATTTTGGACGGAAAATTAACTTTTTCAACTCTTCATTTTGCAACATTTTTTGGTCGTGAATTAAATTGAGTAATTTGTAATTGATTTCGAATAATTGATCAAGATTTAGATAACTAATTTTATTAATTCGATTTTCAATATCATTTTGTGACACAAAATTTCTTTGATATTCAAAATCTAAGTCGTCTTTTGTGACTCTAAAAGTAATTACTGCTTCGTTTAAATTTTCTGGTGAAACTTGAATATTTTTAACTTCTAAATTCGCACCTTCTTGATTAGATAAGTCTAGATAATAATTTGCATTTTTAAGGTTTAAACTTAAAGCATAGACTTTAATATTTGGATTTTTCGCTAATGAAGTACTTAAATTTGGTGTGTAACTTCGATCTAATGCTTCTCTTAATTCTTGTTCACGATCAGCTAAAGTTTTTTCTTTAAAATCACTAATTTGGCCATTTTTTAGATTTGAATAAATTTCTTTATTTTCAACACTGATTTTACGTAATTGATATTCAAAAGTGATGGTACGATTTTCGGTACTTGCACTTAGAATTCTTAAATTGACTACACTACTATCTTGTGGTAAGTCATTAAATACAATATTTTGTACATCAGCATTTTCAGCATATGTTTGCGAAGCTTGTGGATACTCAAAAGTCGGTGTAGCATTATTAAGTTTATCTTGATCTTTTGCTCAAATTTCTTCTTTATTGATTTGTTTTTTAAAACCAGTTACTTTAAATTCTTTTACATTGCTAATAATTCCTGAATTAGCAAATTCAGGTTTGGTTGACTCAAGGTTAAAATTCACTAGTACTCATCCTTGTGAATCATCACTTTGAATTATTTGGACATTTGTGAGTTTAATTTCTAAATCATTTTCAATCACAAAATATTGATCCAATTGCGATTGCGAAGCTAGGATTGATTCTTTATTTGGATAATCTATTGTTACATTTAATTCATTAATTCGTTGTTTTTCATTTTCTTTAGCTCTTTGTTCTGAGCTTGCTTGAGTTAAAAAACCACTAATTGAGTCTTGAAGCACATCACTTTCCACATTTGTTAAATTATCTTTAGTTGAAACTAATTTATATTCAAATTCAAGAACACCATTAACATCATCAGATCTAATAATGTTTGTAACTACAATATTTGCATCATTTTGCGGATAAATTGTCGCAACAATATCTTGAATTTGCACTTGTGAAGCTTTGGTATTTTCTTTACTTTGATTTTCTCTTGCAAACGCAAAAGCTTTACGAATTGATGAATTAGATGCAATTTCATTTAAACGATTCTTCTCAATTTGTGCACGTTTATTTCACGAATCAAAAATTAAGGTTGCACTTTGATAGTTTTGAGTGATTAATTGCGGATATTTTTGTGATTGAATTTTGTAATTAATCACTAATTCTCCGGTATTATCATCAAAACTTTGTTCTTGAATGTCATTTAAGTTAATTCATAGTTCTGAATTTACTTCTAAATTACGTAATGAAACAAGCACTTCGCTTGGTAGTAATTGTGATTGATTTGGATACGTAATAGTTAAATTAGTAAGTTCGTTAATTCGATCTAGTTCTGTTTTAAAACCAGTAATTTTATCATAATCATTATTTTCGCTTAAATCTTCATCGACACTAATTAAAATATTAGGATACTGCAATGATTTAAGAATATATGATATTTTAATTTTTCCGTTCAAATCATCATAAATATAAATGTGAATGCTTTCAGGTTCAACTTGCACTTTTTCTTGGTTTAAGTCAAAATATTCATTTTCACGTTTAATTTTAAAGACGATTTGATTAGTTTGGAGGTTATTTTCAATTGGTAAAATGTTCGCTTTATCAATATAATTTGCAACTAAGTTATTTTTAATATTTTCTAGTCTAATTAATTCTCGTTTTTGCAATGAATCTAAATTCAAAATTTGAACTGTTTTTTGCACTGAACTCGAGACATCACTTAAGTTTTCTTTAGTAGAAACTAATTCGAATTTCAATGTAATGGCACCATTTAGATCATCATAAGCACTAATTTCTTTTAATTTAATAGCAGCATTAGAATTTACTAAATCCATTATATTTAAGTCTGATTCGATAATTTGTGATGGTAATTTGTTTAAACTTTCATCCTTGATTGTTGCTATTTCGTTATCTTCTAAAGAATTTCAGATTCGATTTAAACGAATTTGCTCACTCAAAAATCCTTCTAAAGTGTAAGTCAAATCACTTCTAATTTCATTAGTAGAATTGTTTTGGACGCTATAAGAAAGAGTTAAAGTACCATTTTTATCATTTGCACTAAGAATTTGTTTGCTATCCTGAATAATTTCTCAATTATTATTAGCACTGCTAATTGATCAATTCAAGTCATTAGCATTAGCAATAGTACTTGGTAAATTGTTTAATTGATCGCTGTTAGCACGAATTTGAACAGTATAATGATTTTGGTTTTCGATTTCTTGATCAGTTAAAAAGTTTTCAAACTCAATACTATTTTTATTTTCTGACATTACAAAAATATTTTGATTTGTAATGGTATCTAAATTTGCGCGAGTGGATTTAATTCGATATGTAACTACTAATTCACCTGTAGAATTGTTGGTTTGATCAATAATAAAATCAATTATTTCAATTTGATTATTTTTTAAAACTTCTTCATCAATAACAAAATCGCTAGTTGAAATATAACTTGCTTGAGTTTGATGTTTATCAATATTTGTATTAAGACTAATTAATGAAGTATCTTTTTTAAAATGTTCACTTAAATTGTCAATACGCTCTTGCTCACTTAAATAATGTTTTGTTTGTTCACCAATAATTAAACTTTTAAGATCAGATTCGACTTTATTAAAGTTTTTACGTGTTGAAATTAACTTATATTTAATTTCTAATAAACCTTTATAATCATCGTATCCGCTAATTTCGCTAACTTCAAAAGTAGCATTTTGGTCATCTAAATTTAATGAAAAATATGAATGTCAATTATCTAAATTAATATCACTTGCTAAAATTTTTGTGTTTGTAATTTCTGAAGTTAAATTTAACAAATTCAAACGATTTTTTTCTTGTTTTAAGTCATCTTCGCTTATGTCTCTTTGATTTTTAAAACCTCGAATTGTTGCATTTAATTTTTGTTTTTGAAGGAATTGTTGAAGTTCCGGTTTATTAATTGACATTGAATATGAAATTACCAAAGCATCATTAGCATAGTCTTTTTGGACAATTTTTAAATCAGATAAAACAAAATTAAATTCTTTTTGGACCTTATATTTAGTTAGAAAATCACTTTGAGCTGATGAATTTATGTGTGTAATCGAATCGATTTGAACTTGGTTTAAAGTTGTTTCTGTTTTATTTGTATAATCAAATTCAAACTTAAGATTTGCAAATTCTTTTTGCATTTCTTCAATATATTGATGACTTAAAAAACCACTAATTTCTACTTCTTTTAGTTCGCTAGTTAAATTATCAGAACTTAATTTATAACTTAGCACAACACTTGAATCGTTAAATTTTTTAACTGATAAATCGATTACTTGAGCATTTAGATCATTTGGAGCAATTTTGATTGTCAATTTTTGAATTTCAAAATCATTTGGAAATATTTTTTCCTTGTTTTTATAGTCAAATTCAACACCAAGACTGTTTAATTTTTCTATTTTTTCTGCTTGAGTGTCCCCAGGTTTTTGTTTTTCTCCGCAACCAGAAGCCCCTACACTTGGGACAGCTACAGCAAGAGAAATAATCCCAGCACGAGCAATTGTTAAGAGAATTTTTTTCTTACTCATTATTACCTACTTTGCAAATTATAAATATTAATATTTTAATTATAAAACAGGTAATATTGTGTTTTGAAAAATATAATGAAATTTCATTTAATGTGTTATTTTTATGGAAATTTAGTTCTTTTATAACTTGTAAATACGTTTATAATTGATATTAAACTCGGAAGGAACGAAATGAAAAAGAGAAGAAATAAAAAAGCAAATACTGCAATTTCTTTAATTAGCAGTTTAATCGCTTTAGGAGTTGTTGGGACAGCAACTTATTTTGGATATGATAAGTTTTTTAAGAAAAGTACTCAAGAAACTAAAAAACCTAGTACTTTAGTACCTGAATTTAAAGACTTTGTCCCTCTAGCTGAAGATTCAATTCGTGTGATGAATTGAAATATTTTGAACTTTGGTGGTAATGAAAACTCAAAGAAATTGTTACCAAAAATTAACAATATCGTTAAAGCAATTAAATATTCAAACGCAACTGTGGTTGGTTTTACTGAAATTAATTATATTGACCCCAAAGACCGCAAAAGTGGTGTAGTGAGCGACTTAGAAGATATGCAAAGTTTACTTGGAGGAGATTGAAAATTTATTGTTAATGATAGTGTTGTAAATCCGAAATTCCCTAATTCAAAGGAAAATTATGCAATTTTCTATAATTCAAAATTAGTTGAATATGATAATTTTAAAGAAAATGTAACAACTAAAAATATCTACACTAGACCACCATTTTTAGCTCGTTTTAAAGTTAAAGAAAACGGTTATAAATTTTATTATTCAATCGCTCACTTTGACGCACCAGGGGCTAATGAAAAAAATGGAGAAGTTTTAGACTCGCAATACAAACCAAATGGTACACAAGAAATTACTGAGGCAAAAAGTGTTTATGAATTAATCTTTAAACCAAAAGAAAATGAAAACATTGATATTATTTTTGGTGGTGATACAAACTTATACCAAAAATCAAATGAAATATTCGAATCATTCAGTAAATATGGTGTTTTAAGTGCTTATACTGATTTTGAAAACCGTTTAAATGATCAATATTACAATACAAGTTTAAGTAAATCGAAAAACGGTGTAGTTAAACGTAAATATGCAAATCCATATGATAAGTGATTATATAAAGATTTTGGTATCAAAAATATCAATCAAAATCCTGATGCATTATTCAAAATTGATATTGTAGGACTTTATAATCTTAAAGTTTGAGACAAACAAGATGACATTAAAAAATGAGAATCAGCAAAGAAAAATTTAAGTGATAAAACTGATTTAACATTAGCAAATTTAACAAGCGACCACGCTCCAATTATTATTGATATCAAATTCAAATAAAAACAGCAATAAGCAAATGTAGCTCAATGCTGTTTTTTCTTTTAACTTTTTAACAATTTTGACGAATCTTTGCACACTCAATAAAAGAACAGACGTTAAATTTTGTATAATTACTAAAATAATATTGAAAAGATATTTAGTAGGAAGTTTATATGCAAAACTACAAACAGATTATGGAACGTAACAATGATACGGTTGTTGCTGATATTTCTCTAATTAGAAACAAAAAAAGAGATCAAAAATATCAATCCGAAGTCGAATTAGAGCAAAGTTTTATTAACATTTTAAAATCTCAAGGATATGAATATTTGTCAATTGATAATGAAGAAGCTTTGATTCAAAATTTAAGAGCACAAATTGAAAGACTAAATAATTATAAATTCCAAAGTGAGCAAGAATGAAATCGTTTTTTTAATGAAATTTCCTCAAGTAAAAAGGGAATTAAAGATAAAACTGAAATTATTCAGCAAATTAGAAAATTTAGCATCAAACTAGATAATGGAACTTCAAAAAACATTAAAGTTATTGATGCTAAACATATTCATGATAATCGTTTACAAGTGATTAACCAATATCAAGCTAATAACGGAACATATAAAAATCGTTATGATGTTACAATTTTGGTTAACGGTCTTCCGCTTGTGCATTTAGAGCTCAAACGTCGTGGTTCAAATCTTAAGGAGGCTTTTAATCAGATTCAAAGATATCAAAGAGAAAGTTTCTGAAGTGAGAGTGGACTATTTGAATTTATTCAAGTTTTTGTAATCTCAAATGGTACAGACACTAAATATTATTCAAATACTACTAGAGAATTAGCTAAAAAAGCTTCAAGTACCAACCAATTAGAAAATGAAAAAGTTTTAAGAAAAAATATACAATCTTTTGAGTTTACTTCATATTGAACAGATGAGAAAAATAATAAAATTCATGATTTAATCGATTTTGCACAGACATTTTTTACAAAAACCACGATCTTAAATATTCTTACTAAATATTGTGTTTTTGACTCTAATAAAATGCTTTTGGTTATGCGTCCATATCAAATTACGGCCACAGAAAAAATCATCAAGAAAATTATTACTTCCAAATACGAAAAAAGTGAAGGAACAATCCAAGCTGGTGGTTATATTTGACACACAACCGGAAGCGGTAAAACACTAACTTCTTTTAAAACAGCAGAACTGATTCAAAAAATTCCTGAAATTGACAAAATTCTCTTTGTTGTTGACCGTAGAGATTTAGATTATCAAACAATTCGCGAATACAAACGTTTTTCAAATGAATTTGCTGCTGGAGTAAAGAGCACTAAAGATCTTGCTCAACTTTTAAATTCTGATGTTTCAGATGCAGAAGATAAAAAAGTTATTGTTGTAACAATTCAAAAATTATCCAACTTTATCAAGCAATACGATAGTGCTAAAATTTACAATCAAAATATAGTATTTGTCTTTGACGAATGTCACCGCTCACAATTCGGTGCAATGCATAAAGCAATCACTAAAAAATTCAAAAAATATCATTTATTTGGTTTTACAGGAACACCGATTTTTAGTCAAAACTCAATTTTTTTCGATCATGCAAATAATGCTTTGACTACCGAGGATCTTTTTGGACAAAGACTTCATACATATACAATTGTTAATGCAATTGATGATGGTAACGTTTTACCTTTTAAAGTTGATTATGTAAACACAATCAAACTCAAAGACGTAGTAACAGATAAAAAAGTTACAAATATAGACACTTATGAAGTTCGTATCTCAAACAAAAGAATATCAGCAATCGTCGAGTATATTTTAGAACACTATGATCAAAAAACCAAAACTCATGAAAAATATCTTTTCGATAGATTAATAAACACAAATGAACTAACTAAAAATCCTAAAGCTAAAGAGAACAAAAAATCAAGTATTCTTCGTGGTTTTAATTCTATTTTTGCAGTAGAAAATATTGATTTTGCTAAAAAATATTACTTGGAATTCCAAAAACAAATCAAAGCAAAAGACAAAAAATTGAAAGTTGCTACTATTTTTACTTATGCTCCAAATAAAGAAATTCAACAATTTGGTGAATTTGATGATGAAGATTTTACAAAATTTGTTAATCTACAAAAAAGTGATCGTGATTTTCTACAAGAAGCGATCAATGATTATAATTACATGTTCAACACATCATATAGCATAGATCGCGAAGATGGTTTTCAGAATTATTATAAAAATGTATCACTTAAAATGAAAAATCGAGAAATTGACATTTTAATTGTTGTTAATATGTTCTTAACCGGTTTTGATTCTACAACATTAAATACTTTATGAGTAGATCGACCATTGCGTCAACATGGACTTGTTCAGGCGTTTTCAAGAACTAATAGAATCTTAAACTCAATCAAAAGCTATGGAAACATTGTAACTTTTAGAGATATTTCAAAAGAAACGAATGAAGCAATTGCACTCTTTGGTGATAAAAATACTAAAGAAATTGTGCTTCTAAAAACTTATAGCGATTATATTGAGGGTTATACTGATAAAATAACAAATAAAAAAATCGAAGGATATAAAGAATTAACAACGAAGCTTAAAGCAAAATTTCCGATTGATGATCCACAAAAATTGGATGAAGTTTTATTAACTAAAGAAAACAAGAAAGAATTTATTTCACTTTTTGGATCTGTTTTACGTCTTAGAAATATTCTTAAATCGTTTGATCAATTTCAAGAAGATGAGGAAACTTTTTTAGATAAGAGATCACTTCAAGACTATAGTTCACGTCAATGAGTTATTTCTGAAGAAAATGAAAAAGCAATTAGAGATGGAAAAGAAAGTATCATCGATGATGTTGTTATTGAACTTGAACTAGTTAGACAAGATGAAATTAATATCGATTATATTCTGAAAATAGTTTCTAGTGATATTTTGAAAAAGAAAAATACAAAAGACATTCAACATAACATTGAACGTTCAATTGATTCAAGTTCATCCTTAAGAAACAAAAAAGAACTTATTTTTAAATTTATTGAAAAGATGAATGTCGAAAATAGCTCACTGCATGAACAAAATAGTGAAGAAGAAGCTGAAAATCAAATTAATGACGATTGAAATAAATATACTGAAGAAGAATATAATAAAGAACTAACAAATATTATTGAAGAAATGAATCTTTACAAAAATGAAACACAAACTTACATGAGCGATTCATTTGCTAACGGCGAAATACGCTTTGAAGGCCCTGGTCTAGGAAAAACAATTAAAGAAAATTATTTCAATAAAAACAGAAATCCAAAAAGAAAAAAAGTATATGAAAAACTCAAACAACTTTTTGATAAATTTAGAGGTTTAGTTTTTCCAGAATAATTTGAAGTAAAATGTAAAAATTTTATTGCTTGTTTTATTTATAATGAATTTGAAGATTTGGAGAGGATAAAATGGACAACAAGAAAGAATTAGAACGTAGTGAATTACAAAAAACAATTTGAAATATAGCTGATAAACTAAGAGGTAGCGTTGATGGATGAGACTTTAAGAACTATGTTCTAGGTGGAATGTTTTATCGATTTTTATCTGAAAAAATTACTTATAAAATTAATGAATCTACCAAAGAAGATGATCAAGATTTCGATTATGCATTATATCAAGGAGAAATAGATAAAGAAACAATTGATGGAATAGCTAATGATTTAGGTTTTTTCATTAAACCAGCTGATCTTTTTACTAATGTTGCAAAAAATGCAGAAAACAATGAAAATCTTAATGAAACACTTGAGCGAATTTTTCGCTCAATTGAAGATTCAGCACGTGGAAAAGCTAGCGAAGAAGATTTTAAAGGTTTATTCCAAGACTTTGATGTCAATAACAACAAATTAGGTGATACTGTAGTTAAAAGAAATAAAACCTTGACTTCGCTTTTAAAAGGTATCGCAAGTATGAATCTTGGTAATTTACAAGATAATACAATTGACCTTTTTGGTGATGCTTACGAGTATTTGATGGGGATGTATGCTTCAAATGCAGGTAAAAGTGGAGGTGAATATTTTACTCCGCAAGAAGTAAGTAAATTGCTTGTTAAATTAGCTATTGGTAATAAAACTAAAATTAAGAAAATTTACGATATGTGTGCTGGTTCAGGTTCATTACTTTTACAAGCGGTTAAACTTTTAGGTACTGAAAATATTAAAAATGGAATTTACGGACAAGAAAAGAATGTTACGACATATAACCTTTGTCGGATCAATATGTTTTTACACGATATTCCATTTGATAAATTCAAAATTTATTGTGATGATACTTTAATTCATCCGCAAGGAGATGAATATGCTCCTTTTGATGTTATTGTTTCTAATCCACCTTATTCAATTAGTTGAAACGAAAATGATGATAAAACATTAATTAATGATCCTCGCTACCAAGGACCTGGCGTGCTTGCTCCTAAATCAAAAGCTGATTGAGCTTTTATTTTACATAGTCTTTATAATTTATCTGAAGATGGAACTGCTGCTATTGTTTGTTTTCCTGGCATTATGTACCGCGGTGGTGCTGAACAAAAAATCCGTAAATATTTAGTTGAAAACAACTATGTTGAAGCTGTTATTAAGCTGCCTGATAACTTATTTTTCGGAACAGGAATCGAAACATGTATTTTGGTGTTAAAGAAAAATAGATTTGATTCAAATGTTACATTTATCGATGCATCAAACTTCTTTGTCAAAATAACAAAGAAAAACAAATTAACAGAGCAAAATATCGAGGATATTTTGCAAATTTACAACAATAAAAAAGATGTTATTAACTATTGTAAAGTTGCTACAAGACAAGAAATTGAAGATAACGATTACAATCTTTCTGTTAATTCTTACGTTGAAAAAGAAGATACAAGAGAAGTTATAGATATTAAAAAACTTAATGCAGAACTTAAAGAAATTGTTGCCCGTCAAGCTGTTTTACGTGACGAAATCGATAAAATCATTGCTCAACTCGAAGGAGAAGATTAATGAAGTTATTTGAAGAGTTAATGGAAAAAGAGTTAGCTTCTAACAATTCTAAAGTTGTTAAAAAGAAATTGTATGAAGTGACTATTTGAGACAAAACATTCACAGGTTTATCTAAAGAGAAACAAATAAAAAATAATGTTAAATATGAATATTTATTTGCTAAAGATATCGAAAATTTAAAAGATGAAAACGGTGATATAAAAATTCTTACAACATTTCCATCTAACTTTTTTACTTCTTCTGAAAAATATAAAAACCAAATTTATGATCAAGAGATAGTGGCAATTCCTGGCGGTTCTTCAACTATGCATATTCAATATTTCAAAGGGAAATTCATAACAAGTGATAATAGAATTTGCCAATCATTTGACACTAATGTTTTAAATACAAAATTTATTTATTATTTTTTCCACTCAATAAAAGATGTTCTTTTCAGTTTCTATAGAGGAAGCGGGATTCAACACCCATATATGCCTGGTATTTTAAATATAGAAATACCTATTCCGCCTCTTGAAATTCAAAACAAAATAGTTGAAATTCTTGACAAATTTACCGAGTATTCAGCGGAGCTGAAGGCGGGGGACGAGCAATATAAATTTTATAGAGACAAATTGTTGTCACACAACAATTTGTCAAATGATGCAAGCATCAGTGGAATAAAATCAAATATAGCAAAAGTAAAGGATTACATTGATTATATTCAACCAACGAAATTTATTGTAAAAAGTGATAAATACAATCCTGAATTTAAAACTCCCGTTTTAACTGCTAATCAAAAATTCATTTTAGGGTATACAGATGAAAAAGAAAATATTTTTCATTCAAGCAAAGAAAATCCTGTAATAATTTTCGATGATTTTACAACAGATTTAAAATGAGTAGATTTTGATTTTAAAATTAAATCTTCAGCTATAAAGATATTGACACCTAAAAACAGCAATATTAATATTAAATACTTTTATTATTGATTAAATTTCATCCGCAATTCAGAAGAATCATCAAAAGAACACAAAAGACATTGAATATCTGTATTTGCAGAAAAATCATTTACATTACCTGCTCTTTCGGTTCAAAATAAAATAGTTAAAGTCCTTGATAATTTCGAATCTATTCTTAAAGATTTAAATATCGGACTTCCTGCTGAGGAAGTTAAAAGACAAGAACAATACGAATATTATCGTGATGCTATCTTTAAATATCTAGAAACCGCTAAAGTAGACATGAAACCTGCCAACGAGAGAGAGAGAGAGACCGCGGAATAATTAAGGTACTCCAATTTATCTTTGAAAATATTAAAATAAATTTAGATTCTTTATCTGATGTAAAAGTAGGAGAAATAATAACAAAAAAGGATGTTATAGAAAATGGTCTTTATCCAATAATAAGCGGCGGAATTGAACCACTAGGATATGTAGATAAATTTAATAATTTAGCTAATAGCATAACCATTTCAAGAGCAGGGACTGCGGGTTACGTTAATTTCATAAAAACGAATTTTTGATTAAATGATAAATGTTTTGTAATAAAACCAAACTCTGAAATATTCAACAGTAAATATATTTTTCATTACTTGAAAAATAATAAAGATGAAATAGATAAAATAATAAAAAAAGGTACAGTCAATACAATAGGAATAAATGATTTAAAAAATATTAATTTGATTTTACCATCTCTTAAAATACAAAACAAAATAGTAAAAATTCTTGATAATTTTGAAGCTATCTGTAAAGACTTAAATATTGGTCTTCCAGCAGAAGAACAAAAAAGAAAGCAGCAATACGAATATTATCGTGATGCTATCTTTAAATGTTTAGAAACAGGAAAAGTAGACACGAAACCCGCCAACGAGAGAGACCGCGGAATAATTAATAGAGGTTTAGTTTTTCCAGAATAATTTCAAGCAAAATGTAAAAATTTTATTGCTTGTTTTATTTATAATGAATTTGAAAATTTGGAGAGGATAAAATGGACAACAAGAAAGAATTAGAACGTAGTGAATTACAAAAAACAATTTGAAATATAGCTGATAAACTAAGAGGTAGCGTTGATGGATGAGACTTTAAGAACTATGTTCTAGGTGGAATGTTTTATCGATTTTTATCTGAAAAAATTACTTATAAAATTAATGAATCAACCAAAGAAGATGATCAAGATTTTGATTACGCTTTATATCAAGGAGAAATAGATAAAGAAACAATTGATGGAATAGCTAATGATTTAGGTTTTTTCATTAAACCAGCTGATCTTTTTACTAATGTTGCAAAAAATGCAGAAAACGACGAAAATCTTAATGAAACACTTGAGAGAATTTTTCGCTCAATTGAAGATTCAGCACGTGGAAAAGCTAGCGAAGAAGATTTTAAAGGTTTATTCCAAGACTTTGATGTCAATAACAACAAATTAGGTGATACTGTAGTTAAAAGAAATAAAACATTAACTTCGCTTTTAAAAGGTATCGCAAGTATGAATCTTGGTAATTTACAAGATAATACCATCGACCTTTTTGGTGATGCTTACGAGTACTTGATGGGGATGTATGCTTCAAATGCAGGTAAAAGTGGAGGTGAATATTTTACTCCGCAAGAAGTAAGTAAATTGCTTGTTAAATTAGCTATTGGCGATAAAAGTAAAATCAAGAAAATTTATGATATGTGTGCTGGTTCAGGTTCATTACTTTTACAAGCGGTTAAACTTTTAGGTACTGAAAATATTAAAAATGGAATTTACGGACAAGAAAAGAATGTTACGACATATAACCTTTGTCGGATCAATATGTTTTTACACGATATTCCATTTGATAAATTCAAAATTTATTGTGATGATACTTTAATTCATCCGCAAGGAGATGAATATGCTCCTTTTGATGTTATTGTTTCTAATCCACCTTATTCAATTAGTTGAAACGAAAATGATGATAAAACATTAATTAATGATCCTCGCTACCAAGGACCTGGCGTGCTTGCTCCTAAATCAAAAGCTGATTGAGCTTTTATTTTACATAGTCTTTATAATTTATCTGAAGATGGAACCGCTGCTATTGTTTGCTTTCCTGGCATTATGTACCGCGGTGGTGCTGAACAAAAAATTCGTAAATATTTAGTTGAAAACAACTATGTTGATTCTGTTATTAAGTTACCTGATAATTTATTTTTTGGAACAGGAATTGAAACATGTATTTTGGTGTTAAAGAAAAACAGATTTGATTCAAGTGTTAAATTTATTGATGCATCAAGTTTCTTTGTCAAAATAACAAAGAAAAACAAATTAACAGACCAAAATATTGAAGATATTTTACAAATTTACAACGATAAAAAAGATGTTATTAATTATTGCAGAGTTGCTACAAGACAAGAAATTGAAGATAATGATTACAATCTTTCTGTTAATTCTTACGTTGAAAAAGAAGATACAAGAGAAGTTATTGATATTAAAAAGCTTAATGAGGAACTTAAAGAAATTGTTGCACGTCAAGCGGTTTTACGTGACGAAATTGATAAAATCATTGCTGAACTTGAAGGTGAAGAATAATGAAGTTATTTGATGGATTATTTATGGATAATTTTGAAAAAGTAAAATTTCAAGATTATGCAATTTTTGTAAGAGGATTGACCTATAAAAAATCTGAAGAAACAAATGATCTTGGTGGAACGCCGATAATAAGAGCTGATAACATATTATTAAATAACTATAATCTGGATTTAAACAATATGAAATTTATTGACAAAAGCGTCAATATACCAGATAATAAAAAAGCTTTAAAAAATGATATTTTAATGTGTATAAGTTCCGGATCTAAAACACACGTAGGGAAAATCGCTTATGTAAATGAAGATTTAAATATTCCTTTTGGTGGTTTTATTGCGGCAATTAGAACTAAAAGTAACTTATTAAATAATAAATATTTGTATTACGTTTTAAATTCTAATATTTTTAAAGATCATTTATCTTTTTCACTAAATTCTACAACAATAAATAATATAAATTCAAACATAATTAATACCTTATCATTCCCTCTTCCACCTCTTGAAATTCAAAACAAAATAGTTGAAATTCTTGACAAATTTATCGAGTATTCAGCGGAGCTGAAGGCGGAGCTGAAGGCGAGGGACGAGCAATATAAATTTTATAGAGACAAATTGTTGTCAAACAACAATTTGTCAAATGATGTTAATTTTTTAACAAAAAAATTAAGTGAAATAGCACAAATAAACATAGGTAAGCAACCTTTTAAAAACGATATTGTTGAAAATGGACTATATCCCTATATGAATGGTGGAATAAATAAAAGTGGAAATTCCACAAAATTTAATAACACTAAAAACACAATTATAATAAGCCAAGGTGGATCTAATGCTGGTTATGTTCAATGAATGTATGAAGATTTTTATCAAGGATCTCATTGCTATTCGTTAAAAATTATTTCGAATGAAATTTTAAATAGATTTTTATTTTTCTATTTACAATCTAATCAAAATAAAATATTCGATTTAGTTCAAGGTAGTGGAATACCAGGATTGAAAAAGACATCTTTATCAACATTAAAAGTATCAATACCTTCACTTAAAACACAAGAAAAAATAGTCAAAGTACTTGATAACTTTGAAGCTATCTGTAAAGACTTAAAAATTGGACTTCCTGCAGAAGAGAAAAAAAGACAAGAGCAATACGAATACTATCGTGATGCTATATTTAAATATTTAGAAACCGGTAAAGTAGACGCGACACCCGCCAACGAGAGAGAGAGAGAGAGACCGCGGAATAATTAAGGTACTTCAATTTATCTTCGAAAAGATTGTTGTTGATGTTCCATTAGACTTTATTTCTCATATTAAAAGAGGAAGAGTCATTAGTAAAGAAGAAATTCAAAAAAATTTTGGTTTATTTCCTGTTTATTCTTCTCAAACAGAAAATAACGGAGAGCTTGGTAAAATTAATACATACGATTTTGATGGTGAATTTTTAACTTGAACAACAGACGGAGCTAAAGCATGAACTATTTTTTATCGAAAAGGCAAATTTAGTATAACTAATGTTTGTGGTTTAATAGATGTTTGTGTTGATTTTGTTTCTATTAAATATCTATATTACTTTTTAACATTAAATATGAGTAAATATGTCAAAAGAGAAACAGCTAACGCAAAATTAATGAGCAATGTTGTTTCAAACATCAGAATTTCATTACCTTCACTTAAAATACAAAACAAAATAGTCAAAGTACTTGATAATTTTGAGTCTATTTGCAAAGACTTAAATGTCGGTCTTCCGGTTGAAGAACAAAAAAGACAGCAGCAATATGAATATTATAGGGATAAGATTTTTCATTATTTAGAAAAGTTAACTAAAAAGTAAAAAGTTCGATATAAAAAGTACAGGCAATATGCTTGTACTTTTTCTTCTTAAGAAGTTTTAAAAATATTTCTTGAGTAGTCCAAATAAATTCAGAATTCCATAAACTAATAAAAAGGAGATTAGACCGACACAAGCCGGGACAACTATTCAACCGTATCACGGAAATGCAGATTCTAATGCGTAATAAATTATCACAGAAAATCAAATTCCAAAAGCAACTCCAATTATGAAAAATATTAATGAAAAAAGGACGAATTTATTTTTTCAAAAGTTCTTCATTAAATTTACTTTCTATTTCATAAACTGATGGCAATGATTCAATTGCACCGTGTTTTTGAATTACAAATGAAGCACAAATATTTGATTTAAAGACAATGTGTTCAAAATCTTCAATTTTTAGATTTGTAAAATCAAAATTGTGTTCAATAAATTGAGCAATAAAGTATCCAAAAAATGAATCACCAGCTCCAGTAGTATCGACTACTGTTGCAGAAATTGTCGGAATAACTTTTGATTGATTATTGATAAATACTAATGTTCCTTTTTCTCCAAGAGTAATTAAGAATAATTTGTTCTTAAATTGGTTTAATTTTTCAATTTCATCTAATTTAATATCTAAAACTAACTCCAATTCTTCATCAGATAATTTAATAACGTCTGATTGATTAATAAAATTAATAGTTTTTTCTTTAAAATCATCTAATTGAGTTGAATAGAGAGCATCACGATAATTTGGATCAAAAAAGACAATTTTGTTAGTTTTTTTAGCTTTATCTAATAATTTTTGGTAAGTTTCGTATAATTCACCACCTAAAAAAGCGGTTGCTGATGATAAAACCAACACGTCAAATTCTAGATTTTCAGATAATTTTAAATGTGCATCTGCCCCTCTTTGGAATTCGAAATTACGTTCACCATTTGGATCTAAAATAACATTAGCTACGGTAGTAGCTTGGTTAATTTGTTCTAAAAATTCTTGATTTAATTTATTCGTTTCAAAGAAATTTTTGATTATGTGTCCGTTTTCATCGTTTCCAATTGTCCCTAGAAAGTAAGTTTTATCATTTAATAATTGAATAGCCCCAGCGACGTTTAAAGGAGCACCACCAACTTTTTTAAGTTTCCCCTCAACTGTGTTGTACTGGTCGATTAAAGCTTCCCCAGGGAGAATTACAATTTTAGATTTCTTGTGAGTTTGATTAAATTCCTGTAATTCCATAATTTCTCCTTTTGCATTTTCAATTTCTAAATATTTTTGACCATTAATGAAGTATTTTGAACTAAAAACTTCAGCACCATCATTAATAAAAATTTCAATAAATGAGTTATCAATAATAATTTCTAAATTATTAATATTTTCGACTTTTCTTTTGTAAATTAAACCAGTGTCCACCGCTTCTAAAATTGACATATTTGAACGATCCGCAACTAAAACATCATTTTCATAAGCGAATAAAATATCATCATTTTGTGCATTTGATAATCTAATTTTAAAGTCATTTTGCGTCTTTAATTTAAGTAAATAAGGTTTATGTTCAAGTAGGATTTTTTCAGTTTTAATTTCTTGTGTACTTTTGACCAAATTATCTATTAAATAAGGTTTTTGGTATAAATGATTATTCTGAATTGATAAAATTCTTGGAAAGTTTAAATGGTGAGCGTATCCATGTTTAAATGTTGCTATTTCAAAATCTTGCGGTTTAGCTGCTCAACCTTGATAAATCACTTCTTGCCCTGGTGTATTATTAAATGTTTGACAAGCATAAAAATCAAAACCTAAGTCTGAATGTTGTACTCAATAAGTGTCAAATTCACATTTTTGAAAGTCCATTTTTCCTATTAAAAATAAAACGTGGTCATTCTTTTCAAAATCATTTAAGTAATATTTTTGTCCCTGGGTTGAAAAGCTTAAAACATCATAACCATCCAGTTTAAAGTAGATTGGACACTCATACATATAAGCATCAGGTGTTGCGAAATTATTAATTTTTAAGGTACCAAGTAATTTAAAGTTTGAATCATGTTGCTTTGAAGAATAAATTGAAATTGCACCTTTTTTCACATCTTTTAGTTGTGCACCATGGAATAGATAATAGTTACCATCTTCATAATAAGGAAATGGGTCGCGAAAGTCCCCAGTGTAGACGTTTTTGTCCACATTAAACAACACTTTTTTAGTTAAAAACTGAAGTTTATTTTCGTCAAATTCACACATAATTGTGGCCGATCCGCGTTCAAATTCAGTTTCATTAAATCATTTTTTAGTATTACCGGTATAATAAGCGACTAATTTACCATCAACATTAATTGCTCCACCACTAAAAACTCCGTCAAAATCTTCTGCGATACTTGGAGTAATTAAAATTTCTAAATCTTCGTATTCTTTAAAATCTTTGGTTCGGTACGCACTTCAAAGTTTTGTTTTGTGCATTGCAATTTGCGGTACGTTTTGATAAAAAATGTAGTAATAACCTTTAAAATAGATTAATCCATTTGGATCATTCATCAATCCAGCAAAAGGACTTAGGTGGATTGCATTTAAGAAAGGACTCGCATTTCTTAATTTTTGATTAATTTTGATCTGAGAAGTGTTTTTAAATGCAAAACGGTTCGCATAATAGTCTTTTTTAGCTAATTTTTGCATTTTTTCAAGTTCTTGATTATAGTAATTAATTTTTTCTTTTTTTGAATTAAACATAAAACCTACTTTTAATTGTCTTAAATTTTCGCAATAAATTATATCTGGTTTTTAATCTTAATTAATAGATTTAAGCTTTTTAAAATGATTCCACTTATTCTTTGTTTGTGTATTTGAATCAAAAACATAATATTTTATATTATGCTAAAATATTTTGCGATTATAGAAAGGAAATTATGAAATACGATTGAAAAGAGATTAGCTCTCAAATCGACCAAGGTGTTGGTGGTGAAACAAACATTAAAAAAGTTTATCACTGTGCCACCAGATTTAGAGTAGTCGTTGAAGACGTAAATCTAGTTAACAAAGAACAATTGGAAAAAATTCAATTAGCCAAAGGTGTTAACATTGCTAATGGTGAAGTTCAAATTATCTTTGGTGCTGGATTAGTTAACAAAGTATTTGAACAATATCAAAAAGTTCACAACGTTTCTTTAGCACAAGAAACTAAAACTAAAACTTTTAAATGAGACAAAGGTGTTTCATTTAAAGATAACTTATTTTTAAATACTAGATCAGCAGTACGTGCATTTGCTGAAATTTTTATCCCTTTAATTCCAATTTTTATTGCCGGAGGGATTTCTTTAGCCTTAAATAGCTTTTTAGGAGCTCTTGGTTCAAATAACTACAGTGTTCAGGGATTAATGAAATTCTTTGACATTATTGGTGGAGGAATTTTAGGATCTTTACCAGTCTTTGTTGGTTATACAGCAATGAAAAAATTTGGTGGAAATCCATTTTATGGTCTTGCAATTGGTGCGATTATGGTTGCACCATCACTAATGAATTCTTGATCACAAAGTAGCTATGCACTAGCAAATTTAGGTGAAAAAGTAAGTCCAAAAGACTTAGATGTTCAAAATATAGCATACACATTATTTCCAAAAGAATGAGGATTCTTTAACTTCTCGTTAATTGGATACCAAGCTCAAGTTATTCCAGTCTTAATGATTGTTTACTTAGGATACTGAATTGAAAAATTAGTAACTAGATTCTCACACGAATCATTCGCAATCCTAAGTGTTCCACTTGCAACTGTAATCGGGGCTGTTTTCTTTGGATTCTGAATTTTAGGTCCAATTGGACGTAGCATTTCAGATGGATTTGGATGATTATTTAGCAAAATCTGACATTACACAAACTTTCCATTCTTTGGATTAGGTGGAGCAGTTATTGCATTTATTTATCCATTCTTGGTTATTACCGGATTACACCAAGGTCTTTTACCAATTGAAACAATTTTAATTGCTAATACTACAAATGAAGGTGCAGCGATGACTTGAATTACACCGATTGCAACCGTATCAAATATCGCTCAAGGTATGGTAGGATTTGGATTGTTAATCGTGATGTTAACTTATAAGTCAGATAAACAAGTTTCAAAAGTTGTTTCTTCATCAGTTTCAGCTAATTTAGGAATTACTGAACCAGCATTATTTGGGGTTAACTTACCACTTAAATACCCTATTTTATGTGGTGCAATTGCTTCAGCATTTGGTGGATTCTGATTAGGAATGAGTCAAACATACGCCAACTCGCTAGGATCAGCTTCTTGAATTGGAAATGCACTTCAATTCAACTGAAAAATAACTGAAGGAGAATTAGCATATTACTCAAAATTACCATATAACTTCGTTATTCATGCAACAATGTCAAACGGTGTAAAAATGGTAATTGGTAACTTAATTACTTCAATTGTCGCAATTGTTTCAACAGTAATTTGAACTAAAACACTTGGAAAAAAAGAATTCCAAAAATGAATTGCACAATAGTTAAATAAAGCTAAAAACAGATTAGATCTCGACTAAGATTTAGTCTGTTTTTTTATTTCTTTGGAGCTTAAAGAAAAATTTGTGAAAATCTCTCACTTCTGCAAAAAAAAAAAAAAAAAAGATTAAAATTTAAATAGGCATTATTAACTTATTAAACTAAAGTTTAAAAGTTCTCTTTTTAGAAAGTTTTTTGGACAATGTCGATCATTTTCGAACTAAATAAGAATTTTATTAATTTTCATGATATGAGGTAAAAAATGAAAAAAATGAAAATAGTTTTAGGATCATTTGGAATTATCACTATTGCATCCCCTGCTTTAGTGCTTTCGGCTTCAACTAATGAAACTGATTTAAATGACGTCTCTGTTGTTGGTGAGATACCGCTTTCAATTGCTTTTGCTGATAAAAGTAAAATGACTTTTACAAATCCACAGCACTATCAATACAACTTCAAAGATGGTACTCTTAAAAGCAACTATTACTTTAATCAAGGTTTTGATAGAACTCTTTATGGTAATACAGATTATTCTATTGCAACCATCAAAATGAAAGGTGAAAGAGATAATAAATTAGAAAATCAAGATCTTTGATACGAAAGTGAGCAAGAGTGAGAAGTTACGTTTAACCGAACCGCTCCATTCTTAAAAATCGAGGGATATGATTTTGATATGTGAAGCTCTTCACCACGCTTTGGTATTGTATTATCTAAAGCACTAGAATTTGTGGAAGACAGTGTAGAAATTACAGTTTATAAAAACACTCAATCTGAAGAAGTTTATAAAACACTAAAAGCTCCAAGAATCACAAATAATCTTAATGATCTTGAGTTTAAGATGAATAATATTGTTAAAGACATTCCGATTCCAAACAAATATAATTCAGAATGATTGGGTTATTTAACTAGCTACAACAGATGGACATCTTCACTTGTTACTTGAGAAGGTACTTGAAGATTAGAACCTACTTGACAACCTAATGTTAAGTATGCAGATCTTTTAACTGATTGACGTAACGGTGCTAGTGCGGATTCGCAACCAATTAGAGCTTACTTTATAGATCACTGAAGAAGTGAACTTGAAAATCTTATAAATCAAAAAGGTGGTAATAGGTTTTTATATCCACCTAAATCAATTGTTGATGGAACTGTTAAATCAGGTAATAGCTGACCTAATAATTGACAAATGAGTAAAAAATTCCAAGATAACGTAGGTACAATTCTTGGTTTTGGTTACAACACCGGTCCAAAACCTGCTACAGTAGATTTCAACGATCAAAACTGATTTAAAATTACATTTAAAACTCGTAAAAATCAATTGATGTTTGATAATAAAAATACTGGTGGATTAGCTTATGTAATGGCCGGTTGAACAACATTTGATAAAAATGTTAATGTTTATAGTTTTAACTGAAAAGCAGCTGATGTTAATCCTGCACGTCAAAACTATTCAATCGACATTAAAGAATACCGTGAAAAAAACGTTGAATATAAATTACCTGAGTCGGTTAAATTTACATTAGTTAAACCTAAAGGAACAGATCAAGCAGGAGTTCAAGTTCCTGATAGCGAAATTAATTTAGATGTAGATAAAAAAAGAAGAAATGTCGACACTTGATATTCACGTACTTTTGGTTCAATTGATTTGGAAACTGCTAGAGATTTTTGAACTACCAAAACAACTAATGATAATCCTGATGTATTCCCTACTTGAACATTAAAAACTGAAATTAGCAATTTTGAAGAAGATATTTGAGATATTGAAATTTCAGATGCTCAAGTTGATCCAAAAGATCCAAACCGTTTAATCTTTAATGCTAAATATGTAATTAATGATTTTAAACTTAAGAGACTTAAAGCTAAAAAATTCGTTGAAAATCCAGCTAATTTTATTAATCTAAATAAAGCACAACGTGAAGAATTTGTAAGATTAGTTAAATTAACTCAAAATGAAGAACAATTAAAAGAATTAATTGATATTGATAACCAAAATAACGGAAGAATTAAAGATGTTGATTCAAAAATGGAAGAGTTAAATCTTTTATTTAAAAAATCAGCTGACTTTAGAAGACATAATCCTTCATTTAACAATTACGACCAGACATACAAGGATACTTTCAATGCAGTCTTAAAAGATGTTTTTCGTACAAAAGAAAGTAAGATGGTTACTACTTCTGCAGTTCAAAATGAAATCGACAAGATTAAAACTCTTTGAAATTACTTTGATACATTAGAAAAAATTAATCAATTAAGTAATTTATCACCTGCTCAAAAAACTCATTTTATAGATCAAGTGAATGAAGCAATGAAAAATGATGCTTCTACTAACGACAAGAAACTTTCAGTCTTTAATGATGCTTTAACCAATGCTCAAAAAGTTGATTCAGTAATGAAAAAACTTCAAAAAATGATTGAAAAATCAGAAGCTGCTAAAGCTGACACAGATACATATGATACATATGAAGAAGCTTCTAAAAAAACATTTGAAGAATCATTGCGAAAAGCTAAAAATGAAAAAGATGCAGCAACAAACATTGAAACTCTTAATAAGTTATACAAAAACTTAAAAGAAGCATACAATGGTTTAAACACTGCAAATCCTGAAAATAATTTAAAAGATAAAAAAGATGAAGCGATTTCGTTATTAGATCAATTAAAAAATATTAATGAAAAACAAAAAAATGAGCTTGAATTAAAAATTGAAGAAGCAACTTCACAAGATGAAATTGACAGAATAATCAAATCAAAAGAAGATAATGGAGTTACAACTCTTGAAGGTTCTGCAAAAGACTTAGATGACAAAATGAAAGCTCTTAAAGAGTTAATTAAAGAATCAGAAACTTTAAAAAATAGTAACGATATCAAATATACTCATGCTGATAAAGATAAACAAGATGCTTTCAAAGAAGCGATTGATCATACTAAAAATGCTTTAAGTTCTTTAGATTCGGAAATTGCTAATGCAGTAAAGGAATTTAATGCTCTAGATGTTGCCAAACAAGCATTAAATGGTGAACAAAATCTTAAAAATGCAAAAGATCAAGCTAAAGATTTAGTTGCAAATCTTGAAAACTTGAATCAAAAACAAAAAGAAGCAATTAAGAATTTCATTGATTCAAAAAATTCAATTCATGACGTTAATGAAATCATTAACAAAAGTGAACAAGAAGATGGATCAGTAGTTATTAGCGGTCCAGCTAAAAATCTAGATGATGCAATGAAAGAATTAAGAGCTCAAATTGGTAAATCTCAACTTGTTAAACCAACTAATAAATACAATAAAGCAGATCAAAACCTTAAAGATGCATTTGATCAATCATTAGCAGGTGCAACTGCAAAAAGAGATGAACAAAACGACAATAACAATAATAATACAATCGATTTTGACAGTGAAATTGCTAAAATAAATCTTCTTAAGGATGAACTTAAAAAAGATACTGCTGCATTAAATGGTGTGGTTAGTGTTAAAGATGAAATTATTCACGAAGTTGTAACAGATAATAATCTTACTATTGCTGAAAAAGATCAATTAATTGACTTGTTAGACGAAACTGAGGATAATGCAAAAATCAACGAAATTAAAAGTTTCAAAGATCAATTATCTGATAAAACCAAAGAATTAAGAGAGCTACAAGAAAAAGCAAAAGAAATCAAAAATAGTGACGTCTATAAAAATGCTGATGATGACAAAAAGACTAATTTAAGTAACCAAATTGATGAAAATAGTGCATTTTTAGATGATACAACTAATGATGAAGAATACTACAACAATCACGAAAATGTAAATGATATTTTAAATGAAATTGAGAGATTAAAACAAGAAACTCAACAAGCAATTGATCAATTAAATGTTAGTGCAAAAGCTAATCGAGATCAAGCGCAATCAAATGCAATTCTTTCATTAGATGATTTAACTTATCTAAATAATGCTCAAAAATCTGACTTCATTTATGAAATTCAAAATGCAACAGTAATTAAAGGTGAGCCAAATTCAATTGAAGAAATTGTTAAACAAGCTAAATTAGTAAACGACAAAATGCGTGAATTACACGAATATGTCGAAAATACAGTTCAAAAAGGTAATGATTCAGATCCTTATTTAGATAATAATTACATTGACGCAGATCAAAAATTAAAAGATAATTTCAAAGAATCTTACGAAAAAGCTCTTTATAACTTAAATAAAGATACTGGAAATAACCTTTCAGCAAGTGAAATTGATGAACTATTAGTTAAATTAAAACAAGATTACGAAGCTCTAAATGGTAATCAAAGACGTACAGAAAAAATTAAAGAGCTTCAAGATTTAATTGATAAGGAAGAAGAAGTTCACAATAGTGTAGATTATCAAAATGGTGAGTCTCAAAAACAAGAAAATTATGACAATGCAATTCAAAACGGTAAAGACATTGTTAAAGACTCTGACAAACATAATTTAGATCAAATTCAAAATGCAATTGATCAAATTAAAGAAGCTAAAAAAGATTTAGAGAATAGTAAAATCGATGTTAAAGATCAAATTAACAACCTCGAAAACTTAAGTGATGCCGAAAAAGAACATTTTAATGAATTAGCTGATGATGCTACTACAAACACAGAAGCTGAAAAAGTACTAGATGATGCTAAAGCTCACAATAAGAAAAAAGAAGATTTAATTAACTTTGTTAAAAGTCAAGAACACTTAAATGATTCAGATAAAGAACAATTAATTGACAAAATCAAAAATACAGAGTTTAAAGATGATAGTCAATTAAACAACGTCAAAAACCAAGTCTCTGAAGTTGATAAGTTAATTGAAAAATTATTAAATCCTGAAACTAACACTAAATTAAGCGACGCCGAAATTGATCAAATTTTAGACAAAATCAAAGAAGCTGGAATTAATAATGAAGATTATGCTAAAGTTGGACAAGCTCTTAAAGATCTTAAACAACTTCAAGATGCATTAGATCAATATCGAAATTCAACTATTTCAGTTCCAGAATATCCAGTTAAAAAATCTTATTTAGAAGAATTGATTAATCTATTAAGTCATTCACAACTAAAAGATCCTAAGATTCAAGCAGCTTATGATAAAGTTAAAGAACAACAAGATAAAATCGCAAAAGTAGGTCAAATAGAAATTAATCTTGTTGATGCAATCATGAAAAAAGATAAGCAAATGTTTGATCAAAACATGAATAAATTAAAATTAGTTGATCCGCAAAAATACGCTGAATTTAATAAAGAATTAGATGAAATTAATTACTTTGAATTAGTTATAAAAGATTACAATGCATTAGTTGATGAAGAAATTAAAAAACTTGCTAACTTAACTCAAAAAGATGCTTCAAATGTTATTTTCGGTGCTGCACAAAATCACTATGAAGTAATCAAAGGATTGACGATTAAAGATAAATTAAGTGTATGATGATACATTTTATTAGCTATTTGAGGTGTGCTTACTATTCCGTTTGTTTACCTTATTGCTAAAAACAAAAAATCAAAATAAACCAAATTAATTAAACACAGAAACAAAACTTCTGTGTTTTTTTCTTTTTGGTTGGCTATCAATTTTGCCAATAGAGCAGCATTACAGCTAATTTGGTAAATCGAAGTTTAGATTTGCAAATTCGTAAAAATCGATAAAATTTAATATGTATTTATTATTAATTAATATATATTAATTAATACCACAGAAATTAGGTAAATTTTATTGAGGTAAAAAATGAAAAAGATGAAATTCATTTTAGGTTCTATTGGGCTAATTACTGCAGCAGCTTCAGTAATTACTCTTTCAGCAACATCAAATGCAGATCAAATGAACAAACCAAATTCAATTGATTATGTGAATAAAAATAAAATGACTTTTAGCAACCCAAGACACTATCAATATAATTTTAAAGATGGAACTTTAAAGGACAATAACTACTTTAACGAGTGATTTGATCCAATCACATATGGTGCTGCGGATTATTCGATTGCAACTGTTAAATTAAAAAACGAGTTAGAAAATTATAAATCTTCAAATCAAGATCAATGATACGAAGATGAACAAGAATGAGAAATGACATTCAACCGTGTTCCAACTTTCTTAGTTAATGAGCATCCAAGCCAAGGAAAAAACATTTGAAGTAACGATCCGCGTTTTGGGATTGTAATTTCAAAAAGCTTGGAATTGGTTGAAGGTAGCATGAAAATTACCATTTACAAAAGTACTAAATCTGAAGAAGTGTATAAAGAATTCAATGCTCCAATACCGATTTCTCCAAAAGATCGTAATACTAATACTGACGATCCTGATCCTAATGGTTTTTATGATTTACAATTTAAACGTGACGATATTATTACCGATATTCCAATTCCCAACGAACACGGTTATGATTGAAAAGCATCATTAACCGATTTTAATCGTTGAACTTCTTGATTAGTCACTTGAGAAAATAAACCTTGACGTCTTGAACCGACTTGAGCAGTTAACCGAATCTATAAAGAGTTGTTTTATTCATGAAATAATGGATATGGACCAGATAATCAACCAATTCGTGCACACTGAAGTTGAGATTGAAGAACTGAACTTGAAGAAAACTTAGAGCACCGTAGGAATCGTTTCTTATATCCACCGCGTGATATGGCTGAGGGTTCAATGGATACACGAGAAGGTTGACAACACAGCAAAAAATTACAAGATAACATTGGTACCATCTTTAGTTTTAGATACAACACTGGTTTAAAAAGTCTGATACATGATTATACCGATCAAAACTGATTTAAAATCACATTCAAAACTCGTAAAAACAAATTAATGTTTGATAATAACAATGCTGGTGGACTAGCATATGTAATGGCTACATTTACAACATTTGACCGTAACACACACGTTTATAGCTTTAACTGAAAAGCAGCTGATATTAATCCACAAACTCAAAACTATTCAATCGATGTTAAGGAAAGCATTAGTGGTTCAAATGAGTATCCATTGCCAAAATTAACTTATGACTTAGTTTTAAGTGACTCCACTGGGACAACTACCAAAGTTATCCCCGGTGGGACACTTGGATTAAAATACCAAGCAGCACGTGAAAAGGCACAGGAATGATACTCGCGTACTTACAATTCTTTAGATTTGGGCAAATTAAAAGAATTTTGAAGTGATGGTGAAACTAATCTTTTTGCTCAATGACAATTAAGACCAAAATTCGGTGATTTTGAGGATGATTTTTGAAAAATTAAACAAGTTGCTAAAATTGATCCAAATGATCCAACTCGTTTAGTTTTCGATGTTGAGTATTCTATTGATGAATTTAAACTTGAAAGAATTAAAGCTTATAAAGCGGTTGCTGATTTTAAAAACATTAATGTGTGACAACGTTCAACATTCCAAAATATGATTAAACGTTCAAATGATATTAATCAAATTCACGAATTAATTGACGTCAATAATGACAATAATGGAAAAATTAAAACCATTGACCAAAAAATGGAAAAATTATGAGCAATTGTTAAGGATGCGGACAAATTCCAAAATAGTAATTACTTTAATAGTTACGATCCAAAATACACCGAACCATTTAAAGAATCGATTAGCGAAATTAAAAAAGCTCTCAAATCAAACTTCTGAGAACCAGATATTGATAAAAGTATTGCAAAAGTTGAAACTTTATACAAATACTTTAAATCTTTAGAAATGGTTAATAATTCAACAGATTTAAGTGACAAACAAAAAGAACACTTAAAAAAGGAAATTAATCAAGTAATTTCAGCTAGTGAAGATCAAAAATCAAGTCAAGTTAAAAATCAAGAGTTAGATAAATTATTAGACGAAGCGACACAGCTTGATGATTTAATGCACAAAATCAATGATTTAGCAGATAAAAGTGAAACAGCTAAAAACTCACAAGATTACAATCAAGCAGACCAAAATCTTAAAGATCAATTAAATCAAGCATTAGAAAATGCTAAAAATGCAAAAGAAGAATTTAGTGTCGACAAAGTTAAAGAGTTATATGATTCATTAAAAGATGCTTATGATAAAGTAATTGGTAACAAAGCACTAAATGACTTAAAAAATCAAGCTAAAGCCGCTTTAGATTCATTAATTTATCTTAATCAAACACAAAAACAAGACACTTTATCTCAAATTGATAATGCAACTAGCGATGAAGAGGTTCATTCGATTATCAAAATTGGTGACAATCCGAAACAAAATGTCGATTTAGTTAATGATCAAATGCAAAAATTACGTTCATTAATTCAAGTTGCTCAAAAAATTAAAGTGCCTGGTAACCAAAATTATGAACAAGCCAAACCTGATGCTAAAGTAGCTTTTGATCGAGCATTTGCCAAAACACAAGATCAATTAGAAAGTTTAAATGACGACTTAAATAAAGTTAAAGCATTAGTAGATGAATTAACAAGTGCAATCGAAGCTTTAGATGGAATTAGCAATTTAGACGCTGCTAAGACTAAAGCGATCGATCAAATTCGAAATTCAAGTGATTTTATCCACTTAAATGCATTGCAAAAAGATTATTTAGTTGCTCAAATTAATGCAAAAAATAGTCTTGACGGAATTAAAGCAATTGTAGATTATGAATCTAATAATGAAGGTAGTGCTAAAGAGTTGGATTCATTAATGAAAGAATTGCAAGATGAATTGCAAAAATCTCAAAAAATTCAAATCTCTGGTAAATACTTAAATGCAAGTGTAGACAAAAAATCCGATTTTGATACAGCTTATGCAAATGCTAAAGCAGAATCTGAACGTCGTATTGATGCTGAAGTAGCTGCACAAGTAACTCAACAGTTAAAAGCTTCACGTGAAGCGTTAGACGGAAGTGTGGACCAACGCGAAGATTTGATCAATAAAGTTACAAACGATGAAAATCTTTCAGATGCTTTAAAAGAGAAAATTAATGAATTAATTAATAATGCAACTGATAAAGAAAAATTAAAGCAAATCGACCAATTAGTCGATGCATTGTCAACTAAAATGCAAGAGTTAATTGCAATTCAAAACAAAGCAATCGAAACTACAAATGGAGCAGAATACAAGAATGCAACTCCAGTTACACAAAAAGGTTTAGATGATCAAATTGTAATCAATCGTGGTTTTATTGAAGATAATACAGCGAATGAAGAATATTACAATTTAGAAGATGTTTCCTTAATTAATAATCAAATTTACAAATTAATTAATCAAACCAAAGAAGCAATTGATGCACTTAGATCTGAATCGCAAAACAACTTAAATCAAGCTCAAACTACTGCTGCAAATGAGTTGTATCAAATGATTTATCTAAATGATGCTCAAATGAATGATTTTGCAAGTCGAATTAATTCAAGTGATTCAATCGCAAATAATATTAATTCAGTTAATGAAATTATTCAAGAAGCACGTAAAACTAACTCTCAGATGCATCAATTATTTGATTATGTTGAAAAAACAATTGAGAAAGACAACAACATCAATCCGTTACAAGAGCATAAATATCTTGATGCTGATACTAAGTTACAAGAAAACTTTGCCAATGCATATCGTAGAGCAACCTTACTTTTAGATAAACGAAATGGTTCGAATTTGTCTGAATCTGAGGTTTTTGATTTATATAATTTATTGCACGAAGCTTATAAAGCTTTAAATGGAGACGATAAGCGTGATGCAAGAATTAGTAAATTAAATTCATTAGTTGAAGATGCTGAAAAAGTACGTAAAAGTTCAAAATATCTTGACGTTAACGCTGAAAAACAAAAAGCATATGATGAAGCGATCGAACATGCTAAAGAAATCTTGAATAACCAAAACAACTATTCACTAGATGAAATTGAAGAAGCAATCAAAAAAATCACACAATCATTAGATATTATCGAAAATAGTAAAGAAGATGTTAAAGATCGAATTGACGAATTACCTAATTTATCAGATTCAGAAAAAGATTACTATAAAGATTTAGTAACTGAAAGCGAAAACATCGAAGCGGCTGTCGAAATTAATGAACAAGCAAACCGTATTAATGAGAAAAAACAAGATTTAATCGACTTAATTAATAAACAAAATAATTTAAGTGATCAAGATAAAACTGATTTAGTCAACCAAATTAGAAATAAAACATTCAACCACGTTAGTGAGTTCGAAGAAAAAGAAAAAATGATTACTGAATTAGATGAGTTGATTGAAAAATTAACAAATCCACTAATCAACACTCGTTTATGAGATGATGACATCAATTATATTTTAGATAAAATTGACCGTTCAGGAATCTCAAATCTGGATTATGTGAAAATCGGAAACGCAATTAAAGACTTAAATAAAATTAAGGCAGCATTAAATGAATTTGATGATTCAAATGCAAAATCTGAAGAATTTCCAAAAATTAGAGAAAAATTAATTACAGCAATTAAAGAAGTTAACGAATATGAAATTGCTAGTCCAGATATGCAAGCTGTATATGAATTAATTAAAAAACAAGATAAATTAATCAGTGAACTTGCATACGCAGAAATTGAATTAGTTGATGCTTTATTAAATAAAGATAAAAACACTTTTGAAGTCGCTTTAGGTAAAATTCAACAAATTAAACCTTGAGCATTTGCTGATTTTAAAGACAGTTTGGACCGAAACAATTACTTTGAAATTGTAAATAAAGATCATGATCAAATTACTCCTGAAGATACTTCGAAATTAAACAAAATTCTTAAAAAAGATGCTACAAATGTTATTTTTAGTGCTTTAGATCTTGTTAAAAATAATTCAAATTCAAATAACAATTCTAACAACAATAACACACCTAAAATCCCTGAAGAGGGAAATGCAAATAACGAAAATAAAAATTCTCCTGATGATAAACAAAAAGGCGATGGACTAAGTGCTAGTTGATTTATTCTCTTAGTTCTTTGTTCATTAGGACTTTTCGGAATCGCTTATCTATTATTCAAAAAATTCAAAAACTAAAATCCAAACACAGAATTATGATTCTGTGTTTTTTGCTTAAATTAAAGCTTTAGTATATGTCGCTTACTATCCCCTTAAATGTAGCTCACTATATACATGCAGAATACAAAACAAAAGACACCTATTACAGGTGTCTTAAGTGTTGAATTAATTAAATATATGAACTGATTGTTATAAGACTTAATAAGAAATAAATTGAGTATGAGTCCGTAATCAAATCAGAATAAATTGATCGACATCATTTTGTCAAGTCACCACGGAATTTAGTGTCTAAAAGCATAATTCCGTTATTTTTATCTAAATCAACGTTGATTTGAATATAGTCATAAGTTGCATAAAGACTGATAAATTGTTTACCAAAACGAATTCCTTTGGTGTCGTTATATCTTTGGTTTGCAATTTCCATAAAAAGTGGTGTTGCAAGCATACGAGCTTTAACTTCATTATCTGAATGCATATTGAATCTTTTGTTAAAATCAGGATTTTCTAATTTAATTGGTTTTAGACCGTGAAGAAATTTATCGTTATATTTTTGATTTAACATTGAAAAAGCGAATTTTTTATCTTCATCCATACCTTCGATATCAATATTAAAATATCCGCTATTACGGTAGTAAACTTGTGTTGTTTTACCATTATGTACGACTCATTTTCAAGTTACACAGACAAAATAAGCAACAAATTCATCAGAAATTAAGAATTTATGAATTGGTCAAATTCTAAAAATAGTTGCACCACTTGGAATATACGGACTACGATTTAAAGTTAAGAATTTTTTAGTAAAAGGAGTGTTTTCTAAATTGAATTCAATACCTAAATATTCGACATCCTCGATTTTATTAAAGATATTTGAATATAATTCAAATTCATTAATTCTAGCTTTTAAATAACGTTGTGCTTCAGCTTTATAACGAGCTAGACCGTAATAAATTATCAGTGATAAAATTAGACTCAGAATAAAAAATAAGATAAATGGAATTTTAAAACTACTGTAATTAAACCTAAAACAACAGTAAATAAAAACAAGTGTTAGTCCGATTAATAATGCATCAGCAAGAAAAAACCAAATTTGAAATTTTTTGATAAATTGACTATATTTATTTACATTATTTAAACTCTCTGCAGCATTTTTATGAATATAATCAAATACCGGACTACCAATTGATGATTCGTATTGGTCAAAAGGGATATAATCTTTAACTCTTTTCATAATTACTACCTAATTTTATTGTTTTTTATTTGTTTTCTTCTTTAATTTCACGTAAAATCTTGTCAATTTTATAACCATTTTCGCTGACTTCATCTAAAAAGAAGTGAATTTCAGGAACTTTTCTTCATTTTAGTGAACGAGCTAAAACAGTTCTAACGTATCCTTTAGAATTATTTAAGGCTTCCAATCCTTTTTGCTTGTTTCCGTCTAGAACTACGAATACTTTTAAATGTGATAAGTCAGCACTTAAAATTACATCAACAACAATTGGATTAATAATATTAACATTGGTTAAATCATTAGTCACAATTGATGAAACTAATTGTTGTACTTGTGATTGTTTTCTTAATAGTGAAATATTATTCATGTTTTCTCCTTAAAAAATTTTTAGTAAATTAGCTTTTAAATCTTTTAAACTTTGACGACATTTACTAATTTGTTTATCAATTCCATTAACAATATCGATAATTTTTTGTTGTTCGGATTTTTTGTCAACAAATGATTTTAATACTTTTATCGATGTTCATTTTTTGGTTAAATTCGCAACAGCTGAGCTGTAATATTTATAATCATAACCTCATTTTTGATATAACTTAATGATTTTTTCTAATAAATTGATTCCACTCTTAATATCTAACTCATTTGGATTCATTTTATTAAAATAATCATTTAAGTTGAGTTGTAAATTAACTTCACTTTCAATTATGCGACGTTTGGTGTCGCTTAATTTAATAATTTCATTTTGGATCTTAATTATTTTTTGTCTAATTTTGTTTAATTTTTTGATTTTTGGTTCGAGAGTAGTTCAATTTTGCTTAATATAATGCAATTTTAAAACATCATCCCGATTATAATATGCTAAATCTGAAGTGATTTTAGAAACATTTACCACTTTTTTTAATTCGTCTTTTTTATAATACTTTTTCTTAAAGTAGCAATATAGAATAAAACCACTGTAACTTGCCATTACTCCCGTTTTACCGCTGTGAACAACGCTGGTGTACATTTCATCTTTTAAATCAAGTGATTTAAAATATTCAAAATAATCATCGCTAAAGTTTCCACCTTTGGTGATTAATTCTAATGAAATTTGACTTTCTTTATATAAAGCATATGTCGGAATGTTAAATAATTTAGTCGTAATACTATTTTCTAGATGTGGATTTCAACCGATAAATTTGACATTTTCATTATTAATTTCAAATTCTTTTTTTGTTAAGCTACGAATATCATGAATTAATAGTTGTCTTAATTTTTCTAAGTGATTTGCACGAGTGGCATCGCTAAAATTAAGCATTGACGTCTTAGTTTTAAAATGATTATTTTGATCATAAGCTCCGATTGTATAAAAAAATGGAAATTCACTTAAATTAGGGATTACGCGATTCAAATACGGATTCGAAATTGCTTCAAAATCGATGTAAAATTCATATTTTGACATACTTAAATTTTATACTTTAATAATTGAAAATATCATTAATATTTTGATTTATTTGAATAAGAAGCTTCGAAATTTCATATTTTGTTTGAATTGATTCGTGTTTATATATTTTTATGAATTTGGAATCAGTAATTCAACTAATATTTAAAATCACTTCTAAAATTTGATCGGATTCGATTTTGTGAGAATTTAAAATTTTTAATGCATCGTTTAATTTTGCATCTCATTGTGATAATGTATTGTTTTTGGTGTTTTTAATTTCACGAACCGACAATGTCAATTTAACAAAAGCAACCGTAGAAAAAATAGTCACTATATCTCAAAATGAACCATTAACTAGTGCATCAATAATTCTGTTTTTGTCTGCGTAAAGTTGCAAAGTGTATGAAAAACAAAGTGATAAAACAACTAAGCACACAAAAATTACTAATCAAAATAGAATGACGTAAAAATTGGACAATGAAGGCGCTGAAATTTGTTGTCTGGTCTTAATTAATCGAATTATATCTTTTTCCAATTCAACAATTTCGTGTAATTTTTGTTGTGACTTAGCGACATTTTTGTTTGCATTAATACTTAAAATTTGAGCATTAAAATTGAGATGATTAAAATCTTTTTTGGTTTTAAATTCAATTTGATTTTTTAGTGTCTTGTTATTTTTTTCAGGAAAATAACTCAATATTGCTTGAATTTGCTCATCTTGTGGATGAAGCTTTGCAATATGAAAAACTTTTGAACGAGAGAGTAAATAAAGCGAATAGCTATAAATTAATACAAAAATAAATCATATTCCGATTACTGAAGTAATTATTATGAAAACTAATTGCATCATATTAGTTACGACTGCTCATCCATCATATGGTCGAAATAAAATAAGCACTAATCACAAGCTAAAATTAACTAGTGCAGAAAGAAAAAATAAGACAAATAAACGAAAAACTTTACTATTAATTTTTTCCAGCGGAATGATTTTACGCTTGTTGTAATATTTTAATAATTGTTGTTTATTTTTAACCAAAATCATTTTGAATAAGTCGCTAAAAGTACTTAATCAATCAAAAATTTTTTTCATTTTACTCCTTATTAAAAAGCAAAACAGAGACATGCAATATCTCTGTTTAATAAATTTATTTTACAATTTCTGCATCTTCTTCGTTATTTTGATTTGATACATCAGTTTTTTTTGTAAATTCATAAATTTTTTCAGCTAATTCTTCTTTACTTAAATTCTCATATCCAAAAATATTTAATCTACGAGCCATTGAATGTAATGTTGCATTTGGTAAAGATAATAATTTATCAATTGTTTTTTTCTTTTCGTCATTTGCAGCTTTAGCAGCTTTTACTTCAGGATTTTCGTTTTGATTTTGTTGAGCAGCTTGATTTGATTCAGAATTTGATTCTTGATGAGTTTCTGGTTTTTCACCTCAATATGTCCCAGTAAAAGGATTGAAGTTATCTCCAAAAATACCACCACGTTTTCTGAGTTCTTCAAGCATTTGGTCACGTTGCATTCTAAATGTAACTTCCATGAATAATTGTTTAATTTTTGTAACGCTTTTTCCAACTAAAAAGTAAGAAATAACACCAATTAAACATGCAGAATAGTAAAGATAGTGACTATTTGGTAAAGTTTGGAAGTAGTTTTTAGCAAAAAGAACTTCACTTATAAAAATTCAACCAAGATAAAAAATTAATAAACTAAACATTGATGTTAATCTTGAGAAACTTTTTAATGCATAAGATCTCACTACAGTTGCTAAAAAGTACACAAATATACAAAATGCAAAAATAGCACTTACTGCATATCTAGTTAAAATAGTTTGAAATACTTCATTTGCAGCAATAATAGCAGCATCTGAGCTTGCTTTATTACTTTCGTAAAAACTTTTAAGTTGTGTTAGGTATGCACTTTGATCAAGTTTAAATCACAATAATGAACCTAAAATCATTCCAAATAGTAAGAATAGGATTAGTGCATAACTAACTATTCAGATACGAAATGATTTTTTTTCATGTTTTCAAAGTTCAGTAATTGTTTTAACTTTTAGAAATTTTGAAACATCTATCATAAATATCTCCTTTTATAATATATAAAATTATATAGTTTTTATGATTCAATTTCACTTTTTTCATTATTTATAAAACTATCAAAATCAAAGTCACAAACATCAAATTCTTTCGGTGGTTTTGAGAATAAAATAATTTCTTCTTGAGTCTTTGGATGAGTAAATTGTAATTTATATGCATGTAGTCTTTGATTGAATTCATCAACTTTTTTTCCATAGACCGGATCACCATAAACTGAGTTCTTAATATATGCTGCATGAACCCGAATTTGATGTGTACGACCAGTTTCTAAAGTTGCTTTAACCAATGACATAGGCATGTGATTTAAGTAGAAAGTTTTTAAAACTTCTAAATGAGTAATTGCATTTTTTGAATTGTGGTTAGTCACAGTCATTTTTTGACGATTTTTTGTATCACGTCCAATTGGTAAGTCCAATTTAATTTTACTACTGCTTAAAAGACCTTCACAAATTGCTAAATAACTACGTTTAATTTCGTGTGTTTTAAAATATTCAGCTAATTGTGTGTGGATTGCGTTATTTTTAGCAATCATTATTAGTCCCGAAGTGTCTTTGTCGATTCGGTGAACTATCCCCGGTCTTAAAAGACCGTTGTGATTTGATAAATTATTTTTAAAGTGGTACAGTAAAGCATTGACTAAGGTATTGTCATGGTGTCCCGGTGCGGGATGGACCACCATCCCAGATGGTTTATCGATTACTAAAATGTCTTCATCTTCATAAACGATTTTCAATTCGATATCTTGAGGATCGATTTTAATTTCTTTGTCTAATAATCTAACAACTTCGATTTCTTGTCCTTCACGAACAATGTATTTTGGTTTAATTACATTGTGTCCGTTGACAAAAACAGCTCTTTGTTCAATTAATTCTTTAATATCATTACGTGAAATATCACAGTGATTTGAAATATATTTATCAATTCTTTCTTTGTATGTAACTGTTAATTTAATCATGATTGAAATTATAACAAATCATAAAAAAATGATTTTACGATTAATCCGAAAATCTCGTCAAAGATTTTTTCATATTTTTTACAGTATTTTAGATTGATTATGTTAATTTTGTTCCATAATCGTAACATTTAAAATTTAATGGTATAATTTACTAAAAACTTAATTATTTGAATATCTAATCAAGTGTTATTGTTTATCAATAACTAAAAAATAAACAAATAGGAGATAAATATGAAAGAATTTACATGTGTGATTGCTGATCCTATCGGATTACACGCAAGACCAGCTACAATTTTAGTAGGTACTGCAGCTAAATTTAAGTCAGACTCAAAAATCGTTTCAAACGGTCGTGAAGGTAACTTAAAATCAATCATGAACGTTATGGCTCTTGGAGTAAAGCACGGAGCTACTGTAACAATTAAAGTTTCTGGTGATGACGAAGAAGATGCAATGGTTGCTATCGAAAACGCTTTAAAATCAAATAACTTAATTTAGTTCTTAAAAAAGGTGCTTTTTGTTGCACCTTTTATTTTTAGAAAAGTTAATGCAAAAGAGTCTTTCAACGATATTTTTAAGAATATTGTTAACTATTGCTTCTTTGTTTGTGATTGTAATTATCACTCATTTATTCCTAGATTATGCAATGAACACAACACAAACTAGTGTCGAGATTTATCGTAATTTATTTGTTTTTTTATTTGATATTTTAATTTTTAAATTTGGTAATTTAAGGAACCACTTTTTACAACTTAATTATTCTGGTGTTACGCAATTATTTTTTAGTTATTTTAAATGGAGTCTTGCTTTAATTGTCCCTTCGGTGCTTCTGGGGACAATCTTAGGATTCATTTTAGGTTATTTTAGTGCAAAACGTCAAAGTTTTTGATTCAACTTATTCCTGAATTTCTTTATTTTTAGTTTCGCAACTTTACCAATTTTTATAATTATTCCTATTATTATGGAAATATCTGAAGCATTAGATATTCCAATTCAATTTATTGAACCTAGTGATTTAGGTTTCGGTTTTACACTATTAAGTTTAATGTTGCCAATCTTATTAATGAGTATTCAAATTAGTGGTATTTTCGCTTTATACGTAAAGACACGTGCGATCGTAATTTTGAATAGTACTTACGTTTTATACTGTAAAACAATTGGATTGAGCGATTTTGCTATTTTTAGAAAAGCAATTTTTAAAAATTTATGTTTATCCCTACTGGGGATACTTACAAGTCTTATCGCTTTAAGTTTAAGTTATTCGCTGATTATTGAACGTCTATTTCAAATTAAAGGTCAAAGTGTGATTTTATTAAATGCATTCGAATGAAAGGAAATTGATTTAGTTACATTTTTAATTCTATTTTTAGGTTTTATTTTATTTACAATGCAATTTATTTTTGAAACTTTAGAAGAAATTTTAAGAGACCAAATCCAATTTAGAAAACTCAAAAAGAAAGGTAAATATGGAAAAGCAATTCAGTTTTGTTAAAAATAAAAAAGATTTTGATAATTACCAAAATACAATGCAAAGCAATGAATTTAGACTTTTTCTAAAACGTTTTTTCAATTCAAAAATCAACTGATTTCTTTTTGGTTCTTTGGTTTTAATCTTTTTCGCATTAATTATTTGCGTAATTTTTTCTAAATATAGTTGAAATACAGCTGTTTTAGATTCAAAATATGCTTACAATTTACCATCATTTTTCAATCCTAAAATCACTGTGAGCGTTAAACCGAATTACGAATTAAGTAATTTGCAAGCGATGCAAAATTACGGTGAATTTAAAATCGAAAAAATTCAATACGTTAATGATTTAGCTAGAGTAACATTTAATCCTTATAAATTAATTCAAGCGATCCGAATTTATAATCAAGAAAAACCTGAACAATTAATGACTTTTTTTGGTACCAATAACCTAGGAATAGATAATTTTAGTTTTTTTAATTATTCTTTTTTTATTACTATTTTAATAGCTTTTTCGTCAGCTTTAGCTTCATTAATTTTTAGTTCAATTTTAGCTTGTTGCACACAATGATTTTTCTCAAAAATTCAAAATTTTTCGAATAATTTAATTCTTTCAATCGCTCTATTACCAAGTTTAATTGTCGCTATTTTATTCTTTAATTTATTTGGTTATTCGCACGCAAAAGCATTTTGAATTCTTTTTGTCATTTCAATACCAAATTTTTACTTTAGTTGTTTAGTTAAAGCAAAAGCAATTTACAATAGTGATTATATAAAAGCTTATATTGTTAGCGGCTTAAGCAGTAATCAAATTATTTGAAAAATTACTTTTTGACAAATTTTAAAGTTTAATTTTGCATTAGTTAGTGATCAAATGTCACTATCAATTACCATCCTAGCTGCTTTAAGTTTTTTTAATGTTTCAGGAATTTTGCAAAACGCAAACATAGGTAATGTTTTTAAAGGTGTAATTGACAATTTTCAAAATTATGCGTTTTCAATTTATGTAATTATTAGCACCATTATTTTCATCTTACTTTTAAAAATAAATAGTATTAAACTTTTTATCGCTTGAAATCCGGAATTAAATTAAAGGAGCTGTATGAAATTAAAAAAAATATGATGTCTACCTTTAGCTTCAATCCCTTTTGCAGCTGCGGTTTCATGTGTGTATACAGGTGATTATGTTTCGTATCACGAATATAGTAAAATGTACAATGCAGCTAATAATTTAATTGAAAATGATTTTAAGTTTAATCAAAACAAGTATCTTGAAAATGAAATTGATAATTTGAATTTTGAACCGATTTTCAAATATCATTTTGACGATAAAATGACCTATGATTACTTAAATAATTACGTTAAAAATCCAACAAAAAAATATTTAAAGTTCTCGCTTGCTCGAAGTGTTTTACTCAAATTTTCAAATCAAACACAATTTATTTATGATAATGACGAATATGATACAAATAATATCGTTCCGGACATTAATTCTGGTTACTCAAAAAGTATTTATTCAGTTGATTCAGTTGAAAAAAATTCGATAAATAATTCATTTTTTATCGAAAATTTAGCTAAAGCTGAATCGGTTGTTATTAACCTAAATCCGGTTAATTATGTAGATTCTAATGGTAATTTAAGTGCTTTTGAGTTAGTTGGGGACGATTTATTCGTTTCATTTAATAGCCCTATAAATAAGGAGTATAAGGAAAAAATAATTGAAAAATATGGTATTGAAATTAGAACAAGTGATCATAGTGTCCAAATCAGTTCAACCAAATTTAAGTTAGCTGATTTTATTTTTGAAGAGTTATTGAAAAACACTATTTTTAATCCTATTTCGACTCAATACCTAAAATCTAAAAACATCTCAATTGAAGAATATAATCCAAAATTAAGTGAAAAATTATTTTTAACACCATATTTATTGCATGAAAATTCAATTGACAAACAAGTTTATATTAAAAATCAGTTTTATGTTAACTCAGATTTTGTCCAAAAAGCAAATAATTTAACTAAAATAACTCTTAAATTTCAAAACCTACCAATTGATAATGAAACATTTAGAATCCAACTTTTTAGAGGATATCGTCAAAGACTTGTTTCGGAAGCAAAATTGAATGTTTTTAACTCGCTCCAACAACGTGAAATCATTAATAACGCAAGTGCTTATGGTTTACAGAATGACAATTCGATCATTTATAACCAAAGTAAAATGAATTATTTTTATAATTCAACCTTAAATCCTAATTTGGAAAATGATTTTAATAAAAATTACTTAAATTTAGTTTATGGTGGAATACAAAACGAGAATAGTTCAGAATATTTTTATGCCAATTTAGAATCTTATTTATTCAGACTGTATTTGAATGAAATTGTTAATCCTTATTATTTTGCTCAATTACTTAATCAAAATGACATAATTAAGAATTCAGCATATCCTTATGCTCAATTCTTTAAAAAAGTTGACCAAAGTAACTATAAAAATGTCGTTGATGCACTTTTGTGAGTTGATTCATATAATATTGGTGATCTAAATTTAACTAAAACAATTCAAAATATTACTTTAAATGATAAAAATCAATCATTAAGTTTTGAGCACTTATTTGATTTTAAAGTTAAATTATCGAGTCAAAATTTTGAATTTATTAGGCAAAATTTAAAAGATTTATTAGATCGCTTTTATTCAGAACATAAATTAAATGCTCAGATAGATAAAATTTCATGGACTTTACCAATTTTTCAAGACCAAAGCGAATTATTAATTAATGCTTATCAAAAACTCAAGGAATTCTATAATTTTGTTGATCCAAGATTAGATTTTAATTTTAAATTTGTTGATTCTGATTATTTAACAAAATACAATTCAACCTATAAATATGGAGCAAAAATATATTCTAATAGCAAAATTAGTAATTATTTTGTCCAAATTTTAAGTCAAAAAGATTTCCAAAGAGCACTTGTGTCAAATCATGCAATTTTTATGTATCCACAATTAAATAAATTTATTGAATGATTCAAGCAAAATAATGATTATGAAAATCAAATTGAGCAATATTTAAGCAACTTAAGCACTTATGAACAAATTGAGTTGGTTAATGCTTTCTCAGCCTTGGACTTAACTCCAATAACACATCAAAGTGTAATTAATATTAATAGTTTTGACCAAGAAATAGTGCAAAATTACTATCAAAAACCACTCAGCGACACCAATTATGTCAATTTTGAAGATATTAAAATCATCAAGTAAGATCTTGGAATGTTTTATGTCTAATTGTCTTTGTTATATAATTTAACAAATCAAAACGAAAAAGGAGAAAAATGTCAGATTATAAAAAAATTGCTGATCGTTTAGATCAGTATATGCAAATTGAAGCTATTTCAAGATATGAAGAACCTGTTGTTGAAGCTTTAAAACAAAATATTGTCAGTGATAATTTTGAATATTCACGTGACCACATGGGATCTTTAATTATTCATAAACCATCAAAAAATCCTAATGCACCTAAAGTTATGATTGCTGCACACATGGACGAAGTTGGTTACTTAGTAAGAATGATAAAAGAAAACGGTAACATTTTAGTTTCAACAGTTGGAGGAGTTTGACCAAGTGTTGTAATTGGTACTAAAGCTAAAGTTGTCACAAATCGTGATAACAAAGAATACTATGGTGTATTTGGACACACATCAATCCACATCATGGAACGTGATAAATTTTCAAAAGCAATTACTGCTGATGAATTATTTGTTGATTTAGGATTCAATTCAGCTAAAGAAGTTGAAGAAGCTGGTATTGAAATCGGTGATAGAATCTACTTAAGTGGTGAAACATTACACTTACCAAATAACATTATCGGTGGTAAAGCGATGGATAACCGTGCTGGGGTTACTGCACTTGATTTTATCGCTAACAATGTTAAAGATTTAGATTTAGATGTTGACTTGTACCTAGTAGGGACAGTTCAAGAAGAAGTAGGGACACGTGGAGCTAAAACATCAGTTAGTTTAATTAATCCTGATGTTGCTTTTGCAGTGGACACTGGGGCTAGTCACGATACAACCGGATGCAAAGCTGGGACACCTGTGTTAGGAAAAGGAGCTGCTGTACTTGTAAAAGATGGTGGTACTTTAATTGATCCAAAACTTTTTGAATACGTAATGAAAGTTGCTCGTGAAAAAAACATTTTAGCATATAAATATATTGCTGAAGGTGGTGGTACTGATGCTGCTGAATTACAATACGCACAAGGTGGAGCTGCAACTATTACAATTTCAATTCCACAACGTTACTTGCACTCGCCAATTGGTTACGCTTCTTTAGTAGATATTGATGCAACAATTAATTTAGTAACCGAATTCTTGAAATCATTTAACGCCGAAGAATACAACCAAATGCGTTACAAATAGAAAAAATCAGGATGAACAAATCCTGATTTTTCTTATCCGAAAAGTCTTGTGGTATAGTCACTTCCGTAAACTTTGCTTAATTGCTCGCGGTATGAATTTAATTGGTGTGAGTACTTACTTTTATCACTACCGTCAATTAAGTTATACGGATAAATAGTACCATTATTAGTACTTCACACCACATCATTTGTAAATGGAGTTATTAAAGTTGTATGCAATGTACGATACTTATTATCATTATCAAGTACAACGGTAAAATCATTACCTACACTTGCAAATAGTAAACCAATTGGTAAACCTTGTTCATTAATTACTAATGAACCACTCGCACCTCCACGTACACGATTTGATTGTGCACTTTCAAAAGCTAAACCGTAATAAGCTGGGACAATTTCATCATTAAAACGGTTACCATGATCAGCCACTTCGCGATTGTGGTACTCATTATGTGTTATTCAAATTACACGTCCATTCTTAACATTGTCCCGGTTTTCGTGAGTATCTAATTGGTCTCATGGTGAAGAAATTAAGACTAAATTCTTTTGATCAACAATCGGATATCCATAAAAATAAATTCTCTTTGGTGCTATATTTCAGTCATTGTCACCATATGCATTTGTGATATATTCATCTAAAGTCTGAGCTTTTTCATATGTATCAATATCATTTAAAACCTTGAATTCTTTTTCACCAATTACGTTATAAATAAGATTAAAACCTGAACCGTAACTATTTTGTGCATAAGGAAAATTATCAGTCATTAAGAATTTATTAGAACTATTTTCAAATCGTTGAATTGATTCATCAAGTGTTTCGATTGATTTTAAAATTTGTTTAGCTACTGCAAATGCATCAGTATTAGGTTTAAAAATATTTTTTGGTAATTTATTAAAGTCAAAATCCATTTCCAAGACAGCGAAATCAGTATAATGGTTTCGACCATCATATTCATAATTTGCATTATCCATAAAATTACGAGCTAAGAAAAAGTTTCTTGGATAATTTTGTTTCTCTAATGTTAAATATTTAAAATCAGCTCCAGTTTCACCGCTTAATTGCTTGGTAAATCCTAGAATCATCGAATTTATTTTTTTAACTCTTGCAGATTGAACGTATTCTGGTAAATCATTGTTCCCAAAAATGTCCGCAGCGACATGATAATTGGTACCAAAATACAATTTATAATGACGATTTTCGACTTCTTTATAGTCTAATAACCAAATTGTCCCTGCCGAGAACGATCCATCATCAAAAGTTCATGTGAGACTAAATGAACGATTTTGAATTAGGGATAAATATTCACGATTTGAACCGTACTCTAAGGAAGCATCTCCATCTGAACGCGAATCAAGAGTCTTAGCGTTTGGATGAGTTTCGTAATAATAAGCACTAGTATTTTCATAATTATTATCAGATTCATTCGTGGTTGAATCTGTCTGATTTGAATCGTTAGCAACATCGTTTTGATTATTTGTTTCTTCATTTTCAGTTGATGAATCTACATTTACTGAGCTTTCGGTATCATTTGTTTCTTCATTTTCAGTTAATGTGTCTACATTTTCTGAATTTTCGGTATCATTTGTTTCTTCGTTGATAATTGGATTATTCCAAT
The DNA here is from genome assembly GCF_001900245.1 of Mycoplasmopsis pullorum. Taxonomy (NCBI): domain Bacteria; kingdom Bacillati; phylum Mycoplasmatota; order Mycoplasmoidales; family Metamycoplasmataceae; genus Mycoplasmopsis; species Mycoplasmopsis pullorum. The sequence continues at coordinate 857,907 of NZ_CP017813.1, read as the reverse complement.
TTGATGTTTCGTTTATTTCACTATTATTCTCATCATTAGATTCTGAATTTGCATTTTCATTATGTTGTGAACTATCGGATTTTTCTTCTCTGGAAGACTCTGTACTCATTATTTCATCACCTTGTTTATTTTTATCCTCGACATTAGAATCATCTTTTTCTTCAATTTCAGAAGCGTTCTCATTTAAAAGGTTTTCATCGGTAGATGTATTGCTTTGTGTATTTGTAGAATCATTTAATGTATTATCATTTGTATTTGCAACTTCTGAATTAGATAAATCTTCGCTTGAATTAGCATTGGATGTTCAATTTTCTTGATCAGAAATATCATTTTCATGCTTTTCTTCTGAATTTGAATCATTCTGATTATTTGTGCTATTTTCGTTTAAGGTTTCAGAATTTGGATTTTCTACTAAAACTGAATCATTATCATTAAAATCAGATTCATTATTTTCTGAATTATTGTTATTAACTTCAGGATTTGATTCTGCATCGCTAATTGATTTTTCTTCATTTGTTACAATATAATTATCGGTATCACTTCTTTCAGAACCATCCTGATCAGATTTAGTTGTATTTTCACTCACAGAATTATTATTTGAATCATCAAGTTCTGAATTTTTATTGTTATTTTCATTCGAAGAATTTTCAATTTCTGATGAATTAGAATCATTATTCAAAATAGGATTTGATTCATTTGTGTTTGAACTTGAATCAATTACATTATCCTTTTGATTATTTGAATCTTTTTCATCTGCATTATGCGAAATGGTTGAATCGTTTTTTTGAGAATCTGACTCATTTATATTTGAGTTTTGATCACTTGAAGGAGTATCTTTATTTTTTTCTTCTCCAGAATTGATTTTTTCATTAATAGCGGAATTATCATTTTCATTCTTTGGATTCTCAGGTATATTATTATCGTTTTTTTCTACGATTTTTTCATCTTTCTTTCTATTAAAACATGAAATTGAAGCAGAAGATATTAATATGGTAGAAGCAATTAAACTAACATTCAACAAATTAAATTTAACCTTTTTAAAATTCATTTTTTTCCTTTTAAAAAGCCTGAACTTTTTTATTAATTGAACTTATAATCAAATTTAATTTTTAGATTAAAGTCTTATAAAACAAGTTTAAAAGTCAAAGCTTTATATATTATTAATTATATTATATGTTCCTGTTGAAAATCTACAAACAAAACAAAAAAGATTAACTTCTTGTTCACCGACTCACTTTTTGAAATATCTTAAATTAACAATTAAAAACCTATAAAATAAACAATATTTTTTCAACAATTTGAGTTTTATTAAAATACTTTATAAAAATATTAATATTTATTTAAAATAAATATATGAGATTCAAAAATAAAAAAATATTAACTAGTTTATTGGTTAGCCCAAGTTTATTAATACCTTTTAGTGTGATAAGCACAACCACATCAGCTGATTCTGACGCACCAAAATTAGAACTTTTTAAAACTAAAAGTGCAAAAGAAATTGCAAAAATGGAATTTTTTGATGCAAGAGAATACAATTTAGTTACTAATGTTAAACATCAAGGACATGAAGGTCTTTGTTGAGCATATACAATTGCTTCAATTTTAGAAACTAATATGTTAAAAAATAATATAGGTAATTACACTAAAAATTCTTTAGATATTGATGAACATGCAATTGATTACATAAGTAATAGTTGAAATCACAATGCAGATAAGTTAAATTTAAATCCCGATGCTAAAGAATGAAAAGGAATTTTAGGTGAAGGAAATTATTTATCTCACGCATTTAATGGTTTAATGAGAAATACGTCCCCAATTGCTCAAACTAATCAAAATGAGTTTCCTAATTTTGATAATCCTACAATTGCCAAAATTAAAAATGCTGTAAAAATTAATCATACTGTTGATGATATTAAATTAGCGATTGCCAAATATGGTTCTGTGGGAGTTGCTTATGCTTTTAACGAAATGAATTTTGGTTCTAAAACCGTTTGATACAACGAACCAAATTCAATTATTGAAACTAAATCACTTGAAGAAAGAAAAATCAAAAATCATGCTTCAGTTATTGTAGGTTGAGATGATACTTATTATCAATCTAATTTTGAACCTGAAAGACCGAAACAAAGAGGTGGTTTTATAATTAAAAATAGTTGAGGAACTAAAATGCATGGTCAGGGCTACTTTATGCTTTCATACGATTCATTAGATTTAATTCATGAAGTAATGGCAGTTGAAGTAGAAAATAATAATACATATCAAAATACTTACTATTATGATACAAAAAATTCATTTTCTTTATTTGCAACCATTGATACTAATGAAAGAACAATGGCAAATATTTTTCCAGTTAAAAAAGCAAATGATGAAATTGTAGAAAAATTAAAGTCAATTAATTTTGCACTCAGAGGCTCAAACATTACTGCTGAAATCAAAATTTATGTTAAAAATTCTTCAATGTCTAATCCTGAAGATGGTGAATTAAAATTAACTCAAGAAGTGCAAATTCCAAATTCTGGTGATAAAGGATTTTATACAATCGATTTAAATGAAGAAATTATTTTAAACAAAGGTCAATATTTTTCAATCATAGTTGATGTCACTAACAAAGGTGAACAAAACGTTGATTTGATGGCGAGTGATGAAACTAGAGAAATTTTGAGTTTTTATAAACATAATAATCAATGAGTAAATAGCAAAAAAAGTTTTGTTGTATTTGGAATTAAAGCTCATACTCTTGAAGTGCCAATTAATGAATTAAATAAAGGCACAGCAGTTAATGAAGAAAATAAAGAATTAGAAGAAAGTTCTGAAACAAATACAAATAATAATCCTAGTGAATCAGATACAGAAAATAATCCACCTAGAAGTGATCACAGTGAAAGTGAATCAGAAAGCTCTGAAAGTGATGTAGAAACAGATACAGTAACTAATATTGAAGAGTCATCAGATAGTGAAATTTCAAGAGAAGAAGAAATAAGTTCTCCAAAAACTAATGAATCTGGAACAGAAGCGGATTCAGCATCTCAAGATAACAACAAACCTACAACAGAAGATTCTGCAACTGAAAATAAAGATGCAGCAAATGAAAATCCAACACGCGATCAAAGTAATTCAAACCCTGAAACCGAAGAGGATCAAATTAATGATTCTTCAACATCTGAATCACAACCAAATGATCCAGTCGAAACAGGAGAGCAAGCTAATTCAAGTTCAACTACTAACGAAAGTTCAACTATAGAAAAAAATAATTCTAATAATGAAAAAGAATTAGAAGAAAGTTCTGAAACTAATACAAATAATAATCCTAGTGAATCAGGTACGGAAAATAATCCACCTATAAGTGATGACAGTGAAATTGAGGTAGAAACAGATACAGTAACAAATATTGAAGAGTCATCAGATAGCGAGATTACAAGAGAAGAAGAAATAAGTTCTCCAAAAACTAATGAATCTAGAACAGATTCAAGTTCAGAAGAAAATAATCCGATTTCAAAAGAATCTGATGCATCTAATGTTGAAGACAGTAGTTCTCCAATAGCTGAAGATACTACTGATGAAAGTTCATCGGAAGATGAAATTAATTCAAACTCTGAAATAGGAGCGGATTTAGCATCTCAAGATAACGACAAATCAACAACAGAAGATTCTGCAACTGAAAATAAAGATGCATCAAATGAAAATCCAACACGCGATCAAAGTAATTCAAACCCTGAAACCGAAGAGGATCAAATTAATGATTCTTCAACATCTAAATCACAACCAAATAATCCAGTCGAAACAGGAGAGCAAGCTAATTCAAAACCAACTACTAATGAAAATTCAACTATAGAAAAAAATAATTCTAATAATGAAAAAGAATTAGAAGGTGTTTCAATAGAATCTGAAAAATCTAAAACCAATAAAATACATGTTATTTTATGAAGTATTTTAGGTGTTTCAACTGGAATTATAACTTTTGGTATAGCAACTTTCTTTATTGTTAAATTAATTAAAAAAAGAGTTAAAAAATAATTTTAACTCTTTTTTCCGCATTTCCCGCTTACGAGTTTTTTTCTAAGTTTGACACTTTTGAAACTAAAACACAACGAATAACTCTACAAAATAGAATTGTTCGTTATTTTTTAATTTCAAAAGTGTTAAACTTAGGAAAACGTTATTATAGGTGATGATGGATATATTAAGGATTTTTATGGTGCATGATACTACGGTACTAAACCAAGTAACATTGATAGTAGACCAAGAAGTTCGATTTTTGAAATTGCTGAAGTGCAAATTACAAAATAATAATTTTGTAAAATAGCATAAGAAATAATTAATTCGATTCTTTCTTTTTTGTATTTTCTTTTAAAATTAAAAAATGAAAAAGAAAATAAAATCAATTTTAACTTTTAAAAGACCATTGTTGTCAATGTTGTTTTATTTTGGTACCATTGGAGTTGTTGGAATTTCAATAATTACTCCTTTAATCCTAAAAAATAAGAAAAATAATTCTAAAAATCCTATAGAAATAACCACACCACCTGAATTAAAAACACCTATAAATAAAGAAAAACCTACTATTTCACCTGTTGAATCACCAAAAGAAGAACCAAAATCTGAGAAAAGTATCGAAGAGTTAAAAAAAGAAGTTTGAACTTTGGTTCGAAAATATATTAATGATGATTTTTCTTTTGAACAAAATCCTCAAAACATTTTTATAAGCTTTCTTTCTTATGGTTATATAGAACAAGATTTTTTAGAACAATGAAAAAACAAAAACATTGATAATAATGATAGATTTTTAGAAGCATACAAGAAAGATAACGATTTCTATAGATTTATAAAACAAGATTGATTAATCTATAAATTAGAACAATTGAAAGAATTTTGGACTACTTCAGAACATTTATTCTCACAAATTGAAGCACGTTTAGACTTATTCTTAAAAGCAATTAAAGGTGAAAATATTTCATTTATAGACAGATATTCAAAAAGAACAATCAAAGTACAATGAGGTGTTGACAATCATGATAATTGGGGCTTAAATCCTGAAAAATTTTATTCAAATAATCTTTATGAATTAGAATTAGATGGTAAATTTTTATTAAATGTTATAAAAGAATATGAAAAATGAAAATGAGTAAAAGTAGAACCTGATTCCAATCCGGACCGTTATAAAAATATTAAATTTGAAAAACTGGTCACTTCTAGAAATCCAATAATAAATGAAATATTAAAACAAGATGAAAATTTTATACTTATAGGAGATTATAAACCATATTCATTTATCTCAAAAACAGACGAAGAAATAGAAAAAATATTAAATGATGATGAAACTTATGACAATTGAAAAAACCAATCAGATTTAGAAAAAAAATATTGAAATTTCACTAGTAATATCAAATTTTGAAACAACTCATTTATAGAAAAAAATGACAAATAAATGACACAATAAATTATTTCGAAAACTTAATCACAAATCTATCATTTAATAATATAGATAAAAATAAATTTTATGATTATAATCCAAAAACAAAAGATGCTATATTAATTTCGTCAAGAATGGGATCATCATTTTGACCTGAATTATTTTATGAAAAACCTAATATTTTTGTTGGTTTATCGCATAAAGGTCGACTAAGTATTATAAAAGTTGATGAAAATGTAAATAATAAAACGAAAAACGATATAAAAATAAGTGAGATAATTCCTATTTCTTACAATAAGAATAAAAATTTATATTACTTAGATTATGCTAAAAAATATAAGGAATGACGACAAAAGTGAGAAGAAACTTTACCTAAAATAATCAATCCTAATTGAAGTGATGAACAAAAAATAAAAGCCGTTTCATTTTTCATAATCACGAATGTTGCTTACAATAGTACAAACCAAAGTTTTGAATATGCAGAGGAATTCACCTATGACGGATATGGTTTTATGACTCCTTTTGCATTATTCGATAGAGACAAAGAACTACAATGTAATGGATATACGCAGAATTTCGCTATGGCTATGTCATTACTAGGTATACCAGTGCGACAAATAGGTGGAGATATTTATGAAAAAAGTTCTTTAGCTAGTTCGGGACAACATGCGTGAAATGAAGTTTTTGTTGATGGTAGATGAAAAGTCGTTGATTTAACTTGAGCAGATAAATTAGAGACACCATTAATATACGAAAGTGAAAAAACAAAATATAGAGAAATTGATTTAGACTATGTTATGGCAGAACGAAATGATCCAATTTGAAATACAAGAAGATTATTTTTTGATTCCTACATTTCAACAATTTTTAAATACAAAAATCCTAAAGAGTACGAATATGTTGACTTACCAGAATATTTCACCAACACTCCAGAAGAACAACCAACTTGAGAAGAATGAGTAAATTCTGATAGAAATTTAGATATAATTATTGATAGACGACTTATCAAACTTAAAGATACGAATAAATTAATATAAGTATAATTTAATAATAATTTCTATAGCAAGCACAAGCAATTGTACTTGTTTTTCATACTCAAGTTCAAAATTTCCATCTTGGATGACCAAATCATGCCTCAATTGAAGCAAAAACACGTCTAATAGCACGATTTAACACATCAGAGTGAAAATTTTATACCTTTTAAGAATTCCAAGCACATTCTCACCTATTTAAGTGAATATATTGACGAGTTACAAAGCACAACACTTGAGTCACAAAAATCATATGATAGTGATCCTAAGTTTGACACTTTTGAAACTAAAACACAACGAATAACCCTACAAAATAGAGTCGTTCGTTGTTTTTAAATTTGCTTTTCATATATAGTAAGTTTTATATCATTGTATTTTCCTATTGTTTCTAAAGGTTTTAAACCAAGAACCTTTAATATAGTTTTAAAATCATCTGTTTGTTCAGATTTTATGCATGTTTTTATCATCGGTATGATTGACACTTTTTGATTCTTAACTGCTTCAATTATTTTTTTAGTAGGAATCGGAAAAAACACAGCATTCTAAAATGAATTCTAAATATCTTTGAATCGTTAGAGCTAAAAAACAAATTAAAATTTGTTAATATATTTATATATTAGGAAATCAATAATACTAAAAAATTGCAAAAGCGTCAAACTTAGGACGAATACGCCTTATTTGTAGTTGTATTCGTTTTTTTCTTCATTACAACTTGGAAACGTAGGAAATATTGATTTATTTTAGTCTTATGTATTTTATAGCTTTACCTATCCCTTCTCTTTTAATTACTTTCTCTTCTACCAGCTTTCTTAATGAGTTTTCTATTGAACTAAGACTAAGATTAGGACAAAGCTCAACAATATCTTGTTTTGAGAATTTTTCTATTTTCTGATTAATTGCTTTTCTTACAATTTCAATCGGAGGTAATTTTTCTTCAATAATTGAAAAGCGATCTTCAAACGCTTTATAAGCAGAAAGAATAATACCTAAAATATATTTCAAAAAAGGTAATATATCTTCTTTTTCATTATGTCAATTTAAACCAGATTTTGCTAATGAATCATAATATTCAAATTTACTTTTGGCTATTATCGATTCAAGTGATATATATCTACCAACATAAAAATCGCACTTATATAATAAGAGCGTTGTAAGTAATCTACTCATTCTGCCATTTCCATCATTAAAAGGATGAATGCACAAAAAATCATGTATAAAAAGAGGTATAGCAATTAAAGGATCTAATTCTCAGTTCCCTATAACTTTATTAAATTCATCACAAATATCATCTAGTGCACTTGATGTTTCGAATGGAGAAAGAGGTGTAAAAACAACTTCAGAATGACCATTTTCATAAGTAGCAGTAATATAATTTTGTACATTTTTAGTTTTACCAGCAAATGGATTATTTAGATAACTAAACATAATTTTATGCATTTGTAAAATGTAATTTTTAGAAACAGGGATAACATCGAAATTTTCATGAATAAGATTTAAAACATCTCTATAACCTATGATTTCTTTTTCATCCTGATTTCGCGGACTTGTTTTTTCTTCAACTAGTTTTTTTATTCTAGTGCTAGTTGTAACAATACCTTCAATTTCATTTGATGATTCTGTACTTTGTATTTTAGCTATTTCAACAAGCTTATTCAATTGTTCAGGTTTTTGTTTTAAGAAAAATTCTTCCTTACCTTGGTATTTATAAATTCCACTTATTAAGCTTAATACTTCAGAATCTCATTTTACATCTTTGAATTTAGAATAATTAAACTTTCTCATTCTTTCCCTTTCTTTTAGATATTTACCCTTAAAATATACCATAATTTAAGGGTAAATTTTAGATATAAGGGGAAAATCTAACTTCAATTATGCTTTTTAAGCAGTGTGTACTACCTATTTTAAAATCATTCACTATTTTATACCGAATCTCAAAATATCCTGCATTTCCAAGTTGGAGACTATTTTTTGTACTTTTTAACCACTAATAACTAGTAAGAATAGAGTCATAATTTAATTAAATTTTAACTTATGAATTTTAATTTTACTGATTTAAAAACTTCGTAACAGTAAACATCACTTAAGATTGTCTACTATTACGAAGTTTTTAAAATATTGAATTTTTTGATTTTTTTGTGTTAAAAATTAAAATTTACATTTTATCTAGATTTTTCATTACTTGTTTAAATTTTTCTCAATCTCCGTTTTCTTTCATATATTCAACTAATTTATGATCATTTTCGATAATTTGTTCTCTTGTTGGTAAATCACCAGCTTTAGCAGTCCTAAAAACAATATTTTTTACCTTTTTTGACTTGTTTTTCATAGATAAATTTAACCTTTTAGGTGTTTAAATTCTTTAGTAAATTCATACTCAAATTCTTGGTTGAACCGTTCTAAAAAATCACTAATAATGTAAAATTCGGCACTGCTAAGTAGTTTATAGGTGTTGTTTTTGTATTTTGAACTAAGACGTTCGAATTCTTCATCATGATACTTAGAAAAGTAAGTAATTTTTCTTGCTTCATCCCTTGCTAAATCATCATCGTAAATATTAACCAATCCATCAACCATATCACTAATGTCCTCACCCATTAGTTCAAATAACTGTTCTAATGATTTGATTCTTTTCTTTAGTAAATTCACATTAATATAATCAAAATAGGTTAGAGCTGCGTCAAAAAGTCGCACACTTTTTCAATTTGCGAATTTGGTTGTGGAATTAACAATTTTCTTGGTGAGTTTTTTTACTCGACTATCGTCAAATCAACTATCAAGTAAATTTATTGCCTTTTGTTTTTCAAATTTCATTTATCTCCTTTTTTCATTTTATAAATCAAGTTCTTTCGTGAATTCTTTTTTAAATTGATCGTGAAACTCAAATAAGAAGTCTTCGATCATGTGATATTCTGCATGTTGTAAAACTTTGTAAATTGTTCTTTTTGGTGGTTTAGAGTGATAAGGACATTCATAGTCATTTTCTATTAAATAATCCATTTTTGCAAATGCATCATCTTTTAAATGAATACAGCGAATATTGATGTTACTTTCAGCAATATCTGGTATTTCATAATCGAGTTTTTCAAAAATTTCATCTAATAAGTTATTTTCACTTTCTTGTATTAATGTTTTTAAATAATCAAAATACTCAAAAACTCCGATTTCAAATGGTACGGTATATATTTCAGGTATATGAGAATTTTGCAAGACTGTTGATTTTAAAGATTGCTCTTTATCGTTTTGATTTCATTTTTCAAGTAAATTTAGTGCTTGTTCTTTTTCAAATTTCATTATTCAATAAGCTCCTGTTTAAGTTCGAATATTAAATCCTTTGTGAATTTAATTAGAAAATCATAAAGAATATAACTTTCTGCTGCTTTGATTCAATCGATTAATTGAGTTTTTGTTTTTATGATTTGATGTAATTGATAACCTTTTTTGGTCAAAAGGTAATCCATTTTTGAATTCCAATATAATCAAAGAATAAGATTAATTTTTGTTTGTTATTTTTAATTGCTCATTCTATAGCTTTAACAGTAGCACGAATTTCACTAGCAACATTACGATAAATAGTAAGTGAATCATCAAAAACTTCGCTAAAAGCATTTTGTTCTTTATTAGTTTTAAGAATTAGTCCATAAGCATAAATTGATGTACACTTGTCAATTAATTTTAAGCTTCCATCAATAAAAGCAATTACTTCATCATCTTTTAAATTAGCAATTCGTGATTCGATATTTTGATTAATTTCATCTTTATTCACAGGATTCTCGTTTATTTTTATATTCTCCGCATTAAGTTATTAATTTCTTTAATAATTACTTTGGTTTCAGTTGTTTCAACTGCGATTAATTCATCTAATACATCAACTAATTTTTGATATTGTTCAATGACCTTATCTTTGATTCGATTTGGGATATTTTTATCTGCTTTCATTGTCGAAATTTCTTGCTTACGAAAATTAGACATAGTTGTAAGTCAATAAATTTGGTCTGAAACAGTTTTTAAATATTCTTGTTTTTCGTTTAATTTAATTAATTTTTCATTCATTAATTTTGCTCCTTACTATAAATTTTTTTGTTTATATGATTTATGATTCTTAAAGTTCGATTCCTTTATTTGGATTTAAGTTTTTAATAATAATTCTTGTATAGCAAGTTTTACCATTAATTTTTACATCACCACCCCCGTGCTTTTCTAAATACCTGCTATGTCCAATAATTTCAAATTGCTCGGGGTTATATTTTTGTAAAAAGGTAATAGGAACTCCTATTAGTCCGTCATAATCGTAAGGTATATCTTTGGTTTTATCAACGTTAATTGCGTCATAGTTATCGTATTTAGGGTATTTTTCAGGGTCATATTTTTCAGTAAGAATTAACTTTTCTTTCTTATCAACATCTAAGTTAGTAAATCAAATACATACTCCTAAATTAACAGTTTTATTATCTACGGTAACAAATCTTCTAGGAACGGTATAACCAATTCATAATTTATTTTCCATAAATAAAGGAAAAATCTTTTTATATGCAAGTGCATTTTTATTCCCTATAATAAGAAATTTCAAATTACATTCAAATAAAACATCGATAAATTCCCTAAATAAACTAAATGGAGGATTGGTGATAACAATCCCATCAGGTTCTCTTTTAGCAAATTCTCTTATCGCAATTTGAAAAGGTCGTCCCTCTCCCCCAGTGTTAGGGTTATAATGTGAAAAATAAAGTTTGTTTTGTCAATTAGAATTAAGTCCAATATTGGAATTTTTCGCTCTTAGAAACTGAGAAAAAGCAAAATTGTCATTAATACCTTTTACAAAACCTTTTTCTCTATATTCTTGTTTTTGTTCGTTTGTTAAATCTTCATAGTCTCAGTCGCAAGGACAAAGAATCGCTTTTCCTTTTAACTGACTTTCGTATTTTGATAATTCACTTGCTACATCTTCATATAAAGTATAAAATTCATCGTTTTTCTCTTTTTTAGCACGGTTCATATTAGCATTTTTATATTGTTTAGTTGTTATTATCAATTCTCCTTTCTATGGTAAGTTTCATTCCATTAACATTTCTTTTTGATTTTCTAATTCAAGTTCTTTGTTAAATTCTGCTTCAAAACGTTTACTAAATTCAATTAGAAAATCATTTATTAAATGATAATTTGCTATTTCTTCTAATTCTTTTAAATTAAGCTCTTGGATTCGTTCGTTTGTTAAATGTTTTTTATCTAATAGATATTCAATTTTTTCATTTAATTCAAATCAATAACCGGTTGAATCAGAACTAGTACTGAAATAATCTGCGATGTTCTTTATGTTGTCATTAACTTCTTTAAAGGACTCTCCTAAGTCAATTTTTCTTTCTTTTTGTTCTTTTATTACGTCTCTAACAAATCAAAAGTATTGAAATCCATATGTATAATAATAGAGACTTTCCATGTAAGGAAAAAGTTCATCCTTTTTTAAAATTTCATCTCTAATAATTGACACTTTTTCTTCTTGTTCTCATTTTTCAAGTAAATTTAACGCTTGTTTTTTTGTGAATTTCATTTTTATCCTTTTTTTATTTTTGTTGTTTTAAATCTTTTTATTTGTTTTGATAATCATTTTTAAATTTCTCAACAATTTCCTTAATTAAAGATTGCGGAATATCGCTTCGTTTTTTACGTGAAACGGAATTCAGATTCTTATAATTCTTAACTTTATTAATTTGTAAATTCAAATCGATATTTGAAAGGAAAATTGTTGGTTTTTTAGGAAAATTCTCATCGTAATTTCCATAAAAAGTTAAATTTTTAATATATTTTTGACTAAAATTAAACATTTTTCAAATTTTGCTTGATTGAGGATTTTCAATTACAAAATATTTTGGTTTGTAATATTTAATAATTTCAGCCGTAGCAAGTGCGGTACTAAAACCGTTTAAGAACAATTTAACTTTCGAAATAGGATTGCGAATTTTGGATGGTTGTGCTTGTAAATTATGTTTGTCATAAAATTCAAAATTCTTAAAACTAATATTAGTTTTGTATTCTTGAATTTCAACATTTTCTACAAAGGTCGTATTTGTATTTGCTCGACTTCAACTATTACATGGTGGTGAAGCAAGAATAATATCTGGTAAAGGAAGTTGATTTAATTGCTCAAATAATTGATTATTTAAAATTGATAAGTCAATTTGACGGTAATTTTCTTTATGTTTTCTTATTCCGATACTATAAATTTCAAATTCGTCTTTAAGACTATGATAATAACAACGATTCATATCGTCAAATAGATCTCAAATTACAAATTTATTATTTGAATTCATCTCAAATTTCCTGTTTTTTTTAGGTAAAAATCATCTAATTTATTTGTTTTCATTTACTACTTTTGTTGTTCATCTTTTGTAAAAATTTACAAAAGACAAAACTCATTATTTGGATTAATTTTTTGGTTTTGCGTTTTTCATTTCGGTCATCACTAATATTATAATGGAATTATTTCCATATATCACAAAATAGATCTATAAAAGCTAGTAAATAATGTTATAAAAACATTCTTCAAATATTAAAATGATTTGTTTTTTTGTATTCAATAATTTATTAATTCATATAAGAATGTCTCTCACTATACCTTTAAATACAATTTAGAATTTATACATTTAACGGTTATTATAAAAATATAAAAAAATACCAATATCTCTATAAATTAGAGACTTTGGTAAATTATAAAAACATTGAAAATACAAATATGAGGTTTTAAGAAAGGTAGAAAATAAATTGTAAATTGCGTAAGTCTCTACAATATAGAGACAAACGAAAAACCTTTGTTGTTAAATGCTTTTACTAAGCATATTTTTAATATGTAGTTTATAGATTTCGTCAATCAAATCACTATTAGAAAAACCTAAAATGGCAGTGTTTCTTTGAGCTAGTTTATTAAAGTCAATTTGATTGATTAAACTTAATAAATACTGATTATTTGTTTTAATAAAAAGATATTGTCGATTTTGGACTAAATCTTTTGGATTGGTTATTTTGAGTGAATAATCATAATAACCTTGTCGATGGACGGCGAAATTTCACTCGTATACGTCCTTTTGAAAATACTTTAAAGTATTTTTTGTGTTGTTATGGATAAACAACTTTAAATCATCGATTTTTAAGTTATTGCTTCTTTTTCTTTGGTCGCTAGCAAGACATTTAAAGTTTTGGTTTACTCAAATTTGGAAAACACATTTAACGTCATATTCACGATTATTTACTAAAAAAGCGTTTTCTTCTAAATCAATGGAGAAAATCAATTTGGCAGTGTCTTTAATTTTAGATTGTGTTTGATATCGTTTGAAACTTCTGGGTAAAATCATACAAACCACATCACAAAAGTCTAAACATTTATTAAGAAACTTAATCGCTAAATCACCTTTAAAACCAAAAGGTGGATTAGTGATAACAATATTGTTCTTGCGATTTTTAATAAATTCACTAATGTCTAAGGTTAAAAAATCTTGTTTGTGGATCAAATAATTTCCTTTTGGTTCGACGTCTCAAGCTTTCACTTGTTTTTTCACATCAACTCCAGCTTGTTCGAGAGCACTAATGAAATTTCCGGTTCCACCAGCTGGTTCGAAAAAGTTTTTATCTTTTAAATTTAATAAATTATTAACTAAATTAACTAATTCATTAGCTATTATTGGATTAGTGTAAAATTGGTCGAAATTATTCTTCTTCATATTCTTCTACTAGCTCTTGTAAAGTGTTAAAAACGTTGTCGACTCATTTCATTTTTTTGGCAAAGTCGAAAATATTGAGATTTTCATCATTACCAAAAATAAATTGCCGTGAACTTAAAAAATCAGTGCGAATCTTTGGATAAATACCAAAAGGATTATAAGGATTATTCATTCTTTGAATATCTCTTAATAATTTCTCTAGTTTTTGCTTTTCTTTAAAGTTAGCAAAATGTTTAATCATTTTATTTCTGATTTCATTTGAAATATAGTCATTTCCAAAGAATAATAATGGTGTGTTTGTCTTTTCACGGTTGGCAAAAAGATAAATCGAATTACCTTTTGGAATATTACTATTTCACTTTGGAGTGGTCAATGAATTTACCTTATTGGAAAACTTAATTTCTAACGGAAAAATGTAATTTTTGGTAAAAATTAGAAAATCTGGAAAATTTTGTGATCCAAAAGGTTCTTTGATGTAAAGATGGATATTGGAATTTGAATTAAAATATTGCTTAAAAGGATTTTTGATAAACTCAATCATTTCCTTATCTAGAATATTTTTTCTTAATTCTTTGGTAATTTCAATAAATTCCTTATTTTCTAATGATAACATCTGTTTAATCGATAATACAGCATTTGGATCAAGAGATGATTTATTAAAGGAATTTTTTTGAAGTTTTTTCTCGATAAATTCTTCAAATTCTTCTCCGCTATTACCATTATTGTTACTTGAAACAATTTCTTGAAGTGTTTTAATAAAGAGAATTGTTCCTAAATCTTGTTCTTTATCTCTAATAATTCCTCTTTCTAATTAATTCTTTTTGAATTATTCAATCAAAATTAATTAAATTCTTTATTTTTTATCAAATTTGGTTTTTATTTTGTTTTAAGTCATCGATAATATTATAATGGAATTATTTCCACATTAGTAAAAAATTAGAGATTATTTTAATGAGTCAACTTGTTTTCTCTTGTCTTTATTTTTTCTTTTTTCGTGAATAAGGAATAAACCTGTAAGACACATAGCAACTAAAAAGAAATTAATAGTTAAAACAATTAAAGATGTTTTAAGAGATTTAACTTTTGAATTTAATTTAGTAATTTCTCTGTCTTTGGCAACAATTTCAGATTCTTTGTTTGCTAAATTATGAGTCAATTCGATAACTTTTTGGTTCATTTGAGTCATTAAATTCTCAAATTTTTCTTTAAAATCACTTCCATCTACTTGAGTAATTCCAAGAATTTGTTTAAGATTTGATTTTTCAATAATGTCATTTAAAATGCGTTCAAATTCAATTTTTTCACTTTCATTGACATTATCTTTGAATTCACTAATTTTATTAAATGCGGATCTTATGTTGGAGTTAGCATTTTCTAAGATATTAGTCATATTAGCTAAGTTTTCAAGGTTGTTAATGTCTTCTAAAGTTTTTGAATATTCATCGACTTTCGCTTTTAATTCGGCAATTTGTGCTTCTAATTTACTAATTCTTTCATCTTTTGTCGAATTTTGATTATTTAATTCGACAATTTGTGATTCTAATTCACTAATTCTTTCATCTTTTGTCGAATTTTGATTATTTAATTCGACAATTTGTGATTCTAATTCACTAATTCTTTCATCTTTTGTCGAATTTTGATTATTTAATTCGTCAATTCGATTGTCTTTGTTAATCCCTTGGTTTTGTAAACTCTCAATTAATGCTTCTAATTCTGATAAATTATCGTTATTAATATTATCGTTTTCAATAGTCGGTTCTGACGCAAAAAATGTTTCTCAATTTTCTAATGTAATACCATCAAAGCTGCTATTGTATTTTTCAAAACGAGTTTTTCAATTTTCTAAATATCTTTTAAATACAATAATTTTTGTTCTAAATGTTCGAGCAGGTTGTGATTCATAAAACCACCAACTTCATGACCCCAGTCATTCACGAAAATTGTCATTAATATGAAAAATTTCTAATTCTGCAGGAATTCCCAACAATTTAATAATTGGTATTGGTAGTTTTAAATAATTTTCAGTTCAACCATATAGCAATTTATCTGTTTTATTAGTTGCAGCAATTTCATCAAATATATCAATTAAATTAGTTAAGATTTTTACTGTTTCATCTAAATCTAATATTTTTGATTTTGGTGAATTAATGGTATAGTCAGGATTCCATGAATCCAAACGGACGTAATCAAAGTTATCACGATCATTTCACGAACGCAATCCTAAAGGATCGTCTAAGTTAAAAAAGTTTAAAAAATGAGTATTAGCGACATCATCGCTTTGGTTAGCTACAGCTGGTTTACCAAAAGCAGAATATGAATTTAATTCATCATCTCTTGAATTTAAGATGTTTAATTGTCAAAAAAATTCGTCTTTAGTAGTAAGCGCATCAAAGAATAAAGCTTCAGGAGTATCAAATTTTGCAGCGCTCAAACTTTTGATAAAGTTAACGAAAAACTTATCTTTATTTCCTTGAATTTCAGCATTATAAAAAGTTTCAAAAGAATTTTTAATCAATTCTCTAAATTTTAATGTTCTTTTTCAATAAGGTTCATCTTTAAAAATTGTTAGGTTTGGATTTCTATTTCATAATTCTCAGAAAGAACCTTTTAAGATATCATCACTATTTTTAATAAAAAAATCGTTATTATTTGATAAAACTGATGGAATAACTACTGTATTAAATGAATTAGCGTAAGAATAAGTGTGTTGATTATTATCTAAAACAAAAAAAGTTTTGTATGAATTAACAAAGTGAGTAACAAAATCTTCTATTATCGGTGAGATAAGATTTATTTCTTCTTTAAAAATAAAAGGAGTATCTTTCTCAAAAGTCTTAGTCTTTTGTCAAGTTAAAAAGGATCTTGTGCAACTTGATAAATATATAAATAATTTTTTGTATTTTTCAGGGTCTTGATTATTATCAACTATAAATTCTGATTTTTCACTAATCATTTCTAAAGGAATTTGTTGCATCCGAACAAGAAAGTCAAAAATATATTTAGAAAAAGTTTTGTAAGTTAAAGATTGTTCCTGAGGTTTTTTATCCATAAATTCTGGAATTCTATTTTTTGATAATTTTTTTATTTTGTCTAAAAATGGATTTAAAAATTGAATCATTAAATATGGAACATCTGAATTAAAAATTAAGATTTCTTGCTGAATCGATTTGTATATTTCCGAATTACTAAATAATATATCGTCAATTGAATTTATTCATTCACGTTTAAAGTCTGAAATTAATAATGTTTCTTGGATTTTTCTTAATGCTTCTATAATACTATTAATAGGTCTGTTTCTATAAATGAACTTTAATATTGAAAATATTTTTTGAGAATCATTTTGATATTGGGTTGTGATATTGTCTAAATCAACGTCATCAATTTTAATTTTTCATGATTCATCAGATATAATATTTTCTAAATTGGTAAAGCTAAATGAATCTCACTTATTTCCTGTAATTGCTTCGGTGGGTAATTTTGAAAATTTTTGATAAATGATTTCTAATTTTTCCAAAAAGTCTTCATTTCAAATCAAAAGTCCATTAGTTAACAAATATTCAATTTCATTAGATTTATCAATATATTGATTGTATCAATTTTTATTTAATCTAATATCAAGTAGAATTAGTTGATGTAAGTATTCTAAAACTTTTGATTTATTTCTTGATTCACCTGATTCAATTTTTGTATCTTCAACCATTTCTGCAAAAATTTGCTCTAATCGAGCATCAAAAATTTTTATTGCTAAATTGAAATATTTTTTTAAATATTTCATTTGAAATGTTGAATCGGACTTATAATCATAATATCTTGAATTTAACGCATAATTAATTGAGTTTTTTAAATCATTAATTTCATTTGAATAATTTGAATATTTTGTTTCTCAATTATTAATTTTTTCTAAAATTCAATCCTTAAACTCTTCATTTGTTTTTCCAGTGCTAAATGTCTCGTTAATATCTTTTTCACTCGTAGCACTAGCTACTATTGGAGAAACAAGCACAATAGGAGCTAGTGCAGGTAATATAAATTTATATCTTTTATTTTTTCTCATTTACTTCCTTTTTTGGTCATTTTATAAAGTCATTTTTAGTTTTTGGTCGTTGTTAATATTATAATGGAATTATTTCCATATTAATAAAAATCGATGACTTTTTTACAATTAAATAAGAAATTTTAAAGAAATTAAAAAACGAATAGATCATTTTAAAATCTATTCGTGTTTCATCGTTAAATTAGTGTAAATTATTCAAATTTGAATTCGCTTAAGTCATCACTTGTGATACTAATATAAAGTGGTTGTTTAGGATCTTGATTTAAGTAATCATTCATTGGAACTAAAACAAATTTATCAATTCATTCGTTTACTTGTTCATAAGCACTTAAATATTTAGTATTTCATTTAATTACTTTATTTTCGTAAATTTCATTATTTTGTCTAAATTTATCAGCAAAAGTTGCGTCAATTACATATAATTTATTATCAATTTTGTATGTGTTATTTATGTGAGCAAAAATTTCTTTGTTAGTTTTAAAGCGATACTGACTTTCAAAACCGACGTCCTTGTATCCTAATAAATTTAATGCGATATACATATAAGCACTATACCCTTGACAAAGGAAATTACTTACATCATTTTTAAGCGAAACAAATGTTACAGCATTTCATCTGTTTTGTGTCGTGTAATCATTTTTATACACTAAATATTTTGCTAATGCTTTAGTAGTTTGCTCTAAATTTCAGTTTTTATTAACTATTGTCCCGATGCTATTTTTAATTAATTCTAATGATTCATCAAGTAATTTCTTACCTTTTTCCATCATTAAATTTCATTCATCATCAGACATATTTCTAGTGTGTTCAAAAGCACTTTTTCTTTTTACGATAATTGGTCTTATAGAATTAGCTAATTCATAAATATAATCAATAATATAATCGATGTGATTTCGTCCATTTCTCTCAATAAAAGGATCTAAATTATCGTATGAAAAATGCGATGTATCTACTAATTCAGCTTGCGGAACAACCATTCACGCATCTCGAGTAAATAATTGATAATGCTTGTTTAACTCATCAATGATTTCATTAATTTTTTTATCAAAATAAGTATCTTTATTTCTCATATAAGATTTTTCAAAAAATGAATTGTATTCTTTTTTGATTAAATCTCATTTACCACTTCAATCTAAATTAGATACATCTAAAGAATTGAATTTTTTTAATTTTTCTAAAACGTCTAATTTTGTTAATTCATCAATTTGTTGTAGATCATCAAAAAAATACTTTTCAAAATCATTAAATCTATCAGAACTGAAAATCATATTGTTATATTTCAAAAGGTTATAAACAAATTTTTCTAAAAATCAATTTTCTTTGTCATGAGAAATTTGAAAATAGTTATTAATTTTTAATAATTCATCTTTTCATTCTGTATAGAATTTTTTTAAATCAGAATTTACAATTTTAGAATAATTTTCATCATAAAATGTTTGGACTTTTTCATGAAATGTTTTTGTATATTTTTCTTCTAAACTATTTAGATAATCAACTGGACTTGATAATTCTAAAAACTCATTTTGAATTTTTTTAATAGATTTTTCATATTCAATTTTAATTTCATTTATCAAATAATCTTTTTTTGTATCTTTTATATCTTTTTTCTTTTTTACTGTAGTAGTGTTAAAGCAACTAGTGCTAATTAATGGAATACTAGTAGATAAGAAAAGTACATAAGACAACAATTTAAACTTTTTCATTTTTTTACCTTTAAAATATATTGATAATATATTTTAATTATATTATTTTTTATGGTCGAACTAATATAATTTCTTTAATAGGTTTCATAAATTGTTCTGGTAATAAAATGGAATCGAATAAAACTAGTTCATTATTGTAAGTGCTAGTAAAATTGTTAAAACCTGATTTATTTTCTTTGTCGAGAAACGCTATATATTTTCTTATTTCGTTATTTTTTCCATCGCTTAGCGGACCTACTCCGATAGTTTCTGTTATTGTAAAAGTAATAGAAGTAGGTGTTTTAGAATATTCTATATTGATATTTTTTGAATATTGAACAGATCTCTTGCTCATTTGAAATCCGTGTACATCGTCTCGATAAGCAACCACATCTTTTTCTACTTTATTATAACCATAATTATACCCATTGGTAACGTATTCAGTTTTCTTTTCCGTACGAATTACACTATAATCTCTAATTTTTTGACCTACTGTAAAATATGCAAAATAAGAATTATCATAAAGAGCAACCCTTGATGTCTGTGTTCATTCTTGAATTGTTTTAAAATCGTTACCAATTCTAAGTCTGTAATTTTTTATTTCATCAAAACTATTAAAGTTAATGGTAAATTTGCTTTTTGCTTGACTATTAAAATTATAGAAATATTTATATTTATCTACTTCATCGATATTACCTCAATTAGCTCGTTTTGTTAATGCTCATTCAGAGTCTAAGCGATCTACATCTTTTCCAGACATATTATCCCCTGTACCTATTATTGTCTCCGCTCTAGCAATTTCCCTTGATTTATGAGATTCTGTTTCGGTACCAAAAATGACTTTATGATTTCACATCGACCCTTGAAGTCGTTTTAAGTCTTGGAAATTTTGCTCTGCTATTTCGTATTTAGATTTATAGTCATCTCTATCTCTAGTCAATTGTTGAATTTTCGCGTTTAAGTTATAAATATAACTACCAGCTTTAGCATCAGCTCCATCAGTACCTAAATCATAATCTGGATTATCTACACCGGTTAATTCAATTAATCTAGCTTTTACTTTTTTTAGTTCTTCATCTGAGCTACCACTTGGATTTGGATTAACTTGATAGTATCTGTCTCTTCAGTAGGTTACGTCATTTAAAGCTCGGTCTCTTTCTCTAGTAAGTGATGAAATTGAACTCTGTAAACGTGAATTTTCTCTTTCTAATTCTTCAATTCGTGCTTGTTTTTGACGGTTTTCCGCTCTTAATCTTTCTAATTCTTGTGAATTTCCTGTAGTATCAATTCTGTAACGCTCATTTTCTTCTCGTAATCTCTCAATTTCAGCATCTTTTTCGCTAATCTGATCATTTAAGTGTGAAATTTCTTGTGATTTAGAGCTAATTTCTTGATTTTTGCTTTGAATTTGTGAATTGAGATTTGAAATTTGTTGGTTTAGTTGTGTTGCTTGTTCTTTTAAGGTGCGAATTTCATCATCTTTTTCTGCTAATTCATCTTTCTTTTCTTCTAATTCGCGTGCTACTTTATTTAATTCAATCCGTTTTGCTGCAAATTGTTGTTCTTTGTATTTTAATTTATCATAAAGAACTTTAATATAACTACCATTAGCAGCGTTTTCTCCGTCATTTCCTAAATCAAAATCATGCTCGGTATTACCATAAAGAGCTAATAATTTAGATTCAGCACTAGCTAGTGATAATTTAAGATTCTTAATTTGATCACGTAATTCTTTAACAATTCCACCAATAGCATTTTTTTCATCAGGTTTTAATTCACTCTCAAGCGGTGTTTCTCCAACTAATTCATGATATTTAGTAGATAATGTTTCTAATAAAGTCTCTAAATTAGTATATGAATTTGCTAAAGCAACCAAATTTTGAGTTTTTGCTTGATTTAAAACATCTAAATTGTGATTTGCTTTGTCCTTTAATGACTCAAAAAGTGATAAGAATTTATCATATTCATCTTTTTTGACGGTTCCATTTTCAATTAATGATGTTTTGAAATCATCATCAGAAAGATCTAAGTATTTAGAATATCATTGAGCTAATTCATCATCAGTAAAATTGGAGATATCCCATTTTGAGTTAATTGTAATATTTGTTAATTCATCATCGCTAATTTCATCATTGTATTTTTTGATTAAATTGAGTTTGGTTGTTCCATTTTTAATCAATTCTTTCATATTCTCTTTACTAAAAAGAGATTTTAGAATTTCATCGTATTTTGCTTGATCGTCAGCAGCAGCATTATTTTTCGCTTCCGAGATATGAGTACCAAGATTTTCATCAACTGAATCAATTAAAACGTTTTTAGTTTCATTAACTTTAGCAATTAAATCTTTTAAGCTTTGACGATATGACACAATACTATCTAATAAAGCATTTTTATTTGCTTCTTTGTCTGCGATTAAGGTTGCGATTGTTTGATTATTTTGATTAATTGTTTCTTTTTGTTGTTCAATTAATGCTTCTAATTGAGCAATTTTATCATTTAGATTACTCAATTCTTGTTTTTGTTCATCGATAATTCTTTGTTTGGTTGCATTATCACCCTCAATTTGTGCGATTTTGAATTCTAATGCTTCTTTTTGTTTTTGTGTCTCAGCGATTAAATCCTTAATTTGTTGTCTTAATTTTGAGTTTTCGCTATTTGATTCTTCTAATAACATCTTAATTCGCTCAATATCAGAATTAGCTGCTTTAAGTTGTTCATTTAAGTTCTCAATTTCAGCATTTTTATTCGTAATTTCATCTTTCAGACTTGAGATTTGACCTAAAGCATCTGCTAATTGAGCTTTAAATTGTTCAATCTCGCTGTCTTTATCATTAATTGTATTGTCGCGGTCTTGAATTTTTTGACGTAGAATGTAAATTAAGCTTCCACTAAGAGCTTTTTCTCCGTCAACTCCTAAATCATATGTTTCACTTTCGCTTCCGGTTAATTCATATAATTTATTACGATGTGAATTAATTAATTTTTTTGCTTTATCTAATTCATCATTTAAAGCATCAATTTTTGCTTGTTTTGATTCTAATTCATTCTCAAGACCATTAATGGTGATTTTCAGATTTTTTGCTTCAGTGCTTAATTGATTAATAGTAATGTTATTAAGTGAAATTGTCTTTTTCGCTTGACAATTTTTAACTAATAATGGTGGGATTACAATTCCAGCTACTACAACTGCGGTACCAAAGATTGCGAGCGGGATTTTGCTGCGTTTTTTCTTTTCTTTGGTTTGTAATTCATCATTTTGAGATTTATTTTTCATCTATTTTCTCCTTTGATCTTTTTTTATCTTTCTTTTATAAATTCATATAAAAGAAAATCAATTATTTTTTTCTTATTAAACTAGGACTCAAAACATTGAATGTCCATATTTCGAGTCCTAGTTTATATTTAATTTCTTTTGTTATTTTCGTTTTTTATTGTCGCTTATATTATAATGGAATTATTTCCATATTTAACAAAAATTATAGATACATAACTAAAAATAATCATTAAAAAGAGATTTAAAATCAGATTGGGGATGAATTTTTAATGAAAAACAACTAATTTTTTTTAAATTTATTACATTAATGTAGTGATTTTTAAAAAATAAGTCGATTTATTTTAAATTTATTACATAAATGAAGTAAATTAAAAAATACGAAACACATTGGTCTCGTATTTTATTTTGTCATATTTTGGAAAAATATATGTTTTAGAACTTAAAAAGTTAATTCCTTTTCAAATATTTTCTCACTTTGATGCTCAATTCTCTCTTTTGCGATCTCAAAATAGGCTTTATCTTTTTCAATTCCGATAAATTTTCGACTTAACCCTAAAGCGGTTACTCCGGTAGTCCCTGATCCCATAAACGGATCAAGAATTATGTCGTTCTCATTAGTATGAATCTTAATAATTTCCTTTAATAAGGACAAACTTTTTTGAGTTGGATGGATAGTTTTTTCTTTTCCAATTTCTAGACTAGTTTCTAGGCTAGTACTAGCCAAGAAATGATCCTTTAAGAATTCAGGCTGAATATAAATAATTGCATTTGCATAATTTCCTAAATCGTCATTTGGTTTGTTAAACACTCATTTAGCACCTTTTTTAACTCCTCAGATTGCGAATTCTTTATCTTGAACATATCTAGGATTTACATTTCGCGGCATAGGGTTTCTCTTTTTTCACACCAAAATGTCTTTAACCGTAATATTATTCTTTGTTAATTCATCAATTAAGTATCTAATATAGAGATATGAACAAAAAATTATGATACTTCCATCTGATTTTAAAAGCGGTACATAATCTTTGATTCAACCAAATAAATCAAAATTTTCATCTCATTCTCCAAAATGAATTCCTTGACGTTTTGCTGATTTTAACGTCTTAAAATTATTTTCTTTTGAAATATTGTAAGGTGGATCTGTTATTATGTGATCAACCATCATTTTTTGTTCTTGAAATTCTTTGATGATTTTAAACGCATCATCATTATAGATTTTTCATTTTTGCTCATTTAATATTTTGATCGGTTTTATTTCTTGAGTCACGATTAATTTTTCTTTCTTTTAATTTTAGTGCGAGCAATATAAAAACTTAAAATAAATTTATATCTTTTATTTTTTCTCATTTACTTCCTTTTTATTCAATTTTGTAAAGCGTTTTTGGAATTTTGGCGTTATTAATATTATAATGAAATTATTTCCATAAATTAGAAAAATTAATAATAAATATGAGTAAATGAAATTTAATATGAATCATTTTTAAATGGTTCATTTTTTTATTTTTGGTTTTAATTATTTCTATATATACGAACTATTATTTGTCGTACTAATGTCGGTTAATGTACCGTACTAATTACAAGTTTTAAAGTTTTGAATATCTCTAATTTATAGAAATAAAAATCAATTTTAAAGTTCTTAAATCTATAAATTATTAAGACGAAATCTTATTTATTTGTCGCTCACTATACAAATATTTATTCCTTTAAATATCTCTTACAAATACCTTATTTTGTTCATGTTTTGACGTTTCAATATGATTTAGAATTGTTATTCTTTGTCGTTTATCTATCGTCCTAATATAACATCTATTACCACTCAAAGATCTTATTGTTGTTGCTGCATAACCAAAAAATAATTAAGCTATTAAGTCATTATCATTTATTTAAAAAATGTTTAATTAATTTATATTCTTAAAAAATAAAATTCACTAATATCTCTATAACATAGAGACTTTAGTAAATTTATTTAAAATATATAAATTAATTATAAAAATAATAATGATTTGATAAAACTATTAATTTCAAATTATTGTTATTAATATATTACATATATCTAATTAAGATATCTATCTTCTTAATATATATCTAAAGATCTAATAAAGAATATATATTAAAAAATATTCTATTAAAAGATTTATTAATGTATTTCTAAATAATTATTAATGTTTCATATTAGTAATATTAATAAATATTCTCATCTAATACTTCTAATTAAAGCTAGTTAGAATTCTATTGTCTTAAAGATTATTCTAAAAAGACAAGGAAATATTAAATAAGTAAGAAAATTAAATATAAAAGTCCTAAGGGGGTAACCCCCCTCCTTAGAATTGATTAATAGGAAAAAATAGATATTTCTTATTAAAAGTCTAAAGTAGAATAATTGTTAATATATCTCATCTAAAATAGAATCTTAATTAACATTAGTCTTATCGTCGTATTAATTAACACAATCATTAGAATTGATAATTCAAAACCATAATTAGCGGTCGCAAATCTCTCAAATGACGATTTCGAAAAAAATGAAAATATTTTCACAATGTTTTAAAATCTGGTGTACAATTAGATTGCTGATATCGTTTCCACATCGAAAAAATAATAGAAAAAAAGCGTTTTTTATTTTGGTCTGGAAATATTTCCATTATAATTATGATGTGGTTACCACAAAAAGGGGATCAGAAAGTGAGAATATGAAAATTAACAAAATATGGAATCTCAATTTTAAACGAATCTTGAATTATGACAAGAAACATATAATTGTCCGTAAATAATTCGCTGATGAAAATCTCGCACCATCGGTTGGGGATTCAATTTCACGGTTTGAATCAGATTTGGATGCTTTTATTGAAAAAGTTTCAATGATTCAAGATAATGACAAATTACGAGTTACAATAGCTACGCAAACATATTTATTTGTCCTTTGTTATGGTCATTTGAATCGTTCGATGACTTTTGATGAACAAGTAAATGCCATGAATGATTGACTAACAAGGTTAGCGATCGTGACGTGTTTACGGATGATCGACTTTACTAAGGACGTATCAAAAATGAGCGTGAATGTACCGAAATTATTGAGTGCTTTTTTAAAATCATTTGTATTTGGTTTTTCTAAAGGTTTTTTTATCTTATCTGATATACCTTTTCAAATTGAAGATATCGCAACAACCTTAGAAGCATAAGGTTGTTTTTTATTAGGATAAATTCAAAATGCAACAAACTAGATTAGTTAATATGTGTCTAATTCATCAAAGACGCTTTGATAAAAAACCACTCTCTAAAGAAATTGCGTCAATTCAAAGAACGTGAAACAACAGTGTCTTGTCTAACGACTTAGTTGAGATTGCTCAAGCACTTGCTAGTGGTAAGACCGTGTGATTTAATACCAATCGACTTGATACGATTATTATTGACATCGATCGTTCAACTTTAGCCTTTAATGATGCAATTAAACTGTTACATCAACACAAGAAAATCGTTCCTGATATCGCTTATGAAAGTTTCTCCTCAAATCCAAAAACCAATACACATTCTTATCGAATGATTTTCTTTATCAATCGCTGCATCACCAAAAACGAATATCTTAATTTCACGCTTGAAGTGTCGAATTTGCTTTCTACTGACGTTGATTTTGCGTTTTGTAACAACACCAAACAAATCTGTTTTGGTACCAACAAAAAAGTTTTTATTAACTATAGTGGACCTAATTGAGACAACCAAGTCAATAACATTGAACTCCAAGACACTCCACCGCAGCAAGAAACACGGTATTTAGGTAAGATTAACACGCGAGACAAAAGTATCTATGAGTTAGAACAATTGAGTTATAACGACTTTAAAATGCGTTTAAACATGATTCTGGCTAAACGGATTCACATTGGTTATGACATTTGCTTGCGTTGGTTCTTTGCTGAGTCGTTTAATTTGGATAAACAACAACAAATTTTAAACTTAGCTAGTTTAGACACACAGCACAAAGTAATGCAAATTGCCAAACGTCGTTATCCGTCATATGCATATAAACTCTTTAAACCGCACGGAAATTTCTATTCCCTTTATCAAGAGAATCATAATTTATTCCAAAAAATTCAGAAAACGAGGTAAACAACGACAAGAAGATATTACACTATCACAGTTTTTGACTCTCAAAAACTCAAAATTCCATGAAAAATTTGACATAAGATCAAATTAAAACGATTTGGATCAATTCGACAAGAGATTGTTGATTTAGAAGCTTGAAGTACCTATAAGGATCAATATTTACCGGAGTGACTAATTAGCAACTTCTTCGAAAAGATCATTTTGCATACCAAAAAAGGTAAACGTGTGTTTTACGTGGACTTAAGTGAATTACCGCTGCTCTTTGGTGCTTAAATGCGAAAAATCTCTGCGATGTTAAAACATTTACAGAATACTTACACTAAATTACGTCGAACACATGTTAGTATTCCACAAACCATTTTTGAAGATGCAACAAAGCACAAAAACGAAATTAACGATTATCAAAAAATTCAACCAATTAATAAATTTGAATCAAAAAACGAAAGGAGATAGCAAGTGACGAAAAAGAAAAAGTTATTTGCAATCATAGGTTCAACCTCTTTCAAAAACAAATAAGAATACGAAAGCAACTATAATGGTTGCTTTTTTTGTTCCCTTGTGTCGCGAATTCCAAAAATCTCTTTAATTTTATATGGAATTGTTTCCATAAATAGTATAATAGAGAAAAATAAATTTATAGGAGGTCAGTAGTGGATACATTAATTCACAAATTAGCAAATACTTCTGAAATGGATTATGAAGGAAGTAACATTAAAAGAGGATTGACGACATTTAAAGAATACTTTAATGGTTTATTTAAAGATGTTAGTTCAACTGTTCAAACCTTTGGAAGTTTAACACTAACAATCATCGCAACTATTTTTGCTGGTTACTTTATTTTTAAATTAATTAAAACATTTAAAAATAGAAATTTAGCGTCAGATAGTTCGAAAAACATTCAAAAATCATTCTTGATTAATGGAATTGGTTTAATCTTGTGTTTAATAGCTGTGCCAGCTTTTATCTATTGATTCACATTAATTGGATCTTAAAAAAGAAAATATTAATTGATAATTAAAAAACGAAAATAGAAAGGATTTAAAATTTTTTTCTTGACTTTATAACCTTATAGCTTATGGTTTCTTTAATCTCTTTTGGTTTTTAGTACGGTTTTTCTGAATTTTAGGATTATTAATCAATACCATTTTTGAAGCTGTCTTTTTAAAAGGTGTTAACTTGGTTCTATTTGGAAAACTTAATCCCGAATGATCAGACATTTCTTTTAATAACACTACATTTATTTATTCATTGCTTGCACTTGTGTGTTTTGTTGTCTTGATGGTTATCATCTTTTTTGTACTCAAAAAATACGCTAACAGCGAAAATGGATATGGAAATTTAATTCGTTCACTCAAGAAAATACCAATTATCGCTCTTATTTTTGTCTTAACTCCATTTACCGTTTATACCTTGAATCTAGCAGCAAATGGAATTTTTTGACTTATTTCAAGCATTACCAAAGCTGAAAATGGATCAATTGCGAGAGAAGAAATTTTCAATTCGTCATTAATGAAAATTGTATGACACAAAGCCGGTTTGTGAGATGAGTGAACTAATGATGAAAAAACATGATGAAATAGCAAGATAGAATACACAATTAACGGAAAAAATAATGATTTATTCTTAAAAATTGAAAAAGACTATTTTGATAACTGAAAAGATGGTTCCGGAGTGGTCTTAATTGTTAAAGCAACATTATTTGCTCTTGGTACGATCACATTTTTGGTGGTGTGTTTAAATACTATCATTCAAGTAATTCAACAAATTTGATGAAAAACAATTTCCCTACCGATTATTATCCCCTCGATTATGCGAGAAGATGATATTCATTTTAAAAATTGAATTAAAAACTATTTTGGACATTTCGCTTATTTCGTCGGAGTCTCGTTTGTTTATTCGTTTTTCGCAGTTACAATTAATTTTGCTTTTCAATTCAACGATGAGATTTTGGTCAAATCAGCCAGTTTTGTTAAACCTTTTGCTTGATTTACTGAGTTATTGTTATTCTTATTTTTTGCTTATTCATATATGACGAGTTCGTTTAAGTTTTTGGATAAAATCATCATGCATTTTGGTTTAGAACTTGACCCGCCGACACAATCACCATCATTTGCATTTATGAAAAAAATGAATCCAATTCGTGCTGTTAAAGGTGGAATTAAGAAATTTAAGAACCGCAAACCGCAAATTAAGAGCAAGGAGACTGAAGTCGATGCTAAAGCAAAAAGTACTCTTAAGAATGAAAATAAGCGAACCATTAGCGATGGTAGAACACAAAAGATTAATGCAACCAAGACTGATACACAGAAATTAACCAATTCAACAGCTCTAAAAAACCGTAAGAGCAAAGCACAAGAGTTGTCTCAAACTCAAATTAATCCCGCAGTTGTGTCAGATTCAACACAAGTAGCGACTACACCAACTAAGGTAGTCAAACCAAAAACGACTCGCAAAGCAAAAGCGTCAGAAGTAGATTCAAATGAGTTAATTAACAAAGCACAAGCAACTAATTCGTCGAAATTATCCAAAACAGCATCAATTAAAGATGAAACTAAGTTAATCGATAAGAATACCAATACTCAAACTGATGAGTTGAGTATGAAACAAAAAGAAAAAATTGAATATTTTGACAAATCCAAAAATGATAAGCCAGATAAAAATAAAGCTCAAAATACCAAAAACGCGAAAAATCAAACTGGTGAGATTCAAGGAACAACAAAATCAGATATTGTCTTGTTAATTGAAAAATTAGAAGAAATTAATAAAAATATTGCGAACTTGAAAAACCCTGATGAAGATAAAAGTAAAAAAGGAACAAAAGGCCAAAAAGTCACCGTCAAAGTTCAAGCAGACACAAGCGATAAGAGTGACAAAGCAACCAAAACCAAAAAAAGTGATACCAAAGCTAAAGCAACAAGTGAAAGTGACGCATCTAAAGTCGATAAAGCTGAAGCAAAAGTTAAAGCAAAAGCTAGCACTAAAAAAGTAGTCGACTCAAGCAGTATACCAAAAGCCCAAAATGAAGCTCAAAATGAAGCTCAAAGTAAAACACAAAAAAAAGTTAAAGCAACCAAGAAAAAATAACAATTAAAGGAGTTTATGTCAAAGGAAACATTATTAGAGAAAATTGAATCGTGAGAAAAACGTAATCAATTAAAATGAGCAATTCAGTTGATTCTGCAGTCGCTTCAATATGATCATTATCGTAATATTCGCTTCTCATTAGCTGCTGAAAAATACATTGACGTAGTTAAAGATTATTTAAAAAAAGATAATTCCAAACTTACGACCAAACAAGTTCGTCAATTAGTTGATGAAGATAAATATTTAATCTCAAAAATTGCGATTCTTTGCGTGAATAACACAGCAAAAACTCTTAAAGTTCAAGCTCTTGATAAATTAGCAATTGCTCAGATTTTAAATCTTAAGGATTTAGATGATTGTTTTGAATATGAAGATCAAAATGCACAACTAAAGATTTGTGAAGAAGTTTTAATTAAGCATTTTTTAACACGTTTTATTGAACATTTTTGATTGCAATGTTCTCTAATGAGTGGTAAATAGTGAATTTAAAGGAGTTAGAATGGAACAAAAATTACTTAAAAGTTTAATTAAATGATTAAATAATCAAAAAATTAAGACTTTGGTGAGAAAAACATTGTCCAAACACCGCAGTTTAAAACAATTCCAAACACTTGATTATTATGATTTAGCTAATGATTATGTCACGTCGTTTATCTTTGATTTTGAAGAACGAACAATTAAGGACTTAAGTTCGATGAAGTTAAATAAGCGAAACAACATTCACCGCATTATTAATTTATTCGAGCAAAATAACATCGAACAAAGTGCAAGTCAAAACAAATTACAAATTCAATATTATCAATTTCATAATTACACATTAAATAACAGAAATACCAAAGTGACCAAAAAAATAATCCAAAAAGCACAAAGATACATTATTTGTGAATTTCTAAGTCATTTTTTTGATTTATTAGTTAAAGAACTCAAGAAAGAAACGACTAAAGAAATGACAAATAATGTCTATCTTTATGAATTTTAAAAACAACTAAAGGAGTTAGATGTTACAACCAAGAAAATTATCAAGTAAAAATATTTCACTCTTAAAAGGAATTAATTTAAGAGACACAATCTTTATTGGTCTGTTTGCTCTTTTGTCATTGTTGATTTGAGTCGCGACTTATTTTTCAACTACCGTCTTTTTTGATTGAATCATTGGTGCACTCAAGTGACAAGTTTTAATTGGAATCATCTTTGTGGTGCTATTTTTCTTTAAAAAAGAGTCCAAACGCTTATACGTGTATTTATATCAAATGTTAATTTTCAAAATTAAAAAGAGAAAATGAAGTTATGAAAATAAATAATCCAATTATTAACATTAGTTCCATCAATGATGATGGAACCATTGAAATTGATAACAAAAAATATGTTTTATTCGACTTACAAGGACTCAATTTTTGGTCGTTTGACACACATACACAAGAAGAATTTATTAAAAACATTCATAACTTATTTAAGTCACTCAAATTATGAAAATTTAAGATTTTGAAAATCAATTTCGAAAATGATTTAAAAGAAAATAAACAAAAATTAAAAACTGTAATTGAATCAGTGATTGCTCAATACAACTCAGCTCCGCGGAGTGTGAGTGAGAAAAAAATCTTAGAGAATAAAATCAAATATTTTGACTCGGTCATTAGTGATATTGAGACTTTAGAATCCAGTAATGAAGAATTAATTAACAAATACTACATTTTAGCCGAAATTAACACTAAAGAATCTTATTCATTTTGAATCCGCGAAAAAGAAGATTTATTCCAAAGTGCGAATTTACACATTCAACAAATTAAAGATGCCGGTGAAATTGAAAAAGTATTTCATTTTTTAGCTTTGCAACCATTTAAGCAAAGTGTACAGATGGAAGAATTTAGTGACTATATTAAAATCAACGATAAATATCTTTGATGCTTCCGTATCGAAGACTTTCAATCGATTTTGTCAGATTCATTCTTGTTTGATTTCATGTATTACAACAGCGTCGGAACACAAAAAATTAACACTAACTTTATCATTGAATATCTTGAGTTAGATGAAGAAAGCAAAATCAAGATGTTAAATAAGGTTTCGCGGATCTTACGCTATGAAATGGATGAAACTAATAAAGATACTGAAGCATCGGAAATTGGAATTGAACAACAAGCCTTGCAAAATTTAATCAATGAGAATGCTCAATACAAACTTGGGTTTTTTGATTGTAATTTCATCGGTTGTATTTCATCACACGATTTAGCCGAGTTGCGAGCAATTCGCAATAAAGTGATTTTCGAAGCAAAGAAAAATGGAGTCTTAATTAATGTGTCTAAATACGAACAAGGTGACTTGTACAAACATTTTACACTTCAAACGCTTTTTGATCTGAACCAAAGCGTTCATACATTCTCAACCTACAACATTGCGCGTTCGTGAGCATTTTTATCATCATACTTTAATGATAAAAACTATTTAATCCTCGGTCGTAATCGTAATGATGGTGGTGTGTTATTTTTTGATAACATGCTTAAAAGCGAAAAACGGATGAGCTCATCAATGTTTTTCATCGGAAAAACCGGTTCAGGAAAAACCACCGCAATTAAAAAGTTCATTAATTATCATAGTAGTAAAGGTGATTCGATTTTCTTAATCGATCCTAACAATGACTATACCAAATTAACCTTAGAAAATGGTGGTTCGGTAGTCGATTTATCCGATCCGCTCAATTTTAAGATGAATGTACTTGAAATTAAACCAGAGTTGTACCAAGATCCAAATACCAACCAAATTATCCCAACACCAATTAAACAATTAATCAACTATAAGATTAAATTCTTAAATGGTCTATTTAAGTTAATCGATCCGAATTTAGAAAATATCGATTTGGAATTAATTGAACGAACCATTAAATGAATTTTTAAGGAAAAAGGATACTATGAAGCGGAAGCGGACTTATCGCAATTAGACCAAATTCGCATTCAAGACGTTATTGACGTCTTAAAAGTGATTAATTTAGAAGTTTTATCCGATTTTGACTTTTCATTCTATAGCGAAGAACAACGTAAAGGTGTGTTGCGGTTTTTACACCACAATTTCGCCGACAACGGTGACTTTGAATTTTTTAACACCTATGATAGTTTTGAAATTGAAAGTACTCTAGTTTCATATAACATGCAACAATTATTAGCTAAAACCGGCGGGATTCCAACTAAGGAAACAAGTATTTTATTTTATCTTTTGATTTATCAAATTTCTTATTCAGTTATCGAAAACTTAAAATACAATCTTAAAACCTTTGGAATGGAGCAACAAAATAAATGAAGAGCAATTGTAATTGTAGTCGATGAGATGCATAAGTTCCTTGGTGGAGCTGCCGGAGTGCTATTAGTCGATTTCTTATTTGACTTAATCAAGACCTTGCGGAAATACTGGGGACTCCTAATTTTAGGAACGCAGTCCTTTAAGGATTTTACTTTGAATAAGGAAATGGAAAGTAAGACCAAACAATTGCTCGAACAAACGCAATATAAGTTCATTTTAAAGGTTAATCGTGACGATTTAGAGAGTTTTAATAACTCTTTATCAAACGATTCGAAACTGCTAGAATGAGAGCAAAATTACGTCAACAACGCACACCAAGGGGAAGCTTTATTCATGTGCGATGATACCGACAAATATCCGATTTCGTTTTTATATAACGATTATGAAGAAGATTTATTTTTTACACAATTAAGTTCCAAAACACACTAACACAAAAGGAGGAAGATGAAATTTAATCCTACTACATTTTGAAAATTCAAAAGCAATAACAAAAGTGATTCCGCACCGCTACAAACAACCAACGTAGTCAATTCAGTTGTGCAAAATAGTCTCAACATGAGCAACTCGCACAACTCAACTGTCCCAGGGGACACTCAAGACAATTCAGAGGGACAAATTCCAAAAAAACTCGTACCACAAAATCTCTCTTATGTCATTGGAATCGTTAATTTACAGCGTAAAACGTCATTACTCTTGATCTTAATTTCGCTCTCATTTTTAATTACTAGCGGCATTTTGATTGGATGTTGAATCGCTAAATTGCTAGAAAATACATTTTTTGGTATGACCAATTTAAAATTTCTTTTACCGTTGATTTTATTAATTTCGTTGTTTTCACTTGTCCATTTTAGTTTGAAATATCGTTTTATCAAACGACTATTAATTTCACTACGTGAAGATGGAAAACAACAATTTTACAATGGTACCAGTGCACTATTCTACAAAGAATATAAGAAATTGAATTTATTGCAATTACACCTTAATTGAATTTTAGCTTATGTAGTCACTTTTTATGGTTTATTCACGTTAATCGTTTATTTATTGCGTCATACGGTAATTGATGCAGGTTCCGTTGATGGAAATTATCATATTCAACTAAATATTTCACAAATGTTATTCCAAAGTTTTGGTAATTTGAACACCTTTAGCTTGATTAATTTATTAATTATTATCATTTTTAGTGCATTTATCGTAATGTGAAAACTCATTATCAATTACAAAAACAAACTAATTGTTGCGACATTCCAAGAAGATTTTTATCAAATTGAAAAATTAGTTGATGAGCGGAAAAACATTTTAAACCGTAGATATTTTATTGGTTATGTGATTTTGTCAATTATCGCATTAATTCCTTTGGCAATCCTTTTGTGAAAATTTATTCGAAAAATGATTAAAAAGTAATATTTTGGACTTAATTTGAACTAATTTAGTTATTTTTAATTTTAAAGCAACCAAAAAAGGAGGATAAATGGCTCTTTTTAAAAAGACACAAAACTTGATTAATATCGATGCGAAATATCAAAAATTACTTAATAATTTGCTCGATATTCAATCTAAAGGTGATAATGCTATTTTTTATCACACATCTAAAATAAATCAGGATTTGTTAAAAATCCTACCAAAAAAAGAAGTCAAAAATATTTTCAATAGTAAAGATTTTGAATACGAACTAGAATCTCCAGAAGAAAGAAACGCGACCATTAAAGCGAGTGATTGTCAAAACTTAGACACTTTACTTAAATGATCACAAGAAACAAACACTAAAATCACTAAAAAAGATTTAAACCTATTAAAAAGCGATTTTGATTCAAATATAGAGTCATTCGTCGAAAAAATTAATAATAAAAACTCATCATTTTATAAAGAATGAAAAGAACATATTAATCGAATACAAGAAATTTATACTGAAACTGGTATGTGACCGCTTTTTATTGGTTCATGCTTTATTAAGTATTCAAATGGTGCGGATTTTTCTTTTTATGCTCCGCTTTTACTTAAACCAATTAACGTTTCAATTCGACGCAACAAAGTAGTGTTTAGCTCGCGTGAAAATTCCGTTATCTTTAATGAAAAATTGCTTTATGCGTTAAATAAAGTCACAAATAATGCTTTACCAAATTTAGAGAGTTTTGATAATAACTCGCTTAAAGATGCGGTTGATAAAACGCTCGAAACCTTTAAAAAAGAAGCAAAAAACTTAAATTTTGACGATGATATTGAGTTTATCGCACCACTTAAGGAATACATTAAGAATTCCGAACAAGAGATTTTTTCAACCTTAGAAATTAAACCTGGAGTCGCTTTAATCGTTTGTCATCCCCTAGGGAATACTTTACGTGAAGCACTTTATAACCTAATTATCAGTAAAAAAATTGATAACTTGATTCAAAACGATTATTTAGTTAATCACGAACATCAAGTAATAAATGATGTAGTTGAAAAATCAAAATTAATTCGGATTATGTCAACCGATTTAACACAAGAAAAGGCAATTGTTGGTTCCTTGTCCAACTCAGCTGTGATTGTTGGTCCGCCTGGGACAGGTAAGAGTCAAACCATCGCCAACATCCTTGTCAATATTTTGGAAAATAATAAGCGAGCACTCTTTATTTCACAGAAAAAAGTTGCTTTGGATGTAGTGCTCAAGCGTCTTGGTAAGTACTCAAATTTAGTTTTTCAGTTTTTCGAGTCAAATAAATCAACTAAGTACGAAAAAACCTACTTTTATAAACCACTCTATGAATTTTATAATCAGATTCGAAGTGTCAATGATAATGTGTTGATACCAAAAAACGAAGAAAAATTTTTCAAGACTATTGAAACAAATTATTTTGAGGCCAAACAAGATTTGATTTCGTCCCCTAAAAAGGACTTACGAGCTTATTTTCGAATCAAAAAAGCTGGGGACATTGAGCGACATTTAGAAGATATTAAACTTTTTTATTCGTTATTTGAAAACAATTTTAATACACGAAATGAGCTAAAAACTTATGCTCAAATTTACGATAGTAAAAATCCAATCAAGAAAAAACATTTAAGTCAAAGATTAAATCAACATGATAATCAATGGTATAAGAGTTTAACACCACTAAAATACAGCAAAGAATTTCGCGTTAAATGTCGTAAAGCAAAAGCTATTAAGAACTTATTTAAAGGTAATTTAAGCAATTTTGACCTTAAGGACTTCATTACAATTGGATCGATAATCAACTTTAATACCTTACGCAAATTTGACCTATTAGAAAATGAATATCGTGATTTTATTGATAATAAAAATAACCAAAATACCACACCGGAGCAATTAGAAAACATGTCTAAACGCGTGTCGCTCACTGCACGCAAAAAACTTGAAGCGTACAAGCAAAATGAGTCCAATAACGTGGTGGTTAATACCTTTTTAGGTAAGATTTCACGTGCTGAAACCACTCCGTCATTGTTTGTAAATAAATATAAAGACCTTTTAAAAGAAATCTACAATATTTTTGTTGGTACTCCTGAAATTTTGGCCAATTTCATCGATTTTGAAAAGGATCATTTTGACTACATTATTTTTGATGAGTCATCTCAAATTTTCCTTGAAAAAGCTCTACCATTTGTTTCGCTTGCGGACAAAGTCATCATCGCTGGTGACACTCAACAAATGCAACCAACTAACTGATTCAACAAGAGGGACAATGAAATTGAAGACGAGTACAGCGTGGACAAGGTTGTTTCGATTTTAGATTGAGCATTACAAAATAATTTACCAAAATTTTTCTTAGAAATGAATTACCGTAGTAATGCATCGGAATTAATTCTCTTCTCATCAAAAGAATTTTATGAAAGTCGACTCAAGGGATTAGATTATTTTAACGCATCAGATTTAGATTCGATCCTAGTTTATAACACTAAAGGAACTTGAAAAGACAATAAAAATGATGTTGAAGCTAAAAAAGTGATCGAATTAGCCAAAAAATATCTTGTCGAAAACAAATCGATGATTATTTTGACTTTTAATCGTAAACAGCAAGATTATATTCGTAGTTTAATCGCTAAAAGTGAACCAAAACTCTTTGAAAAACTTGAAGACGGTATTTTATTGCGTAATTTAGAAAATATTCAAGGCGATGAAGCTGATATTGTAATTGTTTCAATTGGATACACAAGTGACGCAAAACTTTCAAGCACCTACATCGGTACCGGAAATGGACGTAATGCGTTAAATGTTGCTATTACACGAGCAAAAGACAAGTTAATTGTGGTTAAATCAATCAATAATGAAAATGTCATACCAAATAACAACATCAATTTAGTAACTTTTAAGGAATGACTTAAGTTTTTAGATTTAAGTACCACAGCAAAGAAGAATTACACAATTTTAGAACTTGAAAAACAAGATCAAAAGAAGAAAAGTTACTTTGAAATAGAAGTAATTGATTGAATTAAAGCACAAGATTTCGCTAATCGTATCGAAATTGTCCCCAATTATGCAATTGGTTCTTATCCAATCGATTTAGCCATTTTAGATAAGAAAACTCAAAACTTTTTAGTCGGAATTAGTTTAGACGATACAGCAAATTCCGAAAGTTTTGAAGACATGTTAGATCAAAAGAAAAAGAATGATTTTATTAGATCAAAAAATTATCCAATTGTTAGAATTAGTAATTTCAAGTTTGAAAGCGAAAATAACACATACTTAAACAAATTAAAACTCGCCATCGACTCAAAAAAATAAACGACAAAATTTCAATATATTCAGAAAACGTTTCCATATATTATGAAAAAAGTTTATAATATTGATGCGAACAGGAGGTATAAAAATCGAAAAAGAACAAACAAAACCAAAAAGAAGTATCTTTAGAGGAATTAAAAGTGGTGTGTTGGGAATCTTAAGACAATTTTATCTTTTTGCAATTCCATCATGCTTATTCTATTCAATTATGTTTATGATTTGAATTTTAACTTATGCATTTATGAAAGTTAACTATAAAATAATCGCCTTTGTCACTATTCCTTTGATCAGTTTCTTAATCGTTTCAGTAATTTTAAATGGCAAGAAGCCAAAAATTATTATCGCAGTTATTTTATCTTTATTATTTTTAGTTGGAATGATTGCTTTTGTTCATGCATTCGTTTTAAATTCACAAGTAAATACATTGTTTATAGTCGCATCACAAGATATTAAAACCTTGATGCGAATAAACATTATCTTAGCAGTAACATCAATATTTTTTGCTTTAATTGCTTATTTTATTCATCAGTGAAACATTTTCAAAGAATTAACCAAAAAAGCAAAATAAAAACTCTAAATTTATAACTTATACACCTATAGCATAGGTTAATATGTTCCTATTAAAAAACATAAACAAAATTAAAAAATAAAAAAGAAGTAATTAGAAAATATAATTCGTTTGTGACTGAAGTGTCCTAAAAGACAACTTCAGTTTTTTATTTGTCGCTTTTTTAATAAAATTAATATATGTGAACTAAACTTAATTCAACCTTACAATATGAGAGAATAAATTGCTTCACTGTTGCGACATGAAATCAAATGCAAAAAGAGTTTTATGAATCAAAACAAAGGATTCAAAATAAGATTTATTTTCATTGTAAAAGAGAAAAAGAAATTATTTCATTTAATCAAAAATACGTTTTTACAATCTATTGTTATAGTCAAAAAATCAATGGTAAAAACAAAGTTTTTAAGTATATTCCAATTCCAAATTTGGCCTGAATTAGTGCTGAAAAATATGATCGAGCATTTGTTTATGAAACCTTGTGCTCGACTTTTTTAGCTAATGCAAATCTTTCGTCGTTGAATTTGATTTGTAATGTTCCGTCACGATCATTTTTATATATGAGTAAAAAGAAATTAATTGCTCAATATGAAAAATTCTCACAAACACAAAATTCTTTGAAATCTAAAGCAGGAATTCAGCACAAGGTGAACATTGATATTCATCTTGATGATTTTTATAAGACGGTCGTTATTAACAAAAATAATCAATTAGTTGCTTTTCGTTTGGTCTATTTTAAGTTTTTGAATTGTCACAGCAATGAAATAATTAAAACCAAAATTCACATTTATCGATTAAATCAATTCAAAACGCATCATGAGTTCGTCACAGAATTACAAAAACAAATTAGTCATTATGCGTCTAATATTAATCAAATTAATGTTTTATCCGATAATGCTCGTGTGTTTAAGAAAATCGCACACAGCTTAGGAGCAAAACATATTCTTGATTCATTTCATTTTACTAAAGCATTTTTTGATTTGTTGCTGTTTCGTAAAAACGAAACACATTATAAATCAAATCGTCACTGAATTAGTAAAATTGAACAAAAGCACAATTTTAAGCTCACTCAAACATTTCAGAAATTACTTAAAAATAGAGACATACAACAAATTATTAAATATTTGAAGAATTTTATTGTGCAGTATCAAAGCTTAATTCCTAGTTCGAAAATCAGACAAATTCAATCCTTTATTAACAATTATAAAAACAACATTTCATGTTATATTAATAATTACACTTGCGAAGCAGAGTCAATCGTTTCTAAGATAAAATATCAAGTTTTTAAACCTAAAACAGTATATTCAATTGAATCTCTGTTTTTTAAAATAAAAATTTTGTGTCCTTAGCATTAGTTTCGGTATCTTTGTACCGATGTTTTATTATGTTTTTTTATTTTAACTTTATTTATGAGTCATTTATAATATAATTAAAAATATAAATGAGTGAATTATTTTAATCACTTATGTCCACCATGTTTTTGACACTCTCAAAATTTTTCGGAAAATTTCGATTCACAGAACCTCGCATAATTTAAGTTGAATAAAAAAATTATAAAACTTCTCAAGTTAATTAATAAATGATTGTGATTATATTTTTGTTTTTTCCAAACTTATATATAATTTATTGCGTTAATTGAATATTAACTCGAAAAAGGAAAGGGATAGAAATGTTTATTAATTCAAATAATCAAAACAATAAACAAGTGCAAATGTCACAAACATTTGCTTCTTTCCTTTCATTGCGACGTGTAGTTAATAATTCAAATCTTCGCTAGATTTATTTTTTTTCTATAATAATTTTTATTTTTAAATTAAAAGAACAAATAAAAATGCATTTTTTATTTGCTTTTTAAGTTACAAAAATCACTTTTTATCCAATAAAAACAAACTAATTTGTAATTGAGTTTGCATTTTTATTGACATCTATATCTATTTTAAATTTATAACTACATTATTATATACGCTCGTAAATGAAAAGGAAAACACAAAATGAATACAACAAATAATCAAAAACAACAAAAAGAAAGAATTTTATTAGCTTATTCAGGTGGTTTAGACACATCTGTTATGATTTCATGACTTATGGAAAATTATGATTGCGAAATTGTCGCTATGTTAGGTGAATTAGGGACACAAACAAATCATGAAGAAATAACACAAAAAGCACTTAAATGTGGTGCTGAAAAAGTCTATATCGAAGACTTAAACGAAGATTTTATTAAAAATTACGTTTATCCAACACTTAAAGCAAACGCAATATATGAAGGAAAATATTTATTAGGAACTTCAACTGCAAGACCATGTATTGCAAAAAGAATGATTGAAATTGCAAAACAAGAAAACTGTACTGCAATTGCACACGGTTGCACCGGAAAAGGGAATGATCAAGTTAGATTTGAATTAGCAATTAAATCACTTGCTCCTGAAATGAAAATTATTGCTCCTTGAAGATTTTGAGAAATCAAATCAAGAGATCAAGAAATTGAATACGCACAAAAAAGAAACATTCCAGTACCAGTAACTAAAGAAGAAAATTACTCAAGAGACCAAAACATCTGACATTTAAGTCACGAAGGAATGGATTTAGAATTTCCGCAAAACACACCAAAATATGATTCATTATTAAAATTTGGCAAAAGTCCCTTTAAAGCAAAAGATGAAGTGACTGAAATTGAAATTGAATTTAACAAAGGTGTCCCAGTTAGAGTCGACAATGTGACTGGGGACGTCGAAATGTTAGAATACGCAAACAAAATCGGTGGAGAAAACGGAATTGGGATTATTGACATCGTTGAAAATAGACTTGTTGGTATGAAATCGAGAGGTGTATACGAGACCCCAGGCGGGACAATTTACTATGCTGCTCACAGAGAATTAGAACTTTTATGTTTAGATAGACCAACATTACACTATAAAGATTTAGTTGCTCAAAAATACTCTGAATTAGTTTATGATGGAATGTGATTCCATCCACTTAAAGAAGCATTGGACAAATTTGTTGATTCATTAAATGAAAACTTAACTGGAGTTGTAAAACTAAAATTATATAAAGGTAACGTAATTCCAAATGGTATTAGTTCACCATACTCATTACATGATGAAGAATTATCAACCTTTAATGAAGATCAAGTTTATAATCAAGGTGATGCAACTGGATTTATTAATCTTTTTGGACTTTCAAGTAAGACAATTGCTCAAATGAAAAAGAAAAATGAAGGACAAAAATAATGTCAAAACTTTGAGCAGGACGTTTTAGTAAAGAAACTGATTCACTAGTAGATCAGTTAAATTCGTCAATTAAGTTTGACCAAAGAATGTTTTGTGAAGACATTGACGGTACCATCGCACATGCTAAAATGTTAAATCAAATTAACATTTTAAGTTCTGAAGAATTACAACTGCTTGAGCAAGAGTTGTATAAAATTAAAAATCAAATCATCTCAGGTGAATTGATTATTGATGAAAATGCTGAAGATATTCATATGTTTATCGAAGCTGAATTAACCAAAAGGATTGGTGATATTGGTAAAAAAGTCCACACTGGTCGTTCAAGAAATGATCAAGTAGCTGTGGATTTAAGAATGTACCTTAAAAAAGAAATTAAGTTTTTACAATCTTTGATTTTAAATTTAATTAAAGTTTTAAAAAATCAAATTAAAGTTAATCTGGACACAATAATGCCTGGTTACACACACTTACAAAAAGCACAAACAATAACCTTTGCTCATCACTTATTTGCCTATGTCGATATGCTTTTAAGAGATTTTCAAAGATTAAATAATACTTACAGCATGATGAATTATTCCCCACTCGAGGCCGGTGCACTTGCAACTTCAACTCATCCTTTAAAGCGTGTGTTTACCGCTCAAGAATTGGGATTCAATGGCGTAATTCTTAATTCCTTGGATGCAGTGAGCGACAGGGATTATGTAATTGCACTTGCTTCTGATTTATCAATTTTGATTATGCATCTCTCAAGATTTAGCGAAGAAATTATTTTGTGATCAACCAATGAATTTAACTTTATTACTTTAGATGACGCTTATAGTACCGGTAGCAGCATGATGCCACAAAAGAAAAATCCTGATATTGCAGAACTCACTCGTGGAAAAACCGGAAGAGTTTTTGGTAATCTGATTAGTTTGCTAACCATTATGAAAGGTTTACCACTAGCTTACAATAAAGACTTGCAAGAAGATAAAGAAACTATTTTTGACAGCGTTGACACTTTAAAACAAATTCTACCAGTCTTTAGTGCTATGATAGCAACTTGAACAGTAAATAAAGAAAAAATGTTAAACAGTGCTAAAAGCGGATTTTTGAATGCGACTGATTTAGCTGATTATTTGGTTAAAAAGCAAATTCCTTTCCGTGAAGCACACCACATTGTTGGTAAAATTGTGGCGTTAGCATTAAGTTTAAACAAAGAAATCAATCAATTAACTTTAGCTCAATTGCAATCGATTGACTCACGAATTGAATCAGACGTTTTTGGTGCAATTGACATTTATGCCTGTGTTAATGCGAAAAATATCATCGGTGGTCCAAGCATCACACAAAACACACAAAGAGTTAAAGCGCTCGAGTTAATTATCGAACAATACGAACAACAAATTAAATAAGAAAAAGACGGTTGATAATGAACCGTCTTTTTTTATTTAATTAAGCAACTTTAACTTCTTTGTTTTTTTTGAATAATTTTGAAATGAAACCATCCACCATTAATCCAAGGTAAATTACAAATGGAGCAATCATACCAGCTCATTTGTTAATTTTTCCTAATAATCCAGGAACAGCACCGATGATGTAGTCAGTGTCACCTCAGTTAAGAGATGAAATACCGTCTTGT
The DNA here is from genome assembly GCF_001900245.1 of Mycoplasmopsis pullorum. Taxonomy (NCBI): domain Bacteria; kingdom Bacillati; phylum Mycoplasmatota; order Mycoplasmoidales; family Metamycoplasmataceae; genus Mycoplasmopsis; species Mycoplasmopsis pullorum. Next base: position 814,153 of record NZ_CP017813.1, on the reverse strand, counting down.
TCTTTTGGAGGTACTAAAGCTTTAAGAACTTCGCTTGTAGCAGGTACTCAATTTCCAAGAAGGAAAATTAAAGGAACGATTGTAATAATTAATCCATGTACAAATGGACCTACAATAGCACCAACAATTCCACCTTTAACGTTTCCGAATACCCCTGAAGTAGCTCCTAAGAAGAAGTGAGGAACTAATCCAGGTAAAATAATTAAGATTGATGAGCTAACTTTGTTTAATCCGATTGTAACAGCCATACCAATTAATCCGGCTGCGAAACTTGAAATGAATCCGATTAACACAGCATTTGGAGCGTAAGGGAATACAACAGGACAGTCAACAGCAGCTTTAGAGTTTTTAATTAATTTATCTGAGAAAGCTTTGAATGTTGGAACAAGTTCACCGATAAATAATCTAACCCCAGAAAGCATAATTTCAACTCCAGCAGTAAATGTAAAGGCTTGAACAAACATTGTTACAAGTCAGTTACCACCTGAAATTGTTTCGTAGTATGGTAAGAATGTGTCACCTTGTGCAGCTAAAAAGGCATCTTTTTCTGTACCACCTAGTGCTTCTGCTCATTTAGCAGCATTAAGTTGATATTTAATACCACCAGGTAAGAATGCGAACATATAGAAAATTAAAATTGTAATTGATAAAGAAACTAATGAGTTTCTAAAGAAGTAAAGTGATTTAGGGAATTTAATTGATTCTGTTGAAAGAACTTTTCCTTTCATCAATTTACCGATACCTTCTCCGATGTATCCGCTAAGTGCGTAACCAAATCCACCTGTGTGACCAAGACCGATTTCGTTAGTTCCAATGATCATGTTCATGTGTCTTTGTTGTAAAGCAGGAGAAATAACCATGTATGATGCTAATAAAGCAGCACCAGAGAATAAAATTAGGAAGAAATCAGCAGTTTGTTTTGGATCAAATCCTAATGTAATAAATACAGCAGCAATCATAAGTGATGTATAGAACAACACGTGACCTGAAAGATATACGTATTTGAAACGTGATGTTGCAGCTAAGATTAGGTTAAGAATCATACCTACAATCATGATGAGTGAACCAACATTGGCAATGTCAGACACATTTGTTAAAACTCCGGCAAAACCGTCGTTGTTAGGAATAACACCTTTTAATCCATAGGTATATTCAAAAACTGATTGGAATTTACCAAGAGATCCAACAAGAACTCCAGCTCCACCACCTAAAATTAAGAATCCAATTGTAACTTTAAATGATGAAATTAGAATTTGTGAGAAACTCTTACGTAAAACAACCGCACCAATCAAGGTGAAAATACCAACAACGAAAGCAGGAGTTGATAAAAATTGTTTTATAAATTCAAGAAAGAACATTTTTCTCCTCAATTCATTAAATCTGATATAATTGTTTTAGGAATAGCAGCCACAAGGCTGTTTTTTATTTGGATTATTCGATTATAATCCTAATTTTTCTTTTAATTTTTGTGTTAATTCATCTTTTGAAAGGATGTTTATTAACACAATTTTTCTTTCTTCTGGAAAGTCAAGTGCAGGTGCAACGTCAGCTCCTACAACAACATAATCAACACCATTACCAGTGAATGATGAAACATTTGTGTGTTCAACTGAATCGTATTCCACACCTAAAGAATCTAAAACCATTTTTGTGTTCATTTCAACTAATAAAGATGAACCTAAACCAGAACCACATACTGTTTGAATAACCATTTTTTCTCCTTATTTGCTTTCTTAAGCTTTATATTTATCGATTAAATTTCAAAATTCTTCAATATTTTTAACTTGAAGAATTTCCTTTTTGAACTCATCATTCATGAAATAATGACTAAATTCTTGCAAAATATTCAAGTGACTAGAAGAGTCAACAGCCGATAATGTAACAATAATACGTGCTTCCTTATCTTCTTGGTTATTGAATCTTACAAAATCATCCAAAATCATTACACTTGTACCATTTTTAAGAGCATAATCACCAGGTGCAGCGTGTAATAATGCTAATCCACGTTCTAAAACGTAATACGCTCCGAATTGTTTAGTTGATTCTAAAATTGCATCAGCTAAAGTTTGTTTAGCATAACCATTTTCAACTAAAATTTCAACTCCCTTATTTATCACTTCAACTCAATCTAGTTTGTCATTGACATACTTTGTCATTTTTGGATTAAATAGATTTGACATTTTTTACTTACTCCTTATTTTTTTACTCAGAACGCAAGGGAAAGAAACATCAGCAAGACACACAACATAGCGAATGCTCAAGCTAAAACCACAACTACTCCTCATTTTCGAGAAGTGGTTGCTTTAAATTTCTTTGGTTTTGGTAAACCCTTGATGATCCAGAATGAATTTGGATTTTTTTCTTCATCCGAAACATCTAAATCAAAAATAATATCATCACCTTGATTTTGATTTCGCTCTTTTAGTTGATTTAATTTATTTTTCTTAAGTTTATTTAATTTATTTTCGAACTCTTCTAAAGAAATAGAATCTAAATTGTTTTGTCAATATTGCAAATCATCAGAATCCATGTCATAAACATCGCGGAAAATACTTAAATAATGTTCTTTAATTCGAATTTCATTTTTATTCATCTTTGCCTAAATTTTTAAATCAGATTCCGAAACTACTAATTGGTCATAATAACGAGGATAAAAAAACATTTAAGTATTCTTTGCGATAAAATAAAGCAACACTATTGACTGTTTCATAATCTTCTTGAGTTGAAACTTGTCATTGTAAAAATTCTAACGTTGAGAGCATAACGAGATTAATTACTTTTTGATTAACAAATAATACAATTGCGAATAATGCTATATTTAAAACAAATAAGATTATTGATATTATTCAAAGATTAAAAAATAGTGTTCAAATTATGTTTAAATTAAAGATAAATCATATTCATTTTGCACTATATTCAAGGTAGGTATTTGTTTTTGTAAATTTCGAAGCTAAAAATGCTCGCGAAACTACTGTAAAACTATAATAAGGATCATTGAATGAATTATTTGTTTTTGGTAATACAAGAATTTTTTGTTTTTCTTGATTTCAATTGAGAAAATAATTGTTGCTAAATTTAAGACTACGTTTGCAATTTTGTTTCAATAAAATTTCTTTAGCTAGAGCTATTGAAGTTGATTTTAATTTTAAATTTGAATCTTTATAAGCTTGTAATTTAATAAAACGGTAGACAAAATAATAAATAAAATGAATTAAGAAAAATGCGATTGCGACTGCTGCAGTGTAATAATTGAATTCTAAACTCATTATTTTTTAGTCACTTTCATTTTAATCAAGTTACGAGAATTAAGTTTATAGAGTGCGTCATTGATAATTTCACTTGGAATTGCACAATCATTTTGAGCAATCAAGTTATCCATCACTTCAGTTACATCTCAAGGAGTTGTAGTGCAAAAATCGGTCGAATTTTTCATTTCATGCACCTCATTTTGAATCAAAATAAGGTTACGGATTTTGAAATTATCATTAAAAAGACATTCCTTGATAATAAATTTATTGATTTGGTTATATCATTTTAAATCAATATTACTATCGCGTTTGAGTTTATCAGAAGCGATTCCTTTATAAATACCACTGTGATCGATTTTGATTACATTTTTTGGTTTAGCTTTTACTAGATTGGAAACTAAAAATAAATTATTTTTATAGGAAATTAAAATTGGTATAAGCGAGTAATTAGTTGTTGAGTATTTGTTTTTAAATAAAATGTTATATAAAACTTTAGTATTTGGTGTAGCTGAAATATCTAATGCAATATCATTCATTTTTGGATCAAGTGAACCGATCTTTTTGTTCTTTTTGGTAATATCACCTTCTTGTTTGGTCACGATCCGTCAAATCAGAATTGCGATTGCAATTAAAATCATCAAACCACATAAAACTCAAAATGCGTATCCAAAAGTATCTAAATTTTTAAAATCTCAAACACTGTTTAAAGCATTGATTGTTATTTTAGTCTCTTTCAAGGTCCACCTCATTATTTCAATAATCCATGAAATTTTCGTATTTCTCGTGTGGATAGTTAAGAATTATCGATCCACCAACTGCAACATTAACATTGACTTGTTTGAATAAATGTGCATTCTCTACTCTTAAACCACCATCACTAATAATCATCATTTGTGGTTTACTTTCTCTTATTTGTGCAACTTTGTCTAAAAGTGTCGGATTTAATTTAACACCGGTACCACCGATTTTGTCAATTGTCATCAATACTACAAAATCACAAGCATTAATTAATTCTGGATCAACTAAATTATGAGCTTCGATCATAATTCCGAATTGAATTGGTTGGTATAGTTTTTTTAATTTATTTAATAAATTAACATCAGCTTTGTCCATTGGAAAAGAAACACGTTGAATTTTCATTTTATGAATTTGTGGTAAATAAATTTCAATATCATCAACCATTGCATGAATATCATAATTTAACTCAGGATATTTATTTATAATATAGTCAATAGTTTGAAAATTTAAACCAAAACTAGGTGCGTAATGATAATCAACTAAGTCAAGATGAATATATTCTAAACCATCATGAACTAACTGATCAATTTGTGCTTCTGCTTTAAATAAATTTAAAGCACATAAACTTTGCGAATATTTCATTTAAGCTCCTTTCAAATGGTAATAAAACTGCTCCTATACCAATAAATATTTTAAATTTTTATGTGGTTTTTAAAATAACTTTCATTCGAATTAAATTTTCTTTCAAAGTCAAAAATATCATTTTTTAACTAAATATTTAATATTTATGTAAAAAATCGTTTATTTTTCTCGTTTTTGATTTTTAGAAAATTTTTTATAAATTTCAAATATATGGAAATTTTTCATATTATGTGGTATTTTTTTTAAAGAAAATTAATATTGCAAATCTTGTTCAATTATGTGATTAAATAAATATATAAGAGAAATGAGGTTATATGAAAAAAATTATTCCGTTTAAAGTTGAAAAAATCTGAGGTTATGAGCTATGATTACGTAGTCCACTTAAAGGAAAAGAAACCTACTATGAAAATGGTAGAAAAACCAAAGATGGTTTATTAATCAAAATCATTCAAGCTGACGAACCGCTTTCAATTCAAATTCATCCAAGTGATGGAGCTGCTTATGATTTAGACGAAAGAGAAAAAGGTAAAGCTGAATCATGATTTGTTCTAGATGCGGATTGAACATCAAAAATTGTTCATGGTATGAGTTTTTGATATTGAGATACTTTCGATGAACTAAATCGCGAAGAAGAAGAAATGGACTTTCGAATCATTAAAAATATGAAAAAAGTCAAAGAATACTTCAATGTGCGGAGAGTTAATAAAGGTGAATTTATCGATATTCCTGCTGGACGTATTCATGGTTTAGGTTTTAAAGGTGCAGCAAATATTCGTGTCATTGAAGCTCAAACTCCAAGTGATTTAACTTATCGCATTTATGATTATGATCGCGTTGATTCAAAAACTGGTAAACCACGTGACTTGCATTTTGTAGATGCTAATTTCTCATATGAATATCGTAAAAATTTATGCTTGATTGACGACGAAACACGACCTTTAGAACATGGTAAATTTGATGGTTTTGAAAATGATTTTTCACAACAATTTATTATTAGTAACCACGCTCCAACTGATAAAGCTTGAAGAGCTGGATATGTGATAACTCAAAGTGACAAAGATGAATATGGATATTGCCTTTACGAAGTCAAAGCTAATGAAATCTTTCCAGAAGGTTCAATTTACTTTATTGCTCCAAGATACAAAAAAGATTTTGATGTCTTTTAAAAAAATCTATAACTAAATTTGACTAATAACACTGTAAAACAATGAAAAACAAAAAAATCAAGGTGCTACCTTGATTTTCTTTTTATTTATCTTTTGTTTCTTCTTTAAATATTTCTGCTGCGGTCACCATAGTTGAAGCAATTGATGAAAGATTTGGAGGTAAAATGATTTTAGTTGAATTTCCATTTGCTAAAATTCCAAGTTGTTCAATAGCTTTTAAATTTAAAACTTCATTTGAAATATTACTTGAGTTTAATAATTCAATAGCTTGTTTTTTACCTTGAGCTTCTAAAATACTCTTTTCTTTATCAGCTTCGGCTTTTAAAATCATTTCACGTTTTTCAGCTTCAGCGTTTAAAATTTTACTTTCTTTTTCACCTTGTGCTTTTAAGATTTTACTTTGTCTAATTCCCTCAGCTTCTAAAATTTGTGCACGTTTATCACGTTCAGCTTGCATTTGACGAATCATCGCTTCTTGTACTTCATGCGGTGGAGTAATATTTTGAATTTCAATCCTATTCACTTTGATTCCTCATGCATCACTAGCATTATCTAAAATGTTAGTTAATTTTGAGTTAATCATTTCACGAGAAGTTAATGATTCGTCTAACTCCAACTCACCAATTAAATTTCTTAAAGTTGTTGAAGTTAAGTTTTCAATCGCACGAAATGGTTGTTCAGCACCATAAGCAAACAATTTTGGATCAGTGATTTGTAAATAAACAACTGTATCAACTTTAATTGTTGCGTTATCTTTAGTGATTACACTTTGAGCAGGGAAGTCAAAAACTTTTTCCTTAATGTTATCACGCACTACGATTTTTTCAAAAAATGGTATTAAGAAACGAATTCCACGAGTAAGAGTACGATTATATTTTCCAAGTCTCTCGACTACATAAAAATCACGTTCTGAAACAATCTTAAGTGTTTTTCAAAGGATTAAAACAATTAATTTTAAACCAATGAAAACCGAAACTCCGATAATAATATATTGTGTAACCATATTGCTCCTTATATTTTTCTTATATTAATAACTATTTAATTTTATCGAATTTTGAATTGAATATTCAATATTCGCGAAGCTTGAGTTCTTATTCTGGTATTTTTTGCCATAAACAATATTAATAATGATTTCAAAAAAACACAATTTAGTTTATTTTATGCAACTTAATGTGATAAATATTGTCAAATTATCACAAAATATGAATTTTTTTTCATATTTTTATCTTAAAAATGGTAAATATATTTTAAAAATTCACTTTTGGTCGAAATAACGCATTAGCAGTCATATAATTAAAGTATGATGACATTACGTGAAGTTTCATATTCGTTTCAAGATTTAAGTATCAAACTTTATGATACAAAAATAACCTTAAAAAAATTAAGTTATTTAACTTATTTTTATGTGAAATCATATGTACTTGATTATGATTTGTGACCATTTCCTGTCGCTATGAAAATGAATGTTGATGATTTTGTAATAACTAAATTAAAATCTTTTTATGGTTTGGACAATGCTCGCCGTTTTAAAATCAAAGATCCAATTGAAATGAAACGTGTTTATTCAATTTTTGAAGAATACGGTCTTTGAACCGAGGAGGCACTTTTAGAGGAAATTCGACGTGAACCTTGATATACCAAAATTTCACATTTAAAGAGCACAAATGGTCTCTACTACCACGTCTCAAAATTCGACATTAAAAACGCTTTAGAGTCCCAATCCACCCCCGAAGAAATCGTACCACTTTATTTCATAGATGACGATGAATATACATATTAAAAAATTATCGAAAAAATTAATTTTTGATGCAAAAAAGCACTAAAAAATGCTTTTTTTCTTTTTTTAGTGCTTTTGCTTAAGACGAATGTGAAAATTTTTAATTCTAACTAAATCTATAAAAAAATTAAAATTTTTTATTTTTTTCTTTGCACTGAGCTTGAAAATGTGTAGAATAGTGGTGGATAGTGGGAGGAATTGGAATGTACGGTCAAGTAGAACGTAAGCTTGATGATAAGAATAGAATTACACTACCAACTCTCTTTCGGGATGTTCTAGGTAGCACTTTTTTTCTAACCATAGGCTTTGACGGTAATGCGGAACTCCGTAGTATCGAAAATTTTAACGAATATGTTTCTACCATTGAACAACAAAGTCATTTCAACAAAGATGCTAGAACTCTTCGCAGAATGATTCTAGGGAGAGCAATGCAGCTTAGCGTTGATTCGCACGGACGTGTTCTTTTACCGAAAAACATTATCGATTCACTTGCTATCCAAAAAGACATTATCTTTATTGGTGTAGGTTCTTTTGTTGAATTATGAGCAAAAGAGTCTTACGAAAAAATGGAAACTGAATATGATGACGAAAAAATTTCCCAAATCGCTCAATCATTAGTTTCATCATAATTTGTTATGAATCAACAACATTATTCAGTGTTATTAAACGAAACTATCGAGAGTTTAGATATTAAACCCGATGGAGTTTACGTTGATCTAACTCTTGGCCTAGGAGGACACTCAGCCGAGATATTAAAAAAACTTAATCAACAAGGGTTACTTATTGGTTTTGACAAAGATGAATATGCGATAGAAAAAAGTTGCAAACGTCTAAGTCAAATTGCTGATAATTTCATTTTGATAAGAAGTGATTTCAGAAATATACGATCACAATTAATGAAGCTCAAAATTGATAAAGTTGATGGAATAATTGCTGATTTAGGAGTTTCATCACCACAACTAGATATTAGTGAACGTGGATTTAGTTACAATAAAGATGCTCGGCTTGATATGCGAATGAATCAAGATCAGGAAATTGATGCTTATTATATAGTTAATAATTATGATGAGGTTGCACTGACACAAATCTTAATAAAACACGCTGATGTAAAGCTTGCTAAGCAAGTTGCGAAAGCTATTATTAAGTCACGTCCTATCACAACCACATTAGAATTAGTTGACGTTATTAAAAGTGCTTATCCTGCTGCGATTCTGCGTCAGAAAAACCCTGCTAAAGCGGTGTTTCAAGCCATTAGAATAGAAGTAAATGACGAATTTAATGCTATTCAAACCATGTTAAATGATTCCTTGGATTTACTCAAACCAAACGGTCACTTAGCAATAATAACCTTTCATTCTCTTGAAGATAAAATCGTTAAAAATTTCTTTGGAAATTTAATTAAGGATAAACTTCCTTCAAAAATGCCGGTTAACGAAATTAAAAATTACAATGCAAGACAGATAAAACCAAGTCAAGCGGAATTACTCGAAAATAAACGCTCACGCAGTGCGAAATTACGAGTACTAACGAAAATCAGCTAAGGAGGAGGGATGGCTAATCAATTATTCATTAATTTTTGAATTAAATCAGACCAAATGGTTTATCAAATTAATGAAGTGAAAAATAACAAAATTTTCACACTTGCTAAATCAAGTGGTCCATTGACTACTAATATTAAAACTTTGCTATCAGTTTTAGAGCAAATTAGCCACGAACTCGATCTTAAGCATACTTTAAAAACAGTAGTAACAAATGTTATTATTGATGATGTAAAATTTCCTGAAATTACTTTAAATAAGGTAAATCAGGAAATTGAAGTAGAAAATAAGATTGTTAATAACAATCATCAATTGGAAATTAATCGTTTAATTTATAATGCACTTGCAGATAAAAACAATGACATTATTTTAAAGCTGAACCAATATCAGTTTTTAGTTGAAAATGATTCACAAATTAACGAATATAAAAATTTTCCAATCAACAAAAACGGAAACAAAGTAAAAACTTTAGCAACTTACTTTAGTTTACCAAACACACATAACTTTCTCAAAGTTAAAGACATTTTTGAGAGCTACTTTCAAAACGTAAATTTTGTTCTGAAGTCACAAGTATTAGGATTTAATTCATATAATGAAAGTGGTTTCAACATTAATCTTGATTTAAACTATAACTATTTTAGTGTTGCACTTATTTATAATGGTCAAATTGTGGACTACTTAGGCTCATCTATGGGGATAGAGAGCATTCTTAAGGACCTACAAGCGACTTGAAAAATAGATGATTCGCAACAAGTTTATAAAAAGTATTGTTTTTACCAACTCAATGCTAATAAAACTAACGACACTGAGGTGGTACTCTATCGTGAAGTTTTTCAAAATTTTTTAAGCAAAATGTTAGTCCAAACCAACCAATTTGTGGCTAATTTGAATTTGAATACTGGAATCAATACAATAACTTTAAGTGGTTTTTTAGTTGATGATCTGAATTTCAAGAATTTGAATTTCAACTTTGCTTTTAAGCGTATAGTTCAAACACAAGAATTAATTATTGCTAATCACTTATCAGAAGAAGAATTTATTTTCCAAAGTATTAGTGAATATGAACTAAATAGTCTACTTTTAGAAAATAACCAAGCACAAACAATTAATCAATTTTTAAAGGTTTCTACACAAAAAGAATCCTGATTGCAAAAAATTAAAAAATCTCTATCCCAATGGAGAAATTAAGAGGAGAGTCTCATGAGTGAATTTCACAAACCAAATAATGGTACTGTCGACCAAAACAGTGCCAAAATCTCATTAAAAGTTATAGGTGTCGGCGGAGCTGGGAACAATGCTGTACAACTTATGATTAACAATTTAGCACAAAACGAAAATGACATTAACTATGTTGACTTTATCGTTGCTAACACTGATGCACAAGCATTAGCAAGTAACTCATGTAAGAATCAAATTGCATTAGGTAAAGAAACTCGTGGTTTAGGTGCTGGTGCTGATCCGGAAATCGGAGAAAAAAGAGCAAGAGAAAGTTTAAGAGATATCGAAGCTAAATTAGCTGGAACTGATGTGGTAATCATTGCGGCTGGATTTGGTGGAGGAACAGGAACCGGAGCTGCTCCAGTTATTGCCGAAGCTGCACGTAACTCAGGTGCATTAACCATTGCAATTGTTACAACTCCTTTCCTAATTGAAGGTAAAAAAAGAACTCGTATTGCTTTAGAAGGTATTGAAAAACTTAAAACCAAAGTTGATTCATACATTATTGTTTCTAATGAAAAATTATTGGAATACTTCGGAGATGTACCAGTTGATGATGCATTCCAATACTCAAATGTTAACTTAAAAAATATCATTTTCGCAATTCATGACATTTTATACAGAGTCGGACGTGTAAATATCGATTATGCGGATGTACGTAAAGTTCTTGATAACTGTGGTCTAACTTTGGTCGGTATAGGTCAAGCATCAGGAAAAGATCGTGCAGTCAAAGCCGTGACCAAGGCTTTTGAAAACCATTTATACTCTGCTGAAATTTCAGGTGCTGAAAAATTCCTAATCAACTTCCAATTTGATAAATCTACTTCATTCCGTGAAATTCAAGCGGCAATTAATAAAGTAAGCGAAATCCTTAACAAAGATACTGAAAGCGAAGACGAAATTATTATCGGTCAAGAAACTTTAGATGGTGTTGAAGATATCTTTAAAGTTTCTGTTATTGCAGGAAATGTCTATGAAAAAGTTAAAGAGGTTCCTGCTCAAACAAATGCTGATGTGCATTCAACTTCAAATGACAGAGTGATGGTGTCACCTGTGCATAAAGAAGAAGTTGCTCCACATCACCAATCTCAACCAGTTAACTACTCATTTGAAAAAGCAGAAGTTAAAGAAGTTCCTGACTTTGATGTTTACAAACCTGTAAATACAAATAAAACCGAAGAAATTGAAAACATTTTAGAACTCGAAGAGGATGAAGCTGAAAGCTATTCAGATACTAATGATTCATGATTTTAACAATTTGATGTCTCGAAAAAGAGTTTAAATCATTTTAGTAATCTTAAGAGCTTTTAGTTCTTATACACACAGTGCACACAAGCACTGTGTTTTTTCATTTGGACAAATCTATCATTTCTTAATGAAAAAAACTTGGTTGTTTTAATAAAATAGTTTATAATATTTACAAGCATAACTTAATAAGGGATTATCCCTTAGGAAAAGAAAGAGTTCTCTTAATCTCTTTCTTTTTTTATTTCGTTTATTGAAGTGCAAACAAAATCATAAACTTAAAAGACAAAAAGAAAGAGCCATCGCGGCTCTTTCTTTTTCTAATTAATTCTCAATGATTAATTTTCGTGTTTTAAATTGAAACATCATAAAAAGTATGATCGAAGCTAACTTATTTACTGATGTGCTTTCATTATTTTTTCTATAGGTAATTTTAAAAACTACTATTAGAATGTTTTTAATTACAAAAAAGATTCAAAATAAAATAACAAATGACATTGCAATTGAAAAAATTGTAAAAGATAGAATCTCATTTTCTTTAACACCATGTTTTGATATATCAATAATACAAAATAAAAATCAACCTCCCAAAAGAGTTAAGAAAATAGAAATCGAAATGTTTCAAATCATTTTTGTTTTTTTGTTTATTAGTTCATATACATCTTTTTTAGTCATTTTTTTCCTTTTTTATCTTTAAGAAGTTATTATAAATTTTATACAATGGTTATTTTAACATCGGTTTTATCCCAATAATAACTCTGTTTATATTGACATTTTAACCAATTAGATTATTTGTAAAGAAGTTATTTACCTTTTCTTCATTTAATTCAATTTTTTTAGTTTTCTATATCTATAAATATTTAAGCTTAAAAATAAGGCCGTTTTATATAAATTAGCAATCATATTAATGTTTATATTATTATTTTCTTTATTTCTGGTATTTGCGGTAATGAAAAAAACTCTTGACAAGATAAAGGAAGTAGTCAACAATGTGAAAATTAGACCTACAGCAAAACCACTTACACGAGCAATAATAGGTAATTCTTCTGTGCGTCCACGAACCAAAAAAGAAAAAGAAAACATAATAAGTATAATAACTGAAATAACTCATATAGGTATTAATAGGGCCAATTTTACTCAAGAGTTAAATGTTGTAAATTTGAATTTTAGAAATGATAATTCTTTTTGTAATTGTTCCATAAGAATCTCCTAAGTCAAAATATTTATTTTTAATTTCTTTTATATCAATTTAATTTTAAATAAATATTTTTGTTCTTAAAAAAAAAAAAAAAAAACGATGTTTATTTTTTAAATTATGGAAATTTTAACAGATTATATTTAATATTTGCTAGTATTTTATTTACTTAACAAAACCTTCAATCAAACAAAATAAATAAAAAGTGAAGCACGAAGCTTCACATTCCTTTCATAAAACTATTTCTTGCTATTTAATTTTTTTAATTCTTCTAAAATTAATTCTTCGGTTGTAGGTTTTGGTGTAACAGGTGCAGGAGCAGGTTTCTTGCTTGCACGGTAGTTAACGATTAAGAATCATACGATTAAAATAATAAAGATAAATAATGTAACAATGACAAATGTCATTAAAGCACCTAAGAATTTACCAACGTTCATTCCAGCAACAACTCATTCAGTGTTTTGTTCTGGAAGAATATTGTGTTTAATAGCAGCCATAAGAATGTCGTTAGCAAAAGAGCTAACTAATGCTGAGAATACGGTCCCTAGTAAAAGACCAATTGCGAGCATAAAAACGTTACCTTTTTTAAGTACGCTCTTTGCATCATTGATTGATTTTTTAAACATATGATAAAATTTTAGCATAATTTTTTAAAAATGAAAAAATACCAGTTTTTTTGTTTTAATTAGAAAAATTAGCAAAAATAGCTTGAAATTAAAATAATTTATTCTTACTAAAGTGCTATTATTTAGTAATAAAAGGACTTTGATAATTAAGGAGCTATTATATGATTTTTGATAACCTAAAAAATATTCAAAACTACAAAGGAATTCACAAAAACTTAGATATTGCAATTGATTGGTTAGTTAATAACAACTATAAAGATTTTGACGGTGAGCGTTTAGTAATTAATGATGATATTTATTTATTACACAATCACTTTCCAGCTGCAAATGTCGAGAATTTAATTTGTGAAATTCACCACAATTACATGGACATTCACTTATTTAGTGATGATCAAGAATTAGTATTTTTTGATGCTGATTTTAAATATGAAAATGATCAAGTTATGCAAGAATATGATTCGACCAAAGATGTTATGTTCATCAAATCTGATTCACAAAAAACACCAAATCATTTAGAATTAACCAAAGATTCATTTGTAATGTTTATGAAAAATGAAGTACACTGTCCAAGAACTAATTTTGTTGGAAATTCAAAAGAAAAATTACACAAATACATTATGAAAATTAAACTTTAAAAATAGCAAATTTAGGTTTTAAATCTAAGTTTGTTTTTTATTTTTAGAGCAGAATTCGGTAAAATATTTTTATTATGTATATGAAAATAGGAAACGTACTAGAAGGTATAGTCACAAAAATTAATTTTAAGTTCATTGAAGTCACTGTCGCTGATGAGTGAATTTTTACTATTAACGTTCAAAATGTGAGTGATTGATATAAAACAATCAATCTCTTTAAGACTTTTACTCTAAATCAAAAAATTAACTTTATTACCAAAAGTTTTGATTTAAAAACCAAAACTGGAGAAGGTGACTTTAAAGCAAATCATCCAAATTTTGCTCGCAATCCTTTCTCACACCAACTTAAAGAGACTGAGCATGGATTTGCAAATTTAAAACAACACGCAATTGAAGAATTTGAGAATAAAAATGAGCATTAATCATAAATTTTTAAATTCCAATTTAAACCAAAATATTGATTTAGTAACAAGTGAATATTTTGACGATTTTGTAAGTAAAAAAATCATTAACCCTCAATTTCTGGAATTTATTGAATTAGCAAATTCATACACAAACAAAAAACTACTCAACAAAATTCTTGAAATCGCAAATGCGATTAAAACTAATAAGTCAAGCAAAGTGGTTGTATTTGGAAATTATTGAATTCTTAGAGCGATTAAAGCTTGCATTTCATTTATTGATGTTAATCCCTATATGAAAAACAAAAAAGATTTAGAAATAATATTAATAGATGAAAGAATCAAAATTCAAAACATGAAAGATCAGTTAAAAAACTTATTTTATTCAAATGAAGATATAACATATGTAATTTGCGATTTTAATTTGCATAATTCCAATTTTATTCGTGTTATTAATTCATTTATTTCGTCGCTCAAAAATAAAAAAGGATATTTTTATTTAAGTAAAAGAATTATTTTGGTCAAAGAATTATTCTCAAAAGAGTCACAGTTTAATTTTCGTTTTGAATCAAATTTAGTTTTGACTATTTCAAACACTGTAGCAAGCAATTTTGCATTTTTTTCCGAAATCTCACTTTTAATTTTGTCGCTTTTAGGAATTAATATTATTAAATTCTTAAATGGTTTTAAAAGTGCTCAAAACACAGCTTTTAATAATGAAATAAACGAAAATATTCCATTGCAACTTGCATGATTCATCTCTAATGAATCAAAAATTTGTTATTTTAATTTAAACAATCCTAGTTTAGAGTCGATTTTTCAGTATTTTGTATCCGTTTTAAATTCATTAAGCAAAAATGTATTTTTTGACTTTGGTGTGTTTCCAAATAATTTTTACAGCACCTCGCAAATGCTATTTCAAGGTAAAAATAACAAAAGCATTATCTTTGTTAAACTTGAAAAAGAGTATTTCGATTACCAAATTTCAAGCGATGTGTCAATTAAAGATCTCTTAAGTGATTTAAGAATTAAAAAAATCTCAAATTATAGTAACGAATCATTCGACGTTTTAACTGAGTACACTTCATCATTCTCACATAATTTAATTTCCGTTTTATCAATTAATAAAAAAGATGAGACACATCTAGGTAACTTAATTGGTCAATTAATGTTTTGTTTAATTTACTGATCGATTATTAATCAAACTAACGTATTTTTAAAATAAACACCACAAATAAGGAGGTAAAGGAATTTGATAAAAAAAATAGTCAATACAACCAAAAAAGCAGCTGTTATTGAACTTTTTTATGATCTTGTTTTTGTTTTGGCAATTGGAAAATTAACTTTATTATTACACCACATCGAAAATGGTGTTATTCCACTTTTAACTTTTGCTAAATTCTTGTTAATTTTGATCGCTTTAGTCAAATTATGAATCGACAAGGCTGATATGGTCAATCGTTTTGGAGAAAATTCAATTAAAGATAAATTATTTATTTTAGTCGATATGACCTTTTTACTTTTTATGTGTAAAATGTTTGAAAAAGATTGATATCAAACTTTTTATAATTTCAATATCGCATTCATTTGTTTGCTCATTAGCATGTCGTTAAATAATTTAATGTATCTATGCAACAAAACTTTAACCAAAGCAGAACAAAAAATATTAATTTTAAATATTTCAAAACATTTCTTTATTATCTTAGGAACAATCACAGGATTATTAATCGGTTCAAAAATCGGAACTTATGTAATTATTGCGACAATTATTATTAGTTGATTTGCACCATTAACTTATTTTCGAGTTAATAAACATTCACCAGTTAAATTAGAACACCTAGTTGAACGACTAAATCTATTAGTTATAATGTTTTTTGGTGAGTTAATTATTGGTATTGTAGTCTTTTTTGAAGAATTTAACTTATTTGCCTTTATTTGCATGATTATTGTTGGTTCATTATTTCTTTATTACTCAACTAATTTTGAAAAAATGATAGATTTACATAGTCACTCCCGTTTAAATTTTCTAATCTGATTTGCTCATATTGTGATTGTTATTTCGGTTATTTTAGTCACAATTTCATTCGAATTGAGTTCTGAACACATGCATGCTCAAAATGAACTATCACATATTTTTGTTATTTCACTAGCTTCAATTGGCTTACTAATGTTTGTGACAATGATAATTTTGTGTATGTATTTTAATCGCAAAACACTTCAATATAGATTTTTTGACATTATTTTAGATTTTGCGATTCTCTTTAGTGGTACCATCTTAGAATTTATCTTCCGAGAAGACTTTTTCGTTGTTTTTAGCATTTATGCTGTACAATGTTTTGCATTAGCACTTCATATTTTAATTTTCAACCACAATCGTACTAAAAAAATGCGTAAAGTAATTATTGATACAACAAAATAAAGGAGGTTATTCATGAATAAAACAAGTTTTAGTGCCTTTATTAAAGAAGAAATAATTACTTATAATATGAAAAAAAGTGAAATTGAAGACTTTTTAAATGGTTTCATTTTGGCGAATTCAATCACTAAAGATGAGACTGAATATCTTAAATTGACAATTAAAAATCCGCTCATTTTTAATTATGTTGTTTCTTTTTTGAAAAAATTAAAAATTCAATATCAAAAAAGCAAAATAACTATCACTATTGATGATTATAAACAAGATTTGTATAAAATATCTTACTCTAGTCCACAACATTTTTTTGCTGGAGTCTTTTGTGGTAGTGGTAATATTATGGACAAAAATTCCACTTCATATCACTTGGAAATATCGTCGCACAATCTTGAAGCTCTGAGTCTTTGCATCAATAAATTAAACGAATATGATTTCAATTTCCAAATTATCCAACGAAAAAACAAATGAATAGCATATATTAAAAAATTAGATAAAATTGCCGATTTTTTAGCTGCGATTGGAGCAAAAAAATCATACTTTGAATTACAAGATATTAAAATTAATCGAGATTTAGATAATTCAATTAATCGAATCAACAATATCGATTTTTCAAATTTAACTAAATCAGTTAAATCATCATTAAATTATTCAAAAATGATCAATTTTGTTTTAGAAAATAATATTGAACATCTCTTTAGTGCTGAACAATTAATTTTTTTTGATTTAAAACTTAACTATCCCGAATCAAGTTTGCAAGATTTATCACTCATTTTGTCCGAAAATCACAATATTTTCATTTCTAAAAGTGGTTTAAATCATTGACTTATAAAACTCAAACAAGTTTATAAAATGTACAAATAAAGTGTCGATTCACAAAAAATGAATTGCACTTTTTTGTTTTTTAAACCGTTTAAACAAAAATATGGAATATCATTTTTCACAAAAAAACTTTAAACAAGAAATTTTTTCAACCAATCTTTAAAAAATAGAAAAAATCTAAAATTAAATCATTATTCAAATGTAAAATATTTTTAAAAATATATAAAAAGAAAGATAGGTGTAGAAATGAAAAAAGCTAAATTAATTATCGGACTAGCATTGGGGACAATTTTAACTTCTGCTACCGTATCTTGTTGAAACACTAAACAAGATAATTCAACTAAACCAAATAATCCTAAAAATCCAGTTGATGGTAACAAAGAAAAAAATTCAGATAAACCAACCAAAAAAGTTGTAAAAATCAACTTCACCTACAATGAAAGCAACATTAAAACTATTTCAAAAGAAATTGGAGTTGATGATCAAATTTTTAGCGTGTCGGTTGATGAAGTACCAAATGGTTATAAAACTAATATGATACTTTCTAATATCGAATACAGCGAAACCATTAATATTCCATTACTCAAAAACATTAAAGTGGCAACATTAGAATTTAACTACGCCGGGAAAACTGTGGGGCAATTAAAAATTGATGTCGAGTCCACACAAGAGACAATTGAAATTAATGGTGTGCCACATGGATACCAACTAGCTGACAATCAAGAGTTGATTGTCCCTTATAGCTCTGAACCTATTAGTGTTAACGTGGTACCACTTACTAAAATCGCAAACATTAGCTACGTTTATCAATCACGCGAAATTGAAAAACAAATTATTGATGTACCATTTAAGTCAAACGTAATTGAACGTGATTCTTTACTAATTCCAAATGGTTATAGACTTGAAAGTCAAGAAATGACATTTGAATACCAAGAAAACGTTAGATTAGAATTAGTCGAAATTGAAAAAACAGCAGATATAAATTTAACAATCAATTTTACATTTGAACAAAACACAATCTCTACCGAAACTGTGGTAGTACCAAACAACACAAATCAAATTAATGTCGAAAAATATGTACCACAAAATTACCGTTTAGCTCAAGGACAAGATAAAGTGGTTGCTTTTAAACAAAGTAACTCAATTAATGTTCCGATAGTGCCAATTATAAAAACAGCAACAATTCGCTTTTTAAATGGTACCACTGAAGTTAAAAGTTTCAATTTAGAATTATCTTATTATGATAATACTATAACTGTCGATCCTAATTTAATACCATATAACTATGAATCACTTTCTGCACTTAACAACATAACATATAAACCGATAATTGAAATTCATTTAACTGAAAAAGCTATTGTCGCACCAACTAAAAAACTGCAAATTAATTACACTTATAACTATAATTCAATTGAAAAAGTGGATATCCAAATTGATTCTTCAGTTGAAGAAATTAACTTAAACGAGCATTTACCACAAGGATACGTTTTAGCTGAATCTCAAGAGCAGAATGTGCCTTATACTCAAGATTTAATTACTGCTAAAATTGTTCCGGATCACAAAACTATCAACATAGTATTCTTGAAAAATAATCAAGAAATTGCACAAAAACAAATAACTGTACCACATAATAGTACACAAGTTTCAATTGATCCTAATTTAATCCCAGAGGGATACCTAACAAATGATCAATTACAAAACTTACCAGTTCAAGATACAATCCAAATTCATTTAACCCCAAAAACTCAAGAAGAATCAATAATGACTCTTAATTTTGTTTACAATAGTCAAACATTAAATTCATTAAGCATTAAAGCTCAAGACAACCAAGGGACAGTTGATTTAAGTAGTTATGAACTACCACAAAACTACCAACTCGCACAGGGACAATCAAGTACAATTGCATATTCAAATGGAATCGTAGAAGTTCAAATTGTTCCTCTTAATAAAAATGTATTAATTTCTTGAGAAGATGAAAAACATTCAAAAGTTGCAGAAAATGAAATTACGATTCCTTACTACAACCAGACATTCGATATTCACGAATCAATGGTACCAAAAGGTTATACAACCACAAGTCCACTAAAAGGAATTAACTATACACCGAATATCACAATTTCACTTGTAATGCAAACCAAAACTTTATTAATTAATTTTGTCAATGGTTCTCAAACAGTAGGGACAGTTAATGAAAAAATACCTTTTAATGTTCAAACAATTAATCTAAACGATTATTTACCAAAAGGTTATACATTTAAAAATAGTGATAATTCACAAGCTCCTTACCAAGAGGGGACAATTACTGTTGAAGTAGTGTCTGAAACTAATAACAATCAATCTAATTCAAAAATTGAACAAATTAACTCACTTAAAGCAAATGTTGAGTTAATTAAAACTCACCTTAATTACTTCAATAATGATTCAATCTTAGAATCAAAAATTAATGCTATTTCGTTTGATTCTCTAGAGTCTAAAAGTGACCAAGAATTAACAGCAATTATTGAATCAATCAACGATACATTCAATCAAGCTAGTTCATTAATTAAAGGTTTATTAACTCCATTATTTGATAAATATAAAGAACTTGAGAGTGGAAAATATTACCTTGAAGACTTTAAAAATAGCATCGATCAAATTAGAAATTGAGAAAATTTAGATACATTACCTAAAATTACTGAATTTATCAATAATTATGATCAAATTGTTCAATTAACCACACAAATGGACAACTTTAAAGCTGCAGCTGATTCCATTAATCTTACTGATACAAACTTCTATTTATCATTAAGCATGGACTATCCATTAGAAAATGGTACTTATGAAGTTGGTGATAGAACTGAAATTGAAGTTAAAGTAGTTATTAAAAAAAATGGTACTGATGAAAATTACGAACTTAAATATATTCACCAAATTTTAAATAACAACACAACTGAATTAGGTTATAGATACGCAAGGAGAGTTTCATACACAAATATTAATTTAACTAGTGAAAATGTTAATTATGAAACTAGCGAAATAACATTACCATTCTCAAGCGTTTCAGGAAATGATGAAGTGCCTGTACACCTTAGACTGGGTTCATTAACTAAAGATTCAAGTTATACAATTTTTGTTCGTCGTGGTATAGTTGTGGACAATACTCCGACTGATAAAGAAGTAAACTCATTAGATGATTATTGAATGTTTCCAGTTGGTTACGAATTTGAATTCGTAAGAAAATCAGACACAGACTGATATGGTGCTCAAAAAATAATCAATAATAATATTAGTTCAGTTTGAAATAAACAAACGTCAAATCAAAGTAACTTTAGTTATAAAGATGCATTATGAATTATGTTCTTAAAAGTCTTCCAAAAATTAACATTTGAAAATAATCCTTTTACAATTAATTCTGCAACTTTCACATCACCTTTTGATTCAAATGGTAATTTCACCTATACAATTACCGCAACAGTAAATAGTGATTTTAATACTAATCAATTCCCTAACTTAGGTGGTAAATTCTTTGAATTTAGTTACGTCGATACTACTGGAGTTGGTGTTGCACATCAACAATTACACACTGGCGACAAGGTTGTTATGACATTAAGTCTTGAAAATGCTAATGGTACTTTCTCAATCAACAATAATGCTGGTAATCGACTACCAAGCTTATCAGGTGCTGAATACAATCTCTCATCTCTAACAGGAGCTAAACCATTCGTCGGTAAAATACCGGGACTATTTAGAATGCAATTAGCAGTAAATAATAATCAAGTATGAAACGTAACAACTGATGGGAATGACATTACTAACTCGCGTAGTAATCAATCGGATACATTACCAATTTTCGTAATTCAGAAAAACGATAATGCTAAGAAAATTTATGTTTATGTCCTTTAATTTGGGATAATCTAGGGACACTTAACACGTGACCTTACTCTTGTGAGTAAGGTTTTTTTGCACAAAAAAATCTCCACACATTAAGGTAGAGATTTTAAATTCGATTATTATTTCTTTTTAGCTAATGAAAGTTTTAAGGCTGCACTACGAGCTGCTTCTCAAATAATTTCATTGTAAGTTGGATGTGGATGAATTGTACGTGCTAATTCAAATACTGTGACTTCTTGTTCCATTGCAAGAGCAATTTCAGCAATATAATCGGTTGCATTTGCACCAACAATGCTTGCTCCTAAGATTTCACCATATTCTTTATCAACAACTAATTTAACAAATCCTTCAGTTTTGGTTGTGGCAATTGCTTTTCCTAAATATTCAAAAGCATATTTAGATGAAAAGACATCTTTTCCTTCAGCTTTCGCTTGTGCTTCTGTTTTACCGATAAATGCAATTTCAGGATCGATGTAAATGCATCCTGGAACACCTTTAGGTTGGTATTTTGCGCTGTTTTTGTGAAGAATATTTTCCACAGCAACTAATGCATGTGCATAAGCGACGTGAGCTAACATGTTTTGACCTGTTACATCACCAATCGCATACACACCAGCAACATTAGTTTCTTGGTATTCATCAACGATAACTTCTTTGTGTTGTCCTAATTTAATACCTACTTCAGCTAATCCTTCTGAAACTGGAGCACGTCCAGTTGCTGTTAAGATTAATTCAGGTTCAACAACAACTTCTTTGTCATCAACGCTGTAGTATAGTTTACCATTTTCGTATTTGTTTGTTTGAGCGTTTAATACTACTTCAACATTCATGTGTGTTAAAGCTTCTTTAGTAATTTTTGCTACATCTGCATCACTACCTGGTAATAATTGGTTAATGTTTTGTAAAATAGTAACTTTGGTACCGCTAAGTGCAAACACTTGTGCAAATTCAACACCGATTACACCACCACCAATGATTACTAGTGATTTAGGTAATTTTTCTTTGTAATTAATTGCTTCACGAGAAGTAATAATTTTACCTTCTTGATATCCTTGAGCGAATCCTTCGATCATATCAAGTTTACGTGCACGTGAACCGGTTGCTAAAATTAAATTCTTAGCACGGTATACTTCACCATTAACTTCCACTTCATGTGCACCAACAAATTTTGCTTCAGCTTCTAAAATGTCACATTTTGATGCTTTCATTAACATTTTAACGCTACCAGCAACTTTGTTAACTACACCTTCTTTACGTTCGTGCATTTTTACTCAAGTTTGATCTTGGTCAAATTTGATATCATCGAAGTTTGCAACAAGACCATATTTTGCTGCATTTTTAACTTCAGAAATCATTTCAGTTGATTTTAAAAGAGCTTTAGTTGGAATACATCCAGTGTTTAAACAAACACCACCTCATGCTCATTTTTCAACAATTAAAGTTTTTAATCCTGATTTTCCAGCTTCTTCAGCAGCTAAGTAACCACCTGGACCTGAACCAATTACAATAACATCATATTCAGCTTTAATAGGACCAGTGTATACTTTACCAGCTTCTTTATTGCTTGCAGCAGCTGGGGCAGGTGTTTCAACTTTTACTTCTGTAGCAGGTTTTGCAGCTGAAGTGGCAAAGCTTGAAAAGTCAATTAAATCATCATTTACAACTACTTCACCAACAACACTAGCTCCACCACCATTTGCAGGTTTTGCAGCAGGTGCTGCTGAACTTTCACTTGAGTGGTCTTTACCATCGTCAATTACGTAAATTTCTTGTCCAACGTGGATTGTGTCACCTTGGTTCATTAAAACTTTTTTGATTTTACCACTAACAGGTGAAGGGATGTCAGAAGTTACTTTATCGGTTTCAACAGAAAATAAAGAGTCCCCTTCATTAACTGAATCACCTTCTTTTTTGTAAATTTCAGCAACTACACCTTCGTGTAGACCTTCCCCAATATCAGCAAACTTAAATGAATAAAAACTGCTTGATGCACCACCATTTGCAGGTGTAGACACTGGGACTGATTCAGTCGCGGTTGGGGTAGGTGTAGCAACTTCCTCACTGTCCCCGCTACCATCGTCAATTACGTAAATTTCTTGTCCAACGTGGATTGTGTCACCTTGGTTCATTAAAACTTTTTTGATTGTACCACTAACAGGTGAAGGGATATCAGAAGTTACTTTATCGGTTTCAACAGAAAATAAAGAGTCTCCTTCATTAACTGAATCACCTTCTTTTTTGTAGATTTCAGCAACTACACCTTCGTGTAATCCCTCTCCAATATCAGCAAACTTAAATTTATACATTACTTAGTACACTCCTAACACTTCAGGGTTTTCTAATAATTCTTTAACACGTGATGCAAAACGTCCAATTTCTGCACCATCGATTCAACGGTGGTCTCCAGCTACAGTTAAGTACATTACTTTCCCTGGTACCACAGCACCATTTTTAACAACCGGTTTGTCAATAATTGCACCAACACCAGCAATTGCTAACTCAGGATAATTAATAACTGGTACACCTCATAATGAACCAACTGAACCGTAGTTAGTTACAGTGAATCCAGCACCTTTCATTTCAGCAGGTTTAATAGTTCTTTTTCTTGCAGCAGAAGCTAAACGTGAAACTTCAGATGCTAATTCTACAATGCTTAAACGGTTAGCGTCATTAATAACTGGTACCATTAATCCAGCTTCAGTGTCCACAGCAAATCCTAAATTAATATTTCCAGGATACTCTAAAGTTTGTGCTTGTTCATTGTATTTAGCTAAGAATTTTGGAAATTCTTTTAATGCAATCGCAACTGCTTTTAAAATGTAAGGTAAAAATGTTAATTTAACATTTTCAGATTTAAGAACAAGATCTTTAATTGAGCTACGAATATCTCATAATCTTGTCATATCAATTTCATGAACTAAATTTGTATAAGCAACATTTGATCATGAATTTGTCATTGCTTTAGCAATAGCTTTACGAATAGGTGTAACCGCTTCACTGTGTGCTTCTAAAGTTGGTTTTACAGGAGCTACTGGGGCAGCAGCTGGGGCACTTTGAGAAGTTACAGGGGCACTCGCTTGTACCACAGGGGTAGCAGTTGGAGCTTTGAAGTTTTTAATATCATCAATTAAAATTCTTCCACCAATCCCAGTACCTTTAACATTTTCGATATTGATTCCTAATTTTGCAGCCATTGCACGAGCAAGTGGAGTTGATTTTATTTTACTCATTGAAAATTATCCTTTCCTCTCTTAAAATTTAAAGTCCATGACTTCTTTAATTTTCTTAACAATTTTACGATCGTCAATTGCATGGTAGTATTCACCTTTAGCAAAAGGAACAGTAATATCGTATCCGGTTAATCTTGTCATTGGTGCTTTTAAATACTCGAATGCTTTTTCATTTACTTGTGCCATGATTTCAGCTGAAACTGAGAATGATTTAACAGCTTCATGTACAACTAATAAACGACCAGTTTTTTTAACTGATTCAACTACAGTATCAATATCTAAAGGTTTAATTGTTCTTAAATCAATTAATTCGATTGACACATTTGAACCTTCAGCTCTTAATTTTTTCATCGCATTTAAACATTCGTGCACTTGTGCTCCGTATGTTACAACAGTGATGTCATTTCCAGGTACAAGAACGTTTGCTTTACCAATTTCAACTGTGTAGTATCCAGTTGGAACTTCTTGTTTTCCGGCACGGTAGATTTTTTTAGGTTCTAAGAAAATAACAGGATCATTATCTTCAATAGCTGCTAATAATAGACCTTTTGTATCATAAGGAAAGGCTGGCATAATAACTTTTAATCCAGGTACATGTGAATAGATTGCTTCAAGTGCTTCAGAGTGGTGTTCAAGAGCTCTAATTCCACCTCCCATCGGCATACGGATTACCAATGGTGCACTAAAACGTCCACGTGAACGGTTTCTAAATCTAGCTGCTTGTGTAAAGATTTGTTGCATTGCAGGATATGAGAAACCTTGGAATTGAATTTCACCAATTGGTCTTAAACCAGCTGCAGCTGCTCCAATTGCAACTCCAGCAATCGCAGCTTCAGAAATAGGAGAGTCAAATACACGTGCTTTTCCGTATTTTGCTTGTAATCCTTCTGTTGCGCGGAATACACCACCTTCGAATCCGGCATCTTCACCAAAGAGTACAACTCTTTCGTCACGTGCCATAGCAACATCCATCGCATTAGTTAAGGCTTGGATATTATTCATTGCTACTTTTTGATCAGACATTATTTACCTCCTTCAATTTCAGCTCAGTATTTAAGTGCATCTTCTTTTTGTTCTGCTAAGTCCTTAGGCATTTTTTCGTATGTGTAATCAAAAATATCATTAATATCGGTTTTAATTCTTTTCATACTTTCTTCGTATGTCTCTTTAACTTGAGCTAATGCATCTGCTCAAATTTGATCTTTTTCTTCTGGAGTAATAATTTTTTGATCGTAAAGATATTTTTCAATCCGGTGCATTGGTTCTCATTTTTCTTCTTCATGCTCTTGTTCTTCGGTACGATAAATTCTTGGATTATCACTAGTTGTATGTGGTCCTTGTCTTCAAGTAACAAATTCAACAATAACTGGTTTGTGTTCGTTACGTGAATATTCAATTGCTTCTTTAATAACTTCGTATGAAGCGATTAAATCGTTACCATCAACACGTAAACCTGGACAACCATAAGCATAAGCTTTAGCTGCTAAAGTTGAAGAAACTGACTCTTCTTTATTTGGAGTTGAAATCGCTCATTGGTTGTTGTTAATACAGAAAACTGCAGGTCATCCTTGCACAGCGGCAAAGTTAATTCCTTCAGAGAATTCTCCTTCAGTTGTACCACCATTACCAATGAATGTAACCGCAACACCAGGTTTGTTTTGTTGTTTAAGAGCATATGCAACACCAGCTGCATGTGAAATTTGACTACCAATAACAATGTTAATTGGTAAAACATTAACTCCTTCAGGAGCTTTAGCACCTGTTTCATTACCATTTCAATATAACATTTGGTTAATCATCGGCATACCTAAAATTAACATTGAACAGTTACTACGGAACGCAGGTAAAAATCAATCTTCCTTTTTATCCATAGCAAAAGCAGTAGCTGCTTGAAGTGCCTCCTCACCAATATTTGGAGCAAAAGTAAGCATACGTCCTTGTCTTTGTAATTGAAGCATGTAAACGTCCTGTTGTCTTGAAAGAACCATTCATTTATAAGCTTCTAATAACTGTTCTTTTGATAGTGAATGTTGTAATTTTTCTTTTTTGTTAATTACATTTCCATCAATGTCTAAATAGCGAACCATGTAATCTGGATCGGCCATAACATTAGGTTTACCATCAACTAAAACATATTTATATTTGTTCATGTATCCTTCTTCCATTATCTAGTATTTGATATTTAAATAATATAAAAATATTATAGTTTGTTTTTCGTGTTGCTATATCTGCAAAAAATAGTTTTCACAAATGTGGAAACTATTTGAGCTTCTTTTTACGCTCCTCAATTATTAAACTGGTAATTTTTCCAGATACAACTTGACGCAACTCTTCTTCTGAAGCGTTATAGATGTTAGAATAAGTTTTGAATCGATCTAAAAGTTTCTTTTCAATCGCTGGACCAATTCCTTTAATTTTGGATAAACTTCCTGCTAAAGTGCTAGTAATTTGACGTTTACGGAAGTGACTTTTAGCAAAACGATCAACCTCAATTTGGATTTCCTTAAGAAATAAGAACAAATCATTATTTTCAATT
Source organism: Mycoplasmopsis pullorum (assembly GCF_001900245.1). Lineage (NCBI taxonomy): Bacteria > Bacillati > Mycoplasmatota > Mycoplasmoidales > Metamycoplasmataceae > Mycoplasmopsis > Mycoplasmopsis pullorum. Next base: position 786,856 of record NZ_CP017813.1, on the reverse strand, counting down.
TTAATTTCTTGATAATTATTTGTGATTATTGCTCGAGTTAAGTGATGGTCATTTTTAACTAGCGAAAAAATTTGAAATTTACTAATTCCTAATTCGAGCAATGCTCTTTGAGCTTCTTTAAGCTGTGGAATCCCTCCGTCAATGATAATCACATCACTTTCTTGGTGTGAATTACTTTGAAAATATTTTTTAACACTCAAGTACATGTATTGAACATCCGCATGTCGATAATTTCCAACCAAATCTTTAGCATGATTAAACTTTTTATATAGCGATTTATTTTTGACTCCGTTGCTATAAACTACAGCAACACCGACAGGATCGGTATTATTAAAGGTTGAATTATCAAAAACTATTAAATTTTTAACATTTTGAAAGTTCAACAGTTTCTTTAACTCTTTCATGCACTCAAGATTTTTTGCAATTTTGTTGTCTTTTTTAACTATTTGATTATTTTCGATGAAAAATAGATTTTGCTCATGAGCGACTTTGATTAAATTAGCTAATTGTCCAACTTTTGGATAAGTTACGTTTTTGAGTGTAATTAATTCTAAATTTAACTCTTCAATTTCTTTATTAATTAACAACTTATCAGGCAGTTCTTTGTTTTGATAATATTGCTCAAAAAATGTCTCTAAAGTTTCATTCACACTAGTTAAGTTTTCTAATAAAATTTTATCTTTTGATATTAAAACACCATAACGATAGAATAAAACGGAAATAAAAATCTTATCATCTTTGAAGATACAGTCAAATACATCAATATTTTTTTCAGAATTTAATTCAACAATTTGAGCATCTTTAAGTTTTTGAAAATAATTAATTACGTTTTTATATTCCAAAGCAATTTCGAAATTTAAGTTTTGTGCAAAAAACTCCATTTTACTCTTAAGATGCTTTAAAAAATTATTTTTTTTAAAAGATAAAATTTCAATTATTTCGTCACGTTTTTCTTCTCAATATTTAATGTCTTTATTGTTAATTGGTAATCCATTTTCGTAGAGAAATTCACGTTCAAGCATTCTCATTATTTCTTTAGCACCATAACCTTGCGGAAAAGGACCGTATAAAAAATCGTTTCTTTGTTTATCTTTGATTAAATTCTTGGTAAAGCTAAAAGTCAACCTGTCTTTGATGCTGACTTTAATATATGGATATCTTCGATCATCTAAAAGTAAAATATTATAAGGCGGATGATATTTTTCGATTAAATTTTTCTCTAAAATCAACGCTTCACGTTCATTTAAAGTGATAAAAATATCAAAATCATCAATATTTTTGACTAAATCATAAGTTTTATATGAGTTTAAACGTCCTTCAAAATATTGAATCATCCGTTTGCGAAGTGATTTTGCTTTACCAACATAAATCACTTCTCCATCACTATTTTTTCATAAATAAACACCAGGCTTATCTGGTGTTTGTTTAATTTTGTTAATTATTAAAGATTCATTTTGATCCATAATTACTCCTGAGTTGGTTTATCCTCAAAATAGGAAACTAAAGAAGTTTGAAAAGAAATTTAATAATCTTGCTAATCAACCTAAACCAGTTTTTTGCATAACAGTATTTACAGAATTTTCAACCACACTAATAATTCCATCAACACGTTTACTTGGTTGTTCAGTAGGTTTTTCAGGTTCTTTATTATCAATGTCTTCGTCATCTGATTTACTTGGTTCTTCAGGTTTTGTATCACCTTGATTGTCCCCAGGTGTTACTGGTTGAGTTGGTTGATTGTCCCCGGAATCGTTTGTAGGATTTGATGGTTCATCAGGTTGATCATCTCCAGAATCATCTTTAGGATTTACTGGTTGATCAGGATTTTCATTATTAGAATCTTTTTCATTATTATATTCTTCAATCAAAATTTCAGCTCGAGCAACAAATTCACGAATGTTCTTAATAATTGTATTTGTTACTGGTAAGCTTAAGTATGAATTTAAGTCTAATCCTGCGAATAAATCATCATATAAATCCATAATTTTTGGATTATTTTGTTGACTATCCATAACAGTTTTTACATTAACAAATTCAGTGTTAATAATTTTCATGTTTTCTTTTAAATTGTTACTCAATTCCGTAAATTCATCCAATTGCTCCATTGTATAAAATGAAGAAAGTTCATTTTTTAAATATTCAAATTGTGCTGTATTTAAGGAAGATTGGTTAAATGCTTCAATTTCATTTCTAATTGTAATAATTAATGTATATAAATCTTTTAATTCTTGTAATGATTTATTAATATTATTGTTTTCATTGAAATAATCATATTGATCTTGAGAAAAATTGTTGTAGTCTCTGATTAATTCATCATTTTTTTCAATAATATCTTCTTTTTCATTTAGAAAATCATTAACTAAAACATTTAAAAATGATTCTAATTCAACAATGAAATCATCAACTTGTTTATTTGTTAATTGCTTAATATTATTTTGTAAAATTAAATCATTATATTGTGTAATTAGGTCAGTTAATGTAGGATATTTTTCAAAAATACTGTCAATTTCAGACTTAATATTATTGATTTTGTTAACTTGTGAACTTCGAATCGCAATAATATGTTCGATTTTTGGTAAATCAAATTTTTCAAAATTGGTTAAGGTATTTTTTAGATCATTTAATTGATCAATTGTTAATTCATATAAATTAATATTTTTAATATTATTAAACTTATTAATTAATGCTTCATTATCTTTAACTTGTAAGTCATGAGTAATTGAATCAATATTTTGAGCAATTTCTTCAACTTTTGCACTTAAATCACTAAATAATTTCTCTTTTGTTAATTTTTGTGAATTAACTAAAACATAAATATTTTGCAATTTAGAAATTGATTCTTTTAATTCATCAATTCCAGTTTGTGAATCGACACTATTAAATGCTGCAATTTCAGAGCTTCCAAATTCATAAATATCGCTGAATTGAACATTGTTAATATCACTTAATAAGATATTAAGTTTATTGAATTCATCTAAAAATGAATTGTAAAGTCGTTCCTGAATCACTTTCATTTCTTCGCTTGAATTAATTCTGTTTAAAATTTTGTCTAAACTATTTAAAATCGAATTTAATTGAGTTATTTTTTCGTCAATTTCTTCATTATTTTCAGCATTTAGATTATTTTGTAATGAAGAAATTGTATTTTTAATATCTTCAAGTTCATCAAATGATTTTTGATGTTGAGATTCGAAAGTAGAAATTTTGCTAAAAATTTGAGATTCTAACGACTCAAAAGTATCGATTTTTGATAATTTTTGTTGAATTGAATCAGTAAATTCACTTTCAATTACTGCAAGCTTTTGAATTAATTCTTTAATTTTTTCAATCGTACTTGAATCTGCATTAGTAATTTGCGTATCTAACTTATTTTGTGCTAAATTAGCATAATATTCATTAATTGATAATGTATTTTTTATATCATCTAATTTGTGTTTAAAGTTTTCTTTATTTCTTTCTAAAAGAACTTCATAATATTTAATTTTCTTATTAAAATACAATGATTCGAGTTGTTTGTATTTATTTTGAATATCATCTTCTGAATAACTAGAATAGTTTGTTTTAACTTCATTTAAAATTTGTTTAATTTGATTTACTAGTTTAATTTCTTCATTGATGTTATTAACATTTCAAGGTGCTGAAGCTAAATTGGTGCTTTCATCTTCCAGAACAATTGCTCCTAATTCTTTAAAATGTTTTAATGATTCATCAGTTAATGAATTTAAGTAAGTTTCAAAATCATTTTTAACTGTTTTAAAATCATTCATTTTAGAATCTAAATCATTTACTGAAGTTTTTAATGATTCTTGATTTGCACTATTGAAATTATCAGTTGAAACTAAAGAATATAGTTGGTTTGTTAAATTATCTTTTTGTGGTTGATTTAAGTTAGATTTTTGATTAATAAAATCTCTTAAACTTGCAAGAGTTTTAAATTCAGCACTAATTTGATCAATCTTGACATATTCATTAGTTTTTTTGATCATCTCACTAAAATGTTTTGCAACTACAGCAGGGAAATTTAATGCATTTAGTGATTGAAGTGCTTCATTTTTCTTGTTTTCAAGATTTTGAGAACCATTTAATTGTGATTTTGAAAGATTAAAAGCTTGAATTGCACTTTGGATGGCTGTGGTTTGTAAATTTTGATTTTGTATACTTAATTGGTAAATGTTTTGATATTGAAGTACAAAATTCTCTTTTTTATCAGAATCAGCATATTTATAGTTAATTTCGTTTTCATAATTTGAATTATTAGCATAAAGAGTTTTTAAGTTTTGCATTCAAGTTACTAATCTATTAATGTTTTCTTCTAAATGAGTGACATTTTTTGAGAAATTATCTAAAATTTGAGTTTTTAAATGTTCTTTTTGAGCTTGATGTAAACAATCTTGATTTGTTAAATTAACTAAATCTTGGTTCAATTTATCGATTTCTAATGCATTATTTTTAAGTTCATTTATTTTTTGGACACTTGTTAGTTTTTCAATTTCAGCTAATCAAGCTTCAACTCTGGTTTGACTAATAAAAGTTAAACCTTTAACTGCATTTTTTGCTTCATTTTTAACATTAACAAAATCTTGGTATTGAGTTGTCATCAAATCTTTTAACTGATTTAATTTTTCGACTCTTGAACTATTATTTGTTTCTCAAGTTTCTCAATTTGCAAAATAAGTAATTTCTTGTTTAAGAGCTTCAAATAATTGTTTGTACTCATCTTGAATTGAACTGCTTGCGAAAGTAAATGCTTCATTGGTTAAATAATTTTGAAAATCTGTAACCAAAGTGTTATATTTTTTAACTAAATTTTGAGCTTCTTCGATTTTACTTCAGAAATTAGAAAAACCGGATTGCGATAATAACAATGTTACGAATTCATCTTTAAATACGTTGAATTGTTCACTATTTAAAGATGAATTTTGGTGAATTTGTACTAATTTTGTATTTTGTGTACCAACAAAATTGATAAAAGCAATTAATTCATTTAATTTATTTTCGTAACTATTTTTGGTTTCGGTTAAATCGCGGAATTTAGGTGTGGAATTGTAAATTTCTAAAATTTCATTCTTATATTCTTGGATTTTAGTTTTGTATTCTTCTAGTCCTCATTTTAGAGAATTATTTGAATTAAATGATGTTAAAACATTATTTTTTGAGTAAACTTGATCATCAGCAATAATTTTTTTGGTAAATTGAATAAATTCACTTAAATAAGCAATAAAATCATTCTTAAAACTTGTCAATTGTGAACCAGAATATCAATTATCATTATCAATTCATTGGTTAAATTTATTGTTTAAGTTATTGTAGTAATTATCGATTTGATTAAAATCATTTGCACTAAAGTATTGGTTTTCATTAAATAATAATTTAGTGTCGATGATTGCATTCATATTTTGTTGAATTTGTTCAACTGCGCTAATTAGAACTGGAGCATCTTGAACTAATCTTTGATCTAATTTAATGATTAGATCACGTTCTAATTCACCTTGTTCAGACAATTCTTCATATAAAGGTTGAATATTTTTATCAAAATAATTCAAAATATTTGAACTTGAACCGGTTAATTCAACTATTCTGTTACGGTTACTTTGAATTTTTTTAAATAAAGAATCTAAAATTGATTTTCTTAATCTATTTTCGACAATTCTAAATTCTTCTTGAATTTTATTGTATCTTCTTCCATAAGGATAATATTGATTGCCAGGAATTTCTTTAAATGCAAAAACAGTAACTACTTCATCTTTCTCAAAAGCTTCATTAACATATAATTTTGAAGCATTAACTCTTGGAACTTCCACTTGTGCATCGGTCGAACCGCTTTTTACACGTCTAATTTCGAACTTAAATTCACTTAAATCACCTGACACATTGATAAAATCATTAAATTCAATTGGTGCTTCGAATGATAAACTTTGTAAATTAAATAAATCAGTTCTTAAAATTTCTTTATCGGTGTAAGTGTAGTTTGTCTTAACAACTCTTTCTAAAATTGCATCACCTGGATAGTCAAAAACCAATATTCCAGTTCTTAAAATAGTTTGATCTTGATATAAATAATCATATAAACGTTTATTTATACTTCTTGATGTTTCATATGGTTTTGATCTATTTTTTGACCGAGAAGTAAAGTTGATGACTGTTGTATTTGATTCTTTAGTATTAGAAACTTTTAACATTTCACTAATAAAATGCATTTTTATTTGTTCTTCAGTTTCTCAAACATCTTGAATTTCTAAACCGTTTGAACGTCAAGCTGCTCCGTGTGATGCATCATTATTCAAAATTGTGTGGTACATGTTATCAATTAAATAGATCTTACCACGCATCTCATTTAAGGTCGGATTTACATAAGTATCACCACTAGTATTATTAAATAAAAAAGGTTTTAATCAACTTTGGTTAAACAAGGTTAAAATTTTGTTTCTTCATTCTGCAATTTTTGTTGAATCACTTTTTGCAGCATCTCAATTTTCATCTTTAAAACGAATAATAATTGTTTCGGTTGGATATCTTTTTAAAAAATCAACAAATTCTTTAAGTGCTTTTTCGAATGTGTATGAAGATCAAATAGGACCATGATAAATTCACATATCTTCTGCAATCCGAATATCAAAAAAACGAATTCCAGATTTTAGTTGTTCATAAAAATTACGTTCTTGGGTTTTGGCTCAAGCCTTTGCGATTCCTCAAGTAAAATGTGTACTAGCAAACATTCCTGAATCATGTGTACCAGGAATTGATAAATCGCTTAAAGTTTTGTTACCGTCGACATATTTCATTCAATCATTAAAATTTAATCTAGTGGTTGGTTGGTCAACTGAATCTGTTTGAGAACGATCAAAACTTTGTTTTGGTAAATCTACAACTGAAGCACTAATAACAAATGGTGCTAAAAATGAAGAACTTAATAAAATTGCACCTAATTTAATTTTTTTATTCAATTTCATAAAAATAATCCCAAATTCATGTTAACTATTTAAATAGTTAACATATTTTAACTTAAAAAAATCTTTTTTCATCATTAATATATAACTTTTTTTAGTTTTGCACGAAAAATTAGTAGCTTTTTTATTTAAAGTGATTGAATTTTTGACATAAGAAACAAAAAATGACGATTTTTTTCGTCATTTAGGCAAATTTATTTTTCGTCTTTTTGAAAATCATCAATTACTTCAACTTCAGTTGTTTCTTCTACAATAGCTTCATTTTTTGGTTGCAATTCAGATTTCATTCATCTTAAATTTTTTGCAATATTTATAGATAAAATAATTGATAAAACAATGAATACTATATCTATAACAGTTCTTATATAACTAATTCCTGGAATATTAATAAAAACAATTAATGGTGTTGAAAATAAAATAATTCAAAAAATAATAAATACAGAGTGAATTACAAGAATTGGAATAAAAAGTTTAATAGAGTTTTTGTTATTTATTGAAAATTCTTGACTTAAATTTAATTGATTGCTATTTTTTGAGAGTTTCACAGCAAGAGTGGTTAAAGATGCTAACACATATAAAAGTACAATGGCTGGAAAAAAAGACACAACTTTAGAAGTTACATATAATTTTTGAACAATTACAGTAATAATCTCCTTCGCAGTTACTAATGAATCCACACCAGGATTAAGTAGTCCGAATCTCAAAATTCCTAAAAAAGCTTGAGAAATGCTTATTCCTAAAAAAATAGATGGAATTGTCAACAACAATCAATTTAATACTAAAAAAGCAATAAAAAATCATTTAAGAAGTTTGTAAACGTCACTTAAATTTTTATATTTAAGAAAAAAAATATCTTTAATTTTTGTCATTATTTTTTTACCTTTCCTTAACTATAAATATATTATAAATTTTTTTATCGCTAACAATTAAAAATAATGCTAAATTTCATTTAATGATTCTGTAAAAGTTGGATGTGTGTAAATAAAGTTTTTTAAATCATTATATTTAATTTGATATTTGATTGCTAAACTAATTAAATTAATCATCTCAGCGCTCTCATAATTAAAGATTGTTGCTCCTATAATGCAGTCGTTTTCGTCAATTAAAAGCTTCATGAAACCTTTCTTTTCGTCTATTACATGAGCTTTTGGAATTTGCAATGTTGAAATGCGTTTAATACTGTATTTTAAACTCATCTTTTGAGCTTGTTTTTCATTATATCCAGTACGAGAATAAGTAGGATCAATAAACGTTGAAGTAGGTAATCAAGTTCGATCGCTTAAATCTCTCAATAAATCTAAACTAAGAATTTGGGGTAAGATAATTCTTGAATCATCAAGAGAAACATAAGTAAAAAACGCTCCACCTTTGACATCTCCACACGCAAAAATATGTTGTGCAGTCGTTCTTAATTTTGAATCAACTTTAATTGCATTGTTTTCGACTTCAACACCAGCTTTTTCTAAATCAAGACCTTGAATATTAGGTATTCGACCAATACTCATTAAAACAACATCGTATTCGTTAACATGATTTGAGTTTTCATAAGTATATTCAACAATTACCTTATCACCTTGATCTTTGAAAGATTTAATTTGTGCGTTGAAAATAAAATTAATTCCTTGGCTTTTTAGTGTTTCGAGTACCACATTAGCATCGTCATCATCTTCACTTGGTAAAAAATCATTATTATGCTGTATTACTGTTACTTTGGTTCCGAAATTACTATAATAACTAGCAAATTCTAAACCGATAAAACCAGCTCCAACTACCAGCATTGTTTTTGGTAATTGATCTAAATCTAAAATTTCTTTGCTTGAGAGTACCCGGGGACTGTCAACTGCTCCTGGGATAAAATTAGGTACTCGTGGAGTTGAACCGGTGTTAATTACAATTTTCTTAGCAGATATCACAACTTCTTCATTTTGATGATTAACTATTTTGATGTTATGTGAGTCAACAAATGAAGCTTCTCCAAGATACACGTCACAATTTTTATTATTTGCTAATAATTCATAATTTTTTTGATTTAAGAATTTAACAAATTCTCTTTTGTGTTTCATCGCTTCTTTAAAGGTGTTTTGATTAAATTCTCAATTTCTTTCAACACCTAATTTTTGCACTTGTTGCAACACTTTTGCACTATGAACTAATGATTTAGATGGTAAACAACCAACATTGATACAAGTACCACCATACATTTTTGGATCTTTTTCAATAATAGCAACCTTTAATCCTGCATTCGCTACTTCTTTTGCTAAGGTTTTTCCGCCTTTACCTCAACCTATAACTACTAAATCATATTTACTCCTTAGTTTCTATTAATTGTTTTTCAATCGATGAAATTGAAATATTAGACAATTCTTTTGTGATAGTTTCATTGAGTTTTTCAACTAATTCATTTGTAAAATCGGCAAAATTTTTCGAAATGTTGCAATTAGAATCACCACCGCTTAACCACGTAACATTAATAAAATTAAAATTAATTGTTTTGACCAACTCATTTAAGTTCAAATCATTTTGTGCAAAAATATAACCACCAAATCTTCCGTCTTTTTTGTTGATTATTCCTTTCTCGACAAAAATTGACATTAGTTTTCTAACTTGCACAGGATTTGCGTTGATATTTTTTGCTAATTCAGAACTTGAAACGTAATCTTTTTTATGTCATAAATAAGTTAATGCATGCAAAGAGATCACAAAATCACTAAAACAAAATTTATTATATGTAATATTTTTCATTACATATATTTTAAACTAAAAAATCAATTTTACTGAATAAAAAACACGGAAATTTCATTTTTTCCGTGTAATTACAAAATTAATCAGTTTTTAAATCTGCTAAAACGTACACTAATTTGGTACCACCATAATTGTCATAAAATAGAATTTCACTTGTATTAGAACCATAAAGATCGTAATCCGCAAAGCTTTGAGTATCTAAAATATATTTTTTGAGATCAAAATCACGTAATTTATTTTTTGATTCAAGTAATTTTGGAAAAGTATAAATATATCCAAAGATTGAAATTTCGGGTTTTTGTTGTTCTTTATAAATTGTTAAATTAATTTTAAAAATAAATCCTTCATTAGTTAAAAAATAGATATAAAATTCACTCGAATAATCATCATCGCTGTATTTTTGAATTACATAATCAATAATTTTATTTGATTTTGGATTATAAAAATTTTTGTAAAGTAAAGAATTTTCATCTGCTTCTTCACGTCTGGCAACGCTTTCTTGATCGTTTCCAGTATCATCTTCATCTTGAACAAAAATCATTTTGTTTAAATTAAATAAATAAAAGAGTCAATTTTTACTTAATAATTCTTCAATTTTTGCATCAGCAACTTCTAAAGTTTCCGCTTTTGGATATCCTCAAATTCCGCTTCTAGTTGTATTTAAGGAATAAGTAATATGATTCGCATAACGCAAGGCAGCACTTATTTGCATTTTATAGTCTTTTTTGAGTTCTTTTTGTTGATTTACGTATTCATTTGCTGCGTTTGAATCGTGTCCAAAACATAGTTTTAACAACTCTTGGATCATTTTGTTTTGCACAAAAATTTCAAATTCATCATGACTAGTTTGAACATCAATTTTTAAATCGTGCCGCTTATTAATTGAAGTATTAGAACATGAAATAGCACTTAAAGTAGTGCCGAAAAAACTAAATAAAACTAAATTTTTAATAATTTTTGATTTCATTTTATTCCTTAATTATTGGTAAAACTAAAGAAGCTTCACCATAACGTTGTTTTTTAACTAAATCATAAACATATTGCTTATATCCACTTGCGTATTTGTGAATCAGTGCATAGTGATTGATCGAAGAAATTAAATTCAATGATAATTTAGGATTTTTGCTATTTGCAAAATATCAAATAAATGGTGCGATTTTAATATTTGCATTATTAGAATTTAAGTTTGAAATTGCAATTCGAAATACCATTTTATCCTTTACCAAATAATAAATTGCACTGTTGTTTAATTCTTTAGATTCTTCTCCGAATTGCAAATTATCAAGATATGAATCCAAAAATACTTTCTTTTTAGGTAATTTTGTTTCTTGAAGTGAATTTAAGTAGTTTGAATTAAAGATTTGAGCAAATTCATCAGGTAAATTGTTATTATTTTCCCTCATTAAATCACTATAAAACTGTATTGAAAGTAATTTAAAACTTTCGAATTCAAAAGCATTTATATTACTTAAAAATCAATATCAATTTTGATTAATTAATTCATCAACTTGTTCTAAATATTCCATTTGTTTGAAATTCAAATCTAATAATTTATCATTATTTGCTTTTATTCTTTCTTTGGTTTGAGCAATTTCGACTTGTTTCATGTTTGCAAAGAATTCCAATACTTTTAATTCCTTAACAAGTTCTTCGTTTTGCAATTCTAATTCGTTTTTTCGTTCAAAAACATCTAAATATTTTTGTTTAACTTCATAAAATAAATCTGATATTTGCGAACTGCTTTGTTGTTTTAAAAACTCGACCTTAGAACTTTCATCGCTTTTATAGACTAATTTGAGCAATTTGTCTAAAATTTCTTGTGTTTTGTTAATTTCATCACTCTTAAAATTCGAATAATAATCTAAATTTTGGTCAATATATTTTTCGAATTGCTCTTTTTTCTCATAATTTACACATGATGTTATAGCTAATGGTGTTAAACACAAAGAACCTAATAATCAAAATAATTTACTTGTCTTCATTAACATAACCTCATGTATATCTTTTAATTTGCGTTTGACCTTGTGTATTAATTTTAATAATTGCACGCTTTAAAAATTCAGAATAATTACCTAAGCGATAAAAATCAAAAACTTTTTCATCATTATTGTTCTTCAAATAGTTTTCAAAGTCAAAATTCGGATCAAGTGAAATTTGATATTCTCTTTCTTCTTCGTCATAAAGATTTTTAGCTTCAAATAATGAATCTGTCAAATCACTTAACAAATTAGTTAAATTGTCACTTTTTTCTACAACTAATAATTCAGGTAAAACTCTCAAATATCTCTTGTTTTTAAATTCAAAACTCAAAATTGGCACTAATTTATTTTCTTCGAATTGAATAAAGAGTAATTTCTTATTTTGAAGTTGATCATATTTTGAGTTTGTAATTTTGATTTCGTGAATATTTTCAATATGATTAGATTTTAAAGTCACTAAAATCGTTTTGTCTTGGTACATGTTTTGAATCTTTTCTTTAAGATTTTCATCAGAACTATAAACACTACCATCGTAATAATTACCATATGGATTAAAAACAAAAACTTGTTTTTTAATATTATTTAAAAATCAAAATCAATCTTGATATAAGATGCTTTTGATTTTTTTAATTGCTAAATTAGTTCGTTTAACTTTATCACCAGAATTAGAATAAACATTCACATCTCACAAAGGAGCAAATAATATTGCATAGTTAAATTCTTTAATTAAATCACTTTGAATTTGTTGTTGTTTAGTATAAAAATCTTGAATCTGTTTTTGGTCGTTATCAAAAAAAGATTCAACCAAGTCATTTAATTTTGCATCAACCGATTGCGAAAATTTTTTTTGATATTGAATTTGTGTGACGTTTGTATTAGTACATGCGGCACTTAAAAATAGTGGAGCAGCAAAAATCAGACTTGAAAAACTAATTTTTAATAACTTTTTCATAGAAAATTGATTCTAAACTTTCTTTTTTGACACCGCTATACAAAATTTGACCTTGATGAATCAAAGTTAATGAATCGACATATTGATCTAATTCACTCAAAACATGTGATGAAATAAAAATTGTTGTTCCGTTTTGATTTAATTCTTTTAGCAATTTAAACAAATTAAATCTTGCTGTTGGATCTAAATTGGCTGCTGGTTCATCTAAAATAATCAATTCTGGATTAGTAATTAATGCTTGAATTAATAAAATCTTTTTCTTTTGACCAGATGAAAAATTAAACGGTTTAGCATGTTTAAGTTCAAAAATACCAAATTGTTTTAATAATTGATCAATTTTGACTTCAATTTCATTTTTGTCAATATTACTTAATAATGCAAGTGAATAAAGATACTTATAAACACTAATGTCTTTTGGAAAATTCGCATGTTCTGGTACATAACCTAAAAAATGTTTACTTTTATAATCGCGATTTGTTAAATTATTAATCAAAATTTCACCTTGATAATCATAATAAGCACCAACAATACTTTTAATTGCTGTTGTTTTTCCAGCACCGTTTTCACCAATAAAAGCATGAAATTGTCCTTTTTCAACGTTAAAATTTAAGTTGAAAATACCACTTTCTTTTGTTTTATTTCGATATATTTTGCTTAAGTTTTTAATTTGTAAAATATTCATTATTTATAATCCTTTTTGGTGTATTTGATTCCGTTAATAGTTAGTAAAAGTGAAATTAATAAAATTCAAATGATAAAGTAAGTTTCTTTAATAATGATTGGATTTGAACGTGAAAGTTCAAAAACATTTGTAACATTTTGGAACATATAATTTTCATTTGAGTCTAGATTATAGCGGATTACTACATTTTTCTCACCATCAATTTCACGTACTTCTTGCATTGTAGTATATGCCGAATAACCACCAATATTGTATTTATAATCACCAATTTGTACTTTTAATTGATGCGGTTCAAAAGTACCATTATCATTATTTCATAAGATTGATTCTAAAATCTTTGAATCTTGTAAATTAAAGTAAACATAATAAATTAACGCTGCTGCTAAATAGATTTTTTTCTCGCTTAGAGTTTTGATTGTTTTATTTTCAATCATTTTTTCATCAAAAAGAGCAACAAATGAATTTTGATAACGATTTAAGAATGAATCTGAATTATTTAATTCTTTTTCAATTTCTTCCAAAATTTTGGTTTTTGCGTATGCTAGTTCATCATTTTTGATTTTTGCTTCAAGTTGAGCGAATAATTTTTTTGCATAATCGTTAAAATTTTGATCTTTTAAAACATCAATTAAGAATTTTCATTTTAATTCACCAACTAAATTATCACTTGCTGAAAAAACATAAGTGTCTTCTGGAAAAGTAAGATTAAATGAATCAGCACCTTCACGTGCATAAATTAATGTTGTATTAACTATATTTTCTCTTTCTGTTTGATTTTTCAATAATGATGGTATTAAATAGTATTTTTGTTGATCTTTTTCATAATTAAATAATTTTGCGTTTTGGTCTAATTTATAGTTGTATAAGTATGAATCTGAGTTATTGTAATTTAAATAATTGTCTAAATTATTTTTATTATGTTGTGTTTTATTATTGTTAAAAATATCTAAAAATTGATATGGTACAACTAAATATGAATATCAAGCTAATTCATTAACTGAATTTTTTGATTTGTTGTACGCTTGAGTAATAAATTCTTTTTGTTTATCGCTAAATTCATTTTTTGCATATCCATTTGGAACAAGATATAAATTATCTTTTTGATTATTAAGATAAAAATACTCTGAATTTGAAATTTTTCCTGATAAATTATTGTCGTATTTTAAATTTAGGTAGTAAGCAAAATTATTTGGAATGCTGGTTGAATTATAATTAACGATAATACCACCTAAAATTGCTGGAATACTCACTAAATAAGGTATCGTAATTGCAATTTTAGAATTCAATTTATAAGCAATTAATGATGAAATCACTCCGAAGAAATTAAAAATAGTAAAAAAGGTGATTAAACTAAGTGCAAAAACTAAAATTCAGCTTAAAGAATAAGTAAAAATTAAAGCAAAAATCGAATTAAAAATAGTAAAAAGTAAACTGTAAAATAAACTAAAACTTAAACAAAATAGCGTCTTACCAAAAAATATGTTTTTCCGACTAATTGATTTACTTAAGCTTAATATTTCAATTCCTTCTTCTTCTAATTCTTTAAAAACACTTATATAAATTAATGAACTATAGAAAATACTAAATAAAATTTGAATAAAAACGTTGATATATAGTGGTGAAAATCCATTAAAATCGATTTTTAACAGATTTAAAGAAATGGAAATTATTAAATCTAATAACAAAAAGATTATCAGACTCAATCATGTTATTTTTTTAGAAAAAATTATATTTTTGAGAAATAAAACATAATTTAGTACTTGTTTTGACATAAAACTCCTATTTTATATTACTGATTTGTAATATTATACATTATATATTGCTACTTAGTAATATTTTAAGCAAAATAAAATCAAGCACTAAATAATGCTTGATTAGTATTCTATTTATGATATTTCTTATTATTTAAAATTGAGAATCCACGATAAATTTGTTCAGCTAACATGACTTTAAAAAGCTGGTGTGGAAAGGTCATTTTACTAAAATTAATTTTTTTCGCAAATGAAAATTCTTCCTCAACCACTCCGTCACTACCACCGATAATAAAAGTAATATTATCTTTGGTTAAAAGTGATGAAAATTCAACACTATCATATTGTTGTCCACGCAATGAACAAAGATAAACATCTGAATTCTTTGGAATTTTTTCTAAAATTAACTGAGTTTCTTTCTGCTTAATTAATTCAATATTTTTGTTTTTTTGTTCTTTAATAACTATTTCGTTAATTGTTGCATAAGCACCAGTTTTACGAATGTACTCATCAAATAAGATTTTAAAATTCTTATCTAAAGTTCCGACTGTAATTAAATTAATTTTCATTTTTTTTGTTTGTTTCTAAGTAAAATAAAAGCATTTGGATATCAGCTGGATTGATTCCGCTAATTCTTGATGCTTGTCCAATTGTTAAAGGACGAATTTTTTCCAGTTTTTGTTTTGCTTCAGTAGCTAAATTTTGTACATTTTCGTAATTGATGTCACTTGGTATTTTAAAGTTTTCCAAACGACGCATTTTATTTGCGTGACTTTCTTGTTTTTTAATATAACCATCTAATCTCACAATTGTGGTTAATTCATTTTTATATGGAAATTCTCCTAAAATGTCTACACTTTCCACATCAGGACGAGCGATAACTTTTAGCAAGCTAACACCATTTTCGATACCGTATTTTTTCGCAACCGGATCCTTCGATGATAAGAATTTAGTTTCTAATTCTTTGATTTTGTCATCAATCATTTGATATTTTGTTTCAATTGCTTGGTATTCCGCTTCGCTTAATAAGCCAATTTCATAACCATATTTTGCTAAACGTGAATCAGGATTGTCATTTCTTAATAATAAACGATATTCTGCACGTGAAGTCAGCATACGATATGGTTCTTTAGTTCCTTTAGTTACTAAATCATCAATTAAAACTCCGATGTATGCTTCATTACGTTGTAAAACAATTGGCTCCTTGTTTTGTAATTTACGTGCTGCATTAATCCCTGCCATTAAACCTTGTGCCGCAGCCTCTTCGTATCCACTGGTACCATTAATTTGTCCAGCTGTAAAAAGTCCTTTGATTCGTTTAGTCTCTAATGACGGAGTCAGCTCTAAAGGATCGAGTGCATCATATTCGATTGCATAAGCTCATTTTTGAATTCGTGAATTTTCTAGACCAGGTATTGAACGAACAATTTTGTCTTGCACATCAATTGGCATACTAGTTGAAAGACCATTGATGTACATAACGTCCCCTTCTTTAGTTTCTGGCTCAAAAAAGATTTGATGTCTTTCCTTGTCTTGAAAACGCATTATTTTATCTTCAATACTTGGACAATATCTCGGACCAACTCCTTCAATTACACCTGAATACATTCCACTTAAATGAACATTTTCTTTAATAATTTCGTGTGTTTGAGGCGTAGTGTAGGTTAAATAACAAGAGATTTGATTTGGTAACTTAACATTTGAACGACTTGAAAAAGTTAGTGCTGTGTCGTCCAATTTCTCCTTTTCGACTTTCGAAAAATCAATTGAATCGGTAAAAATCCGTGGCGGAGTACCAGTTTTAAGTCTTTGTAGAGTAAAACCGAGCTTTTTAAGTGAGTCAGATAAGCTAAATGTTGTTCTCTCCCCATCTGGACCACTCACCGTTACTTCTTGTCCCCGAATAATTCGTGAACTCATATATGTTCCGGTAGTCATTACTAAAGCTTTTGCACTTAAAATAGTCTCACCATTAATTTTTATTCCTGTAACACAGTTGTTTTCATCGACTAGAATTTCAGATACCTCAGCTTCAATTAAGGTTAAATTCGGTGTCTTTTGTAACGCCTCATAAATAATTTCTGAGTATTTTTCTTTATCAATTTGTGCTCTGATTGCACGCACTGCAGGACCTTTTGATTCATTTAACATTTTAATTTGAATCATAGCTAAATCCGCAAAATATCCTTGAACACCCCCGAGTGCATCGATTTCACGTGTGATTATTCCTTTTGCTGGACCACCAATTGAGGGATTACATGGCATCATCGCTAAACGTTTTAAATTAAAACTCACTAAAGCGGTTTTTTGGTTCATTTTTGCAAGAGCAAAAGCTGCTTCTACTCCCGCGTGTCCACCACCAATTACAATCGCATCAAATTCTTTATTCATATTATTCATAGTAACATAAATTTTAAATGAAAAGTTATTTTTTATATCAAAAAAAGCAATTTTTATTAACTTTTTTGCTTTATTTATCCACAGAAAAACAACTAAAGTTAATTGTCCCCTTTCTTGAAATTACATTTTAGGATGGTTGTGATTCAAAAACAAAAATGTCCCTACTGGGGACATTAAAGTTATTACTTATTATTACGTTTTTTGACTAAAAAGTATCATAATCCAGCAGTTAAAATAATTAATAACACACTAGGGATCGCAGTTGATAGAGCAATTTTCACTGCTTGTGTTTTTGAACTTGGGCCAGAAGTTGAAAACTGTGTTCTTTTTTCTTTTAAAGTAGCAATTTTACTTTGGTAAGCACTATAAAGAATTTCAGAAGCATCATTCTTTTGGACTGATTCTAATTTTCGAATATCTTCACCACTTAATTTTGATAAGTCTTGTTTTACTAAACTAAAGAAATTAGTTTCAACTAATTTTTCTTTAAAACTTTGATCCGCTTGATCAAAACTATTTAAAACTTTGTAAGCACTTCAATATTGTGCATCATCTGCGTTTACAATTCCTTCTACTAAAGAAATTTCTGCATTAGCAATTTCAAGTTCTTTGGTTAATTGTGCATTTAAGTTATCAATAATTCGCTCTAGCACAGAATCAGAACTTGAATTTGGATATGTTAATTTATCAGTATTTGAAATCGCTTTTTTCAATTCATTGATTGCATTTTGATCAGCATCTCAAGTTTTAGATTTAAACGTCACCACTGCTTGATTAATTGATTGAATATTAGCTAATTGTGCAACAGATTTTTTATAAATGTTTTCCTCTGAGAACCAACTCAATTTTTTCAATAATTCTTGAATTTGGTCAGCGCTTAAAGAGTTATTTGGCGCGTTGTTTACTAAAGCTTCTTTAGCACTTTCAAGGTTATTTGCATTAGTTAATAATTCAAATAATTTTGTTTTTACGGTTGGATCAATACTCGTTAATTCATCAATAAAGTATCCTTTTTCTTTTGGACTTAACAATTTTAGATCATTAATTTCTTTTTCAATGTTTATCTTAAAGTTATTAAATTCAAGTGCTTGAACTGCATTTTGTAATGCTACTTTGGCATCGCTGTATTGTTTTACAGTAGTTCCAGCAACGCTAGCTTTATTTGCTAAGTTCAACACAGCTTGCGCTGCAACTTTTAAAGCGTCGATTTTTTGTGAATCTGAGTCTAAATTAGATAAATCACCATTAAAATCTTTGACATTTAAAAGATTTTTAACTTCATCAATGAAGTTTGCTAAATTTTGTTGAGCTTTTTTAAGAGTATTAACTTGATTTAATAATTCGTCTAATTTTACTTTGTATTCTACAATGTTTAAGGTTAAATCCACTTGATTGATTAATTCTAAAATAGCATTTTTATCTTGTTTACTTAATCCATCATTTTGCATCAATACTACAATTGCATTAACTTTGTGGATTAAATTATCTAAATGATCTTCATTTAAAATTGAATCTTTGATTAAAAGATCTTTCACCATATCTTGTGTTGCAACTGAATTTTTAGCATCATATAAGGTTGATTTTAATACTTCTAAAATTTGTTGCAATTTTTGTGATTTCACTAAATCATCAACAGCTAAATTTGTTAATAATGAAGTTAAAGTAGCTTTTTGTGTAGCGCTAAGGTTTAATTCTTTAATTAATCCGGTTTGTTTGATACGGTTAAATAATACCAATACCTGTGTTTGAATTTGTTGAGGATCTTGATGATCTACGTAAGGATATACTAAATTGTTTAATTGACTTATAAAGTCACTACGTTCTTGATCACTTAAAAATGACGCTGAATTGATTAATTCAAAAACAGCTCATTTACCAACTAAATCAGCTTGCTCAGGTGCAATTTCACCATTGGTTTCATTAGCCAATTTTGAAGATTTAATTATTTCACTAATTTTTCTACTTAAGTTACTTTTTACATTCTCAGGATCTTTTAAATTTTCACTATCAGTATATATTTCACTCATTTCCTTGAAGAAATCTAATGTCATTTCAGGAGAAACATTATCTAGATATAATAATTCACGAATTCCGAATAGCACATTGTTGTATACATTAACCTTTTCAAACAAACTAGTTCCATCAGAAAATTGATCAGGAGTTGAATAAAGTGAATTAATCATTTTATCTTGAATTTCTTTAATAGTTTTTGCGTTTGAATTTTGAGCTTGTTCATCTAAGTTTTGTGATTTCTTTTCTAGTGAATGTTTTAAATGATTTACAAATAATATTGTGTCAAAAGTAGATTGAGCTTTGGTGAAATTCATATTGATGACATCGTAAAATTCATTTCTCATTGTTTCATCGGTGTCGTATTTCATCATTGTTTGAGACAATCAAAAAATCGAATCAGCTTCTATATAACCTTTTTTAGAAGCGTCAGGTGTTGCTAACCATTGTTCTTTAACTTCATTATTAGCATAATTTTTTAAATCTGCCAATCAAAGCATTTTTTCAATGTAATAATGAACTGCACGAACTTTTTCTGCAAAACTGTAGCGATTTTCAGATGTTAAACTAGTATTTTTTACGAAATTTTTCGCATCATCTAATGTATATCAATTATATTGAGAAATCTCCGGAAACTTATCTCGAACATCAGGATTAGATAAATTATCTAATTGATCATTGATATAAGAAGCTAATTTCAGTCTAGAAATTTCGGTTGTTCAAAAACCTGCAAATTCTTCGTATTGGAGATTGTTAGGGATTGTTAAGATATGGTTTAATAGTATATCTTTTTCGGAATTTTTTTGTCTTATTTCACCACGAATATTAAGGTTAATAAAACGATTCTCATTAGATGTAGAAGTTGGATCGTAAATTGAATTATTGCGAATCTGCTCGACTGCATAAATTTTTTCATTGATAATTCTTAAAGCGGTTGAAACTTTTCGACTAGATTCTTCATCATTTGTATTAAAATCAATTTTTAAAAGATTTTCATTAATTAAAACATCAGATTTTGGTAGATTTTTACTTCTTATTCTATCTATAAATTTAGCAAGTGAATTTCCGCTTGCACTAGCAATAAACCTTAAAAGATGCTTAGCAGAATAAATTTTTGAATCATCACTAGTAACATTAGTAATGTCTTTTAATTTATTAAATAATGTCATTTTATCAGTTTCATGTAGATGTTTAAATTCATAAATATCATTCGATACTAAAACTTTTTTTTCCAAAAATTCAAATAAATTACTATTAATATATGCGTTACTTGATTTAAGTGAAGTAAAATAGTCTTTTCAAGCTTGTTTAGCAGTATCGTCTAAATTTGGTTGACTATCAACTAATCAAATTAAACGTGATTCGGTAATTTCTGCTGTTGTACTTGCACTTGTCGCTACTAACATTGACGCTACAGGTGTCGCACTAGCAATTGCTAGAGCGACGTTCTTGTATTTTTTACTCATATATCTCCTAAAAAATAATTTAAAATTATTTATTTTTCAGTTTTATTGTATTTTTTCTATAAAAGTTTTTTCTTTTCTTCTTCGATTAAGATAAATTCTTGATTTTTTCTGTCATTTTCAATATTTTCGATCTTATCAATTACTCTTTTTCTGATGCTAAATTTATTAATTTTGTTAATTAATGTTGAATTAATTGCTTTTTGAATATCTTCAATAAATTCATTAATTCTATTGACCGAATTTTGAATTGAGTTTGCTTCTTTAAGTAATCCGCTGAGTTTGCTATTGATTTTTTCTGATGCAGTTTTGAGTAAATCATCTTTAAAGCTATTAAATTCTCTTAAAATTTCTTCTTTTTCTAAAAAGTTCATTTCATCAGACTTGAGCATGTATTTTTTGAGTGTAATATTGTAAAGAAGACCAATAATTTGCATCATCACTTCAGGCCGAACTATAAAAATATTAGGATAATTAATATCAGTTTCTACCAAAAAATTCTTTTCTGGATCTAATTCAGTAACTAATAAAGCGTATTCATGTTGATTTTTGATACGTTGTTTTTCGATTTTATCTAATCAATCAGCATTTTTTGTTGATCCTTTTTGACTAATTCTTGATTTAGCTTCAATTACAATTGAACCAATGTTTTTTTTGTCATAAAAATAATTAATCGCAAAATCTAATTTTTCACCATCAGTAGTTTTATTGATTTTTTGAATTCGATAAGGTGAACCTTCACCGAGTGGAGCAATAAATGATTGCACTTCATAAACAATTTGATTTTCAAAATCTTCACCGTAATCTTTAGTTGTATACGAGCTACGTTTGATTAATTGTGCGTTGTATTTTTCCTCTAATTTATTTTTTCCTTCTTTTAAGTACTCAATTTGTTGTTCGTTGTTTTTTAAAATTTGATCAAATTGTTTTTCAATCTCAATTTTTTGTACTTTTTGAAGTTCTTGAATTTTACGATTTACCGCTAATTCAACATCTTGCTCTTTAGTGCGTTTTAATTGATTGATTTGACTTTCTAGCGAATCAGAAAGTAATTTTTTTTCATTTTGAAGTTGCAATAATTGTTTTTCTAATTCTGACTTATGTTGTTCTTCTAATAAAGATATTTTATTCTGTAAATTAGCTAGTTTTAGATTATTTTCAACATTATTTTGTGAAATTTGTTTTTCGATTTCACTTTGTTTGATTTGGTTTAAGTTTTGAATTTGACTTTTGAGTTTTTCAATTTCAATATCTTTTTGTGTTTCTTTATTTTTCAATTCGATTGCTCATTTATTTTTCAACTCAAAAATTTTATTTTCTAAGTCTTGAATTTCAGAATTTTTAGCTTGTTCAACTTCTAATTTAAGAGCTCGCATTTGTGATTCATTAATTTCTTTTCATTGTTGTTCTTTATTTTTTAATTCTTCGCGATATTTTTGTTCTTTAATTAACTCAACATGTTCTAAAAAGAAACTAAAATCAAGTGTGTTTAAGTCATTTAAGTCAATATAATCACCTTGTTTTGCGTCTTCTTCAAGAATAAAAATTAATTTTTTTGGATCCTTAACACTAATACTGATTTTCTTAGACATATTACTCCTTTTTAGTTCTATAACTATCATTATAATATAAAAACAAGTCCAATTTCTAAAAGTTAGAATTAAACTTGTTTGTGAAAATTATTTGCGGTTTGCTCAAAAATAAAGTACGTAACCAAAAAGAACAGCAACAATAAATGAAACCAAAGTAATTGTATTATAGATACTTCAGCTCACGAATAAGATAAATGGAAATAGATAGGTGAAAACTAAAACAATTAAAGCAATAAAAGAAATTGAATAAATTATTTTTTCTCAAAGTGGAATGCGTTCAATCTTTTCTTGTTTTTCGAGAATAAATGCACAAACAAAAGTTAAAATATATTGCAATAAATAAGCTACGGTACCAATATTAATCACTGAAATCAAGAAATCTCCGATTTTAAAGACTTCCGGAATTAATCAAAAGACAATCAAAGAAAAAATTGTTACAACTAATGAAAAATAAATTGCGTTACTGAATTCTCCGTATTTGTTTCTTTTGACCAAAAAACGTGGTAAATAATTATCTTCAGCAAGTGGTATTAATAAACGAGCGTTGACTACGGTGTATGAAAGTTTCGATGAAATTTGGTTAAAAATTGTTCCGATAACAAACACAACTAAACCTGTAATTGATCAAACGCGTTTAAAAATATTGCTAAATTGTCCATTTAATGTTTGAGAATTAACACCTAAAATAACTAAATAAAAAATAAGATAAAAACTAAAAGTAAATCCAAAAGCAATAAATAAAATTTTACGAATGTTATTAGTTTTAACTTCTTTAGTCATTCCGGCTAAACTTTCAAATCCACCAAAAGCGTTCATAAAAGCAATAACAGTAGTGATGATTAAATAAATATTAACCTTATTATTCGTTTGTAAGTTTTGACTAAATTGATGATCCACAAAAGCAAGATAAATTGTGATACTTAAAGCTAAAAATAACGTTAATCATTTAACAATTGCTGAAGCTAGAATAATTTTTCCGTTTAATTTGAGACCAAAAGTTGAAACGAAGATTAAAATGATGTAAAAAATAAACGAAATTGCTCGAATAATTGAAATAATAGTCGAATTGTTCGTGATTACTGAAATAGCATCTGCAATAAATAATGGAGCTGCTGCTGAAAGAATCGGACCTTGAATAAATTGCATTCAACCATTTAAAAATGTAAAATGTTTGGCAAATTTTGAAGGTTTGATTTGTTTTGCATAATAATACGAACTACCGTATTCAGCACTGAATTTTGTCGCCAGACGCGAAAATAGGAGGACAACTCCTAGAGTAATTAAAGAAGTAATAATAATGACCAAAAGTCCATAAACCTTAAGATTTAAAACGCTCAAAATTGTAGATACAAATCCAAAACCAACGACAAAATTGATAATGAAAAACATAAATCCAATTTGAGAGAATGATTTGTTTTTAACTGTCCTGTTCATGTATTAATTCTAGCAAAAAAGAAAAAAAGCATAAAAAATATGCTTAATTTTCATTTTTTAGTTTTTTTCGGTTTTGTTCGATTAAATCAACCGAAGCTTTTAAAACTTCATTTTCATCTAAATTATTTGTATTAATAATTGCATAATTGACATTATATTCGTGACACAAATCAATGAAATTTTGTTTATAGGTGCTGTGCATTTTTTTGTAATAATCATAGTTAGTATCTCAATTGTCAACTTCAGCACTACGATTGCGTTTAAATAAACGTTTTTTGAAGGTGTCAAAATCAACATCTAGAAATATAACAAAATCAGGAATGTTAGTTGGATTAATCATTTGATCAACCATTTTTTTGTAAGATTTTCAATGTCGTGAACTTAAATCAAATGCGTTTTGAGCAAAAATAATGTGCTCAACACAAAAACGGTCTAAAAAGATGTCAAATTCGTCGTATTTTCGCTTCATTTGAGCTTCGATGTTTGTGAGTTCACTGATGTGTGAATCCATAACATAAGTTTCAAAAGCTAATGTAACATTAGCGCGACGTTGTAGGTGTCATTTTAATAAATTGTGAAAGACAATGTCATCCTCTTTAAATTCACTTAAAAAAGTAGCAGGTTTAAATTTGGAGTAATACTCAACTAAAGATGTAGTTAAAGAGCTTTTGCCAGATGAAATCATTCCACTAATTGCTATTTTCATGTTGCTCCTTTAACTTTAAACTTTGTTGGTATTCGTGAATAATTGCTTTAGCTTGTTCTAAAACTTGCTCTTCATTTTTGTTATTTGTGTCTAAAATTTGATATTTAACATTAAATTCTTCGCAAATTTGGATGAATTTAGTTTTGTAAATTGAGTGTAATTGAGCTCAATATTCTAAATTTGCATCTCAGTTGTTAATTTCAGCTGGTCGAGAGCGCTTGAGTAAACGAGTTTTAAATGTTTCAAAATCCATATCCAGATAAATGACAAAATCTGGTAATGAAGTTGGTGTGACTAATTCAGCAATACCGCTTTTGTAAATTTGCAGGTAATGTTGATCTTGCTCACTTGCAAAATCAATGCAGGCAAAAATGTAGTGCTCAAGTGGAAAACGATCAAGAAATATAAAGTCGCTTTGCTCGTCTAATTGCAATTGTGCAAATTGTGTACGAATATTTTCAACACGTTGGACGTGACTGTCCATGACATAAATGTCAAAGCTTAATCCTACATGCGGCTTGTGTTGTAGGAATCAATCAAGTAAACTTTCGAAAATTGAGTCATTTGACTCGTACTCATCTAATTTAAGACTTTGATTTTGATAAAGTTTTGAGAGTTGTTTAACCAAAGTGCTTTTTCCAGACGAAATCATTCCACTAATTGCAATTAACATTTTGACTCCTTAATTTTATTGTGCAATGATTATATCATTGAAAGTGAGAAAAACGATAAATAAAAAAGCAGTTTCCTGCTTTAAAATTTCAAATTGAAAATTATTTTCCTTGTGCTAATTGAATTAACATTTCGAATGTTTTAGGTTCGTTAATAGCTAATTCTGAAAGCATTTTACGGTTAATAGTAACATTAGCTTGTTTTAATCCGTTAATAAATCTTGAGTAGCTCATTCCGTGTGCTCTAGTTGCAGCATTAATACGTGCGATTCATAATTTACGGAAGTCTCTTTTAACTTGTTTACGGTCTCTAAAAGCGTATGTTCATGATTTAACAACAGCTTGTTTTGCAACTTTGTAACCGATTGATTTGTGTCCAAAGTATCCTTTAGCTAATTTTAATCATTTTTTACGTCTTGCTCTTGTAACGGTTCCACCTTTAACTCTTGCCATATTTTAAATTTCCTTTCTGAAGTTGTGTAATTATAAATTTAAAATTGATGATTTTGTCACTCAAATTGGACAAAATTGTAAATACTAAAACATTGCTTTGAATCTTTTAATGTCTGAACGTGACATTAAAGCAGCTTTACGAGCGTGACGTTTTTGTTTAGTAGTTTTGTTTTGTGCTAAATGTGAACGGAAAGCTTGTTCTCTTAAAACTTTACCTGTTCCTGTAATTTTAATACGTTTTTTTAACGCACTTTTGGTTTTCATTTTTGGCATTTATTCTCCTTCTTTAGTAACATTTTCTTTGCTTTTGTCACTAAGTTCTTTTTCTTTTAGATATCTTGCAATTTTTTGTTTGTTCGGTTGAAGATTCATATCAAGGAATCGGTCATTTACCAATTTTGCTTCCTTTGTAATTTCAGCAATATCTTCTAACGTTTTGAAAAATTTATCAAGTGTTGCAAGACCTAAATCTTGACGACCAATTTCACGTCCACGTAATTTAAGTGAAACCTTGATTCGGTCACCTTTGAGTAAAAATTCACGTGCTTTACGACTTTTGGTTAATAAGTCATTTTCACCAATCATTGGCGTTAATCTAACTTCACGATTTTGAACAGTCGCTTGTTTTTCCTTAACTTCTTTTTGTTTTTTCTTACGGTCGTATTTGAATTTACCATAATCTAAAATTCTCGCGATTGGTTTTGGTTCTGCTTGAATTAAAACTAAATCCATTTTTAAGTTTTTAGCTTGTTCAATAGCATCATTTGTGTATGTAACACCGATTTTTTCTCCGTTAGCTCCAATTAAAAATACTTGTTTAAAAGGAATTGCTTCATTTACATAGTGCTCAGCACTAGGTTTTTTCATTTTTGGTCTGATAATAACCCTCCTGTGACGAATAAATTCTTTGTTTTGAAATAAAAGTAAAATAAAAAGTGGTTGTGCCACTTCTCTACTAAAAAAGGTATCAGAAAAAATAATTATGATACATTTAATTGTAGCAAAACCCAAGGCTATGGCCATCAGGTGAGAAGTGAATCTACTTTCTGCAATTAAATATTGCTTATTTATTTTATCACTTTCTATTTTTTTGATGCAAAAAATAATTAAAAAAATAGCAGCTCAAAAACTACTATTTTTAAAATGATTTTTAGCGTTGCGATTTGTCATATGGAATCCCAGCTGCAGCTGGCCCAAAGGAACGTTTTGATGTAAAAATCATAATCACGAGTGTTGTGAAAAATGGTAATGTGTAGAACAATTCACGAATTTTTAAGTTGTTCAGTGCTTGAATAGAAGTAATTCCGTAGTAACTGAATCCGTATAATAATGCAAACATTAATGAAATTAATGCTGCTCAGTGCACTTTTCATTGTGACGTAATCATAATTGCTAAAGCTAGGAAACCAAGACCTTGGACATCACCGGTGGTTGATACAGTATCAATACGAATTTGCGAGTAAATTGCTCCAGCCATTCCAGCAATAAATCCTGAGATGAAAATACCTTGTCATTTCATTTTTAAAACATTAATTCCAGCTACGTCTGAAGCTTGTGGATTTTCTCCAACCGAACGAAAACGCACACCTCAACGAGTGAATTTTAATGCAAAGAATGCTGCAATACCAATAGCAATAACGACAAAAGTTTTGTAGCTGATTAAGTTTGAGATATTGGTAAAACTTTTTCCAATCGCAAGTTCATTTGTTTTTCTAAAGCTAACAACATGTCCTTCACCTTGAGCACTACGAATCGAAAGAAAAATAAGTAAAGCAATTCCAGCAACTAGTACATTCATAGCAAAACCTGAAATTGTTTGATCTGATTTTAATTTGATGGTAGTATAACCAAAAACCATAGCAAAGGCACCAGTTAGTAATGCCGCTAGCGGTGAAGTAAGAATTTGTCATCATGGAGAAATAGCTGTTTGATTACCGAATTTATCAGTAAAAATATAAGTAATTAATGCATACATTGTTGCACCAAAGATAATAAATCCATTGATTGCAATATTAACAATACCAGCACGTTCACTAAAAATTCCTGATAAAGTTCCTAAAAACAAGATACAAAAGATAAAAAATGATGAACAAATGACTGTACTAATTATTGACATTTTTTACCTCCTCTTTATTTTTATTAAAGAATTTTTGATCAATTCTTTGTTTGAATTGAGTGTATAAATCTTCTTTAAAGTTAGCATAAATTACTTTATTATCAGTACGTTTTGCTATTTCGATATTAATTTCATTTCTTAAGTCACTATAAGAGTTATAAATTTGATTAATTTCTTGTTTAACCTTATAGATTTCATCATACAATTTCATTTTTTCTAAATCTGAATCTGTTTTTGAAATTTCTAATAATTTTTGATCGATAATATCATGATAAGGTTTAGCTTCTTGTTTTAATTTTGAATTATTTTTATGTTTAAAGTTAAACAATTGTAGTCGTTTTTGATTAATCAAAATAAATGACTTAAATGATTTTTGTTTATGTGTTTTAAATTTAGATCAATATTCTTTTAGCGTTGCTAAATAGATATATTTAGTGAAAAATCTCAATGGTTTGAACTTAGCAAAAAGTAAACCGAGAGCACCAGCGAAAATAATTAAACCTGTAATAATAGGGAAGAAATCTTTATCAACTTTCGCAATACCTTCTAATACTTGTAAGTCACCTTTTGAAGTAAAAATTACAGAATAAAGAATTGCACTAAAACTGATTCCAATTGGTGAATTAAGTACTAAAAGAGCAATAGCAATTGCTTCAAAAGCAATAGGATAGGGACCATTTGCAATTTCATCACTTATTTTTCCATTATAAATTATTAAATAATAAAATCCCGCTATTCCACTAAGAGCTCCAGAGAGACCTAAAACCGAAATTGTCGTTAATTTTTGATTAACACCAACATATTGCGAGTTAGTACGATTTAATCCAATCATCTTAATTTTATAACCAAGTGTAGTATAACGATACATTAATCAAAATGAAACTGATAGAAATGCAAAAAGTGCTAATCCAAAATAAATAAAATTAAATTTAATCGCTTTTGGAATTCTAATTTTTTGTGTACCAACTATTGTATCTAAAAACTTATCGATTTGACTAGATGAATCTGATGCTTCAAAGAAAATTGAATTACCTCTGGTGAATAATCATTGTGCTAAATAACAAATAATTCAATTTAAAAAGATTGTCGAAATAACTTCATGCACATTAAAGAATGCTTTTAGAAATCCAGAAATTGCACCAACAACAAATCCTAAAAGAATAAAGACAAAGAACATACCAACTATATATGATGTTGGAACTTTTGAAAGTGGAGTTTTTGTAGAAATTATAATTGCAAAGAAAACAATTGCTGGTAAAGTCATTTGTCCAGATGAACCAATGTTAAAATATCCAGATTTAAAAGCTATAGCAATTGCTAAACCAGTAAAAGCAAAAAATAAGAAATATGAAAGCAAATCAAAACGATTGTTTTTATCAAAACCGGATTTAAACATCTCCTTAATAAACGAAAAAATATTAAT
The DNA here is from genome assembly GCF_001900245.1 of Mycoplasmopsis pullorum. Taxonomy (NCBI): domain Bacteria; kingdom Bacillati; phylum Mycoplasmatota; order Mycoplasmoidales; family Metamycoplasmataceae; genus Mycoplasmopsis; species Mycoplasmopsis pullorum. The sequence goes on along the minus strand of NZ_CP017813.1, from coordinate 757,535 downwards.
ATTCAGGTGAGAAGCTTCTTCAGCATTTGCTGAGTAGGTTTTAATAAAATAAAATAATGATGAAAGAAATAATCCGATAATAACTGCTCAAATTGAAGAATAAATCCGTCTACGATTATTTTTCTTATCTTCGAACATTAAATACGAACGCAGAGAATTTAACTTTTGATTAATAAAATTCATTATTGACCTCCTTGCTCGTTATTGTGTTTAGACATGTAAACACCAATTTCTGTACGATCAACTTCATACGCTTTTTTATTTAAAACATTACGACCATTGTTAATAATAACAATTCGATCTGCTAAAGATAAAACTTCATCTAACTCGTATGAAATTAATAAAATACCTTTTCCTTTTGCACGTTCTTCTAAGATATTTTGGTGAATATTTTGAATAGCACCAACATCTAATCCACGTGTAGGTTGTAGAATTAAAATGAAATCGTGTTCACTATTCATTTCTCTTCCGACAATAAATTTTTGTTGGTTTCCACCTGATAAACTACGTGCTTGTGAAATACCATTTTTAGTACCACGTACATCGTATTTATCTTTAATTGAATTAAATTCATTTTTAATATTTTTGATTTTAAAAATACCAAAAAATTGTAGTGTCTTGTCTCAAAGACGTCTAAGTTGAGTATTCTCAGAGATTTTGAAATCCAAAACTAAACCGTGTTTGTGACGGTCGCTTGGAATATATGATAATCCCATTTGCGAACGCTCAAAAGTAGAATAATCTTTAAGATCAATATATTCGTTGTCCTTGAGTTTTTTCAATTTGCTCATTTTGATGAACTCAAGAGTTAAAACAAGTCCAAAACCTATAATAATCAAGGCAAAAACTACTATATAGGTGATAAACATCATTTTAAATAATTGATTTTTTGTTATGGCGACAACAATTATAGAAGCGACTAATAAACAAATTAAGAAAAATAAAACTAATGTTTTAAAGTAGAGTTTTTTAACTTTATTTGAAAAGAATAAGTCAAATTTACGTTTAATTAACTCGGTTTTTTTCAAGTTAATTTGACTATCAACACCTTCTTGTTTAAGTGGATTCATCAATCCGCTAACCACATATTCTAAATCTTGTTGACCATTTCCCTCAACTCCGGCAATAGCAACAATTTCACCAGCATGCACTTTAAGACTAAAATCTCTTAAAGGTTTTGCAGATTTAGTCGAAACATTTTTCATTTCAAATAAAACTTCGTCACTGATATTTTGTCCACGATCAGTGTTAGCGGCATGAGTAATGTTGCTTCCGACCATCATTTGAGCCATTTGCTCAATTGAAACATCAGAAACTTTAAAGTTTCCTGTTACTTTTCCGTGTCTTAATACAGTTGCATAATCTGCAACTTCTTTAATTTCGTTTAGTTTATGTGAAATGAAAATAATTGTTTTACCTTGTTTTTTAAACAATCTAAAGGTTTCGAGTAAACCCTGAATTTCTTGGTCTGTTAAAACCGCTGTAGGTTCATCAAAAATCAAAATTTCAGAATCTTGATAAAGCATCTTCATAATCTCAACTTTTTGACGAGTTGAAACTGCTTCATTACTACTTTTATTGTTTAAATCAAAATCCAATTTAAAAACATTTTGAATTGTTTTGATTTTTTCAATAGCAGGAGCATAGTCAATAACACCAGGAGAATTTTTGCGTTTTGGTTCAACACCAAGAATAACATTTTCTAAATTAGTATAAACATTAACTAATTTAAAATGTTGGTGAACCATACCAATGTTGAGTTTCTTAGCATCGTTAGGTCCGGTAATACTAACTTGTTGACCATTAACTTTAATATATCCACTATCTGGTTCATATAAACCAAAAAGAATCGACATCAAAGTGCTTTTACCAGCTCCATTTTCACCAATTAAAGCATGAATAGTTCCTTTTTTAACAGCAAAAGAAATATTTTGATTCGCTTTAATTGAACCGAAAGATTTGGACAAATCAACAAATTCAATTGCATTAATTTCTTTCATGTATTCCTTTCTAATATTTAATATAAAAGTAGAAGAAAAGTTAATTTTCCTTCTACTTTAAAGCGATGACTAAGAAACTAACTTAATTTAGCAATTTCGTTAATAATTTTATTCAATCTTACAGGAATTTGTTCTTCTGGTGCATTATCAGATTTTAAAGCTTTTCCAGAGTTAATGAATTCAATATCTTCATCAGATAAAGCATCAAATTTCATTCTTGCAGCTTTCAATGCTTCATCCATTTTTGCACGATCTGCTTCATCTGTGATTTTAGATAGAACATATCCAACTCAGTTTTCTTTTAAAGAACCTGAGTGAGCAAACTTAGTATTAGCATCTTTTGATTTTAAGAAATTAGTTCCAGCCACTTCAGGGAATAAAATTTCTGTAACAATGTCGTATGTAGATTGAGCTATTCCTTTAGTAATTGATGTTAAGAATTTTCCAGCATTATCTTTGTAGGCTAGACTTTGGTCCACATCAACACCGATTACATATGTAGAATTAGAACCAGCTTTTCCTAATTCTGTTAACACTTCACCTGTAGCAGGTCCAGCAACAGGTAAAATAACTGAAGCTTTTGTAGCTACAGCAGTTGTTACGGCATTGGTCATTGTATCACCTGCTGCGAAACCAGAATCTAATTTAATATCTGGAGTATGTTTAACTTTAGTTTTAGGATTTTCCTCAGCATAAGCATAAAGTCCTTTTAAGAACCCTTCATTGAAGTCTGTAACACCTGGGAAAGGTCCACCACCAAATGAATTTGCTAATCTTTTAGCTTCATCGTTTGAATATTTTTCACCTAAGAATTTTGCAGTTGCAAAACCAACAACATATCCAGCTTCTTTCATTTTGTATTGTAAGCTGTAGAAGTAAGGATAATTAATATCTTCTGCGATATCAAAGTCAATACCAATAATGTGTACTTTCTTTTCAATTAAATCATCTAAGTTTTCAGTAATATATTCTGCAATTGCTGATTTGTGTTTAAATCCAGGTAAAACAATTATTTTATTACCTTTATTAATAACTGCTTTATATGCAGTTTCATAATTACCACTTGGTTTAACATAAGTAGGAATAATTTCAGTTTGATCGTAAATTAAGTTTAATGATTCTCAAGCAGATTGGTTAAATGATTTATCGTCAACATTCCCTTCATCTGTTACAAGAGCCATTTTCATTTTTTTAATTTCATCAGAAATAGTTTCTTTTGCAGGTAATTCTTTTTTATTAATTACAGCAACACGTGCATCTTCCTTAATATAACCAGGAACTGTTAATTTGTTATCGTCCCCAGGGGTTGTTGTCCCAGTACCAGGGTTTGTTGTCTCAGTACCAGGTTTTTTATCTACTGGTTTTTCTGGTGTTTTTCCTTTTTCGACAACACATGCTCCTGAAATTGCTGGTAAAACTGAAAGAAGTGATCCAGCTCCAAGGCATAGAAGTAATTTGTGTTTTTTCATAATTCTCCTCAATTTGTCTATTTGTCTACATTTTCATTATATATTTTTAAAGTTCGAACAATCTTATTTTTTATAAAAATAAGTTAATTTTCCACATATTTTATCAATAGTGTTAAATATCATGTGAATTTGCGAGTTTTTAAGAAATCGAGTTTCACTAAATATGAAAATTTTTCACAAATCAGAAAAAAGGTAATAAAAATATCAGTCTAAAAACTGATATTCGAAATTATTTGATTTTGTTTAATTTATTAAATTTGTTTGCACGTTCAACTGCTTTAGCTTTAGCTGGAGAGTGCATACTTAATGCTTCTAAAATTGGATTTGCAACAACATCGCCTTTAATGATTCCGATCGCGATTCCACTTTGTCCCTCTAATAAGAATTCAACAGCTTTAATCCCCATTAATGCGGCACTAATTCTTTCTTGAGCACTTGGACGTCCACCACGTTGAATGTGTCCCAAACTTGTTGGACGAGTTTCTCATTTAGTAGCTTTTTCAATTTCTTTTGCTAATTCAGCGATGTTGTATCTTTTTTCTGAAACAACAATCATAATTGAACGTCTTGATAAGTCTTTAGCTAATTCAGAAGCTTGTTGAACAATCTCTTCAACACTTAAAGTGTTTTCGCTAGTTGAAATAATTTCAGCACCAGTAGCAAGTCCGCTTCAAAGTGCTAAGTCACCACATTGATTCCCCATCACTTCGACTACCATAATTCTACGGTGACTAGTTGCTGTATCGCGAATTTTATCAATTGCATCAACAACAATATTTAAAGCAGTATCGTATCCGATTGTGAAATCACTTGAAGCAATATCATTGTCGATTGTCCCTGGTAGACCAACAGTTTTAACCCCAGCTTCATGCAAGAGTTGTGCTCCCATGTAGCTGCCGTCACCACCAATAACAACCAAGGCATCAATGTCTTTTGATTTTAAGTTGTTAATAGCTACTTGACGCACTTCAGGGTTTTTAAATTCTGGAAAACGAGCAGAATAAATTACAGTCCCACCTAAATTATTATATGCATCGAAATTGATTGTATCAGCTGGTACAATATTTCCTTCGTAAAGTCCTTTATATCCTTCGTAAACTACAAAAGCTTCCAAACCGTTTGCTTTAGCACTTTTAATGATTGCTCTTAGAGCAGAGTTCATACCTGGAGCATCACCACCAGAGGTTAATACAGCTATTTTTCTCATAATTCTCCTTTACTTATTTTAACTTTTAAATTCGTTTTATTCGTATTTCGATATAGATAAGAGTTGATAAAATTATATACGTTTTCACTTTATTCAATATTGGAAAATATATTATTTTTAGTGATCTGGTCTAAATAGCAAACTAATGCTAAAACTTATCGGAAATCGCAAGAATTTTCTTGCTTCTCAATCTAGTTTTAAATCTTTTTTTCGTTAACAAAAGCAAAAAATCAAAAAAATTTAAAACGAAAAATCCCTACAGGTTTTAGGGTTAATAAATCTTAATAATTTTTAAGTCCGAAAATTCTTAAAGTTTATTCGCGTGCGCGTCACGATCGCACGCCCGTGCTTTTAAGCAAGAGCGAAAAAATGGAAAAAGTAATTAACATTATCATTTTTTCGCAGTGTTTAATTTAACTTTGTTAAATTAAGGTAAGTGTTAGAAAATTTTCCAACTTTTCCAACAGAATTAGTAAAAACATCACTTTTTCCAACTTTTTTCCAACAAATAGCTAAAAATTCCCTTTATATTAAAGGAGTAAAAAAATTAGCTATTTTTTCCAACTTTTTTCCAACTAAGCATTTTTCCTGTCTAATTAATAGATTTGCAATAAACCAATTTTCGTATCAAAATTCTTTCTTACTAAGTGAATTATTGTCGAACTATTATACAAAGTAGATTGCTTGTAAACGTATTTTTTGAAGTAATTTCTAACGTAGCTTTCAGTGTGAGATTGCTTATTAATTTCGTCAGAAATATCAAAAATTGAGCGTTTATTATTGTTAATATATTTGCTAAAAGTGACTAAAGCTTTTATAAAAACATTGTTAGATTCACGCTCATTGATCCATTCTTTTATTCTAAAATGTAATTTATCTCAGTCAATTATGCGATAACAACTCAAGATTTTTTCTCAATATTCTCGATAATTTTGAACTGAAAAATCGACTTTAAAGTCTTTTCAATAACTAATGCAGAACCATTTTTTCATACAAAAATTGAGAGTTACATAACGGTTTAAATGAAAAAGATCGAGTACTTAATATTCAAAATGTTTAGCAACTTGTTTAATATTTCATGCTCCATCACCTTTAATACAAATCTTTAAATTTGTGTCATAATAATTGTTTTTGATTCATTTAATTAATTCTTTAAGCTCAGTATCATCATTATATTTATTGTCTTTTAAGTGAGTTTCGAAGTAAATTTGAACATTATTTACGCACTCAAATTGACCAGTTTTTCAATTAAAAAGATTAAAAGTTAGCATGCGACACATTAATTTACTTGCTCCCTTATCAATTCGATATTTCTTATATGTGTCGTCCATTTCCACATATAGCACTCCATTATGTTCAGGTTTAACTTCATATTTTTTAAGTAAATTTGACTCAGAATTAATTGAATTTTGTATCTTATCACATAATTTTTCACTAATAGCTCTTTCGCGTCTTTGCTGTTTAATTCAACTATTATATGTGTTAATATTCATTCATTTAGGTCGCTTGCTCCCGTTAAAATGAACATCAAAAGCTAATTTTTTTGCTTCTGGTGAGTATTTAGATTTACCAACTTGTTTTAAATAATCATGATGATAATACTTAAAATAACGTCTCTTTTTTTTACCATCAACTTCTTTAATTGTGTAATACTGAGTGATATTGTAATAATATTTATTTCCGAAGTCATCAAGTAAACATCGTGATTTTGTGCGATAAACTCTCCAATCAGGATGCTCAATTTTACGAGTAATTGTTCTAAATTCTTTTTCAATTCGGTTTAATTCATCAACAAAATATTTAAAGACTGATTGCTCCATTATTTATCTCCTTAATAAAAAAATACGAACTAAAAACTGCTTGAGAAAGCAATTTCTAGTTCGTATCATATGTTTTGTACATATTATTATCATAATATTTTTGCTATTTAATAACAATTAAATTTCCACAAAATAACCATATTTTATGTCAATTTAATACTCTTAAGAGCAAAATATTAGTCAAAATCAATAATTTATATTAATCTTTTTTGTTATTTTAGTTTCTTTTTAAATTTGCGAACATATAAAACAAATCCTGTAATTCCACAAATAGCTAAAAAGCTAAATAATGTACTTAGAACGATTTTTAGAATGTTTTTCTTACGATTTTGAGCTTTTATTTGAGCATTTTTATTCTGAATTTGAATAATATTTTCTTTATTCTTAATATATTTTCCATTTAACAAAGGATGATTATATGTATTGAAAACACTATAAAAAGGGGAGATTTTAACTCAAAATATTAATGAAACATAGCCAAATAGCATTTTAGTTTATAATTCTATTTTTATAATTATGATATTTTTATTTAATGCACTATGATAGTATTTTAATATTGCAAAATTATTTAAAATATGATTTAATTAAAATAAAAAAGGAAGTGATTAAATTGTTTAATCTAGTTGAGTTTACTAATGATAAATATAAGATTTTAAAATTTCTATATGATAATCAGATACAAGTTAAAAATGATAAGTATATTGTACTATCACAACAAGAAATTGCAGATATGACTCATTTTTCTAAAAATAAAACTAATAAAATAATACAAGAACTAAAAAGAGATAAGTTTATTGATAGTTTTAATAATACAAAAGGTAAATATATTATTACTAATAAGGGAAATAAGGTTATTGAAGTGATTGAGAAAAAATATTAAAAATAAGGAGATATTAAATGAGTGAACAATTAATTCAAAATAATTTATATAGCGAAAATGTATCTATTTTAGGTAAATACGAATGTTTAAGTTTAGGTTCTACAACAATCAAACAATTAATAAATTTAGGTTATATAAAAAATATCAATTTATCAAATAAGGCTAAAAATAAAAAACCAGATGTGTTAATAATTGATAATAATAAAAATGTTGTAATTTATATTGAACAAAAATTACCTATTAATTTAAAAAATGAAAATGACATCAAAAAAGCAATAGAACAAGGATTATTTGTTGCGAAAGAAGTTAATGCTAAAATTTATATTGTAAGTGATGGAACTAACTATTATTGGATTAATCCATTAACTGGGAACCCTATAAAAAATGAAAATGATAATTTAGTTACCTTTCAAATAAAACCAAAAGAAAATGAAAAAGAAAGTGCTAAATTAATTAATGATGTTTTAATTTCTATAAATTATAATAATGACAAGATTTTAAAAAGAGAGTTTTTAGATCCAACTGATTTAGCAATTAAAATAAATAAAATATTAGTAAATGTAACATTTGCTTCAGCTAAAATGTCATTATATACATTTGTTGAATTATTTTTATTTAAGTATTTATCCGATATAGGAATACTTGGTGGAGAAAATTCGTTTAATTATATAGCAAGTATGTATAAAGAAGAGTATAAAAAAATTGATAATACTATTACAGAGGCTAAAATATTAGGTAAATATATAGATGGTGCTAGAGAAACTATGAAAACTCTTTTCCCTAGTGGAGATGATGGAACAAGTATAATAAATGGACAAGTTTTTCACGTAAAAAAAGATGAATATAATGAATATATAAGTGAAGATAATACAGATAAAATATTTAAAGAAGTTATTTTAGCTTTTGAAAATTATGAAAAAGAAAAAGGAAAATTCATTAACATAAATTCTGATTTTAAATCAAAATTGTTTGAAACTTTTATGAAAAATAGTGATGAAAAAAGTAATATGGGACAATTTTTTACACCACTTAAAATAGTGAATGAAATGGTTAATATGATAGATATAACCGAGGGGATGTCTATTTGTGATCCTGCTTGTGGAGTAGGTAAGTTTATTTTAGAAGCTATAGAAAGTAAAATACAAGAATATTATACATATAATAGTAAAGAGAAAGATGAAAAAAATAAACTTAAGAAAAGTATTAATATAATTGGATTTGATAAGATGATGTCAGAAAAAGATGATTTAACTATTATTTTAGCTAAAGCGAATATGTTAATTTATTTTTCTGAACTTTTCAAAAAGAATAATAATTTAAAAGATATAAAAATTATTTCAGAAAATTTGTTAAATAAATCTTATTATTTATATTCAACTATGTTAGGGACTCTTGGAGAATTAAAAGAAGATAAATATGATTTAATATTAGCTAATCCACCTTATTATCAAAGTGCACTTATGATGAGTGAAGCAAAAAAAACGGGTAATTATACTTTAAATGGTGTTGGAGTTGAAAGTTTATTTTTAGAGTGGATTTTAAAATCACTTAAACCAAATGGAGTCGCAAATATTGTATTACCAGATGGAATATTCTCAAATAAATCTAATAATATAATAAAAGAATATATATTAAACAATTTTTTTATTGATAGTATAATATCTCTTCCTGTAGGTGCTTTTTTTAATACTCCAAAAAAAACTTATATTTTAACTGTAAGAAAATTCAATAAACGAGAAAAGGAAGAAAATATAAAACAAAATTATCCTGTATTTACTTATATTACAACAAGTATAGGAGAAACTTTAGATTCTTATCGTTTTGATATTGAAGATAATGATTTAAAAGAAGCGGTAATTAAATATAATCTTTTTAAAAGAGAAGATAAAAATAATTTAAATGAACCTATAAAATCATATATTGAATCGGATATTAAATTAAAGTTAATAGATATTGAAAATTTTGACAAGAATGAATCTTGGATTATAGAAAATTTTTGGTCTGAAGAAGAAAAAATTAAAATTGGATTGAAAAAAGAAAAAAATATTGCAACTATTGATGAATTTAAAATATTGCTAGATGATACGATTTCTCTAATGAATGAATTTAAGGAGGAATTAGAATGGATAAAGTAAATTATAAGGAAGTGAAATTTAGTAATATACTTGAAAATTTAGGTGGAAACACTAAGTATTCTCTCAAATATATAAATGAAAATAAAGGAGAATACCCAGTATATTCTGCAAAAACAACAGGTGATATGAATAAGGGCTATATTAATACATTTGATTATGATATGGAATGTTTACAAATAACAACAGATGGAGCGAAAGCAGGCACAATAATTTATAGAGAAAAGGGAAAGTTTTCTATTGGACCAGCTACAAGAATTTGGTATATAAAAAATAATATAGATAATTTATTATTAAAATATATAGAAATAAAATTAAAATCAATTTTCAATTCTAAAAATTTTTCTTGGACAAATAAAGCCTCTTTATATAGAATAGAAAATATAAAAATAAGAATACCTATAGATGATAAAGGGAATTTTGATATTAATGAACAAAAAGAAATTGTAAAAAAATATAAAATTATAGAAGAAAGAAAAAAAGAACTAAAAGAAAAATTAGATTTTTTCAAAAACCTTCAATTTGATTTTATGAATTCAAAAAAAATAAAAACAATAAGTATTAAAATAAAAGATATATTTGATATTAATAGAGGAAAATCTCTATATACAAAAAGTTATTGTAAATTAAATGAAGGTGTTTATCCTGTATATTCTGCTAATAATAACATTCCTTTAGATTACAGAAATAATTATGATTACGATGGAAAATATTTAACTTGTTCGATTAATGGGATAGCAGGGGTTATTACTGTTTTAAATGATAAATTTTCAATAAATGCAGATAGAGTTATTTTTATTCCTAAAATAATTAATTTGGATTTAGAATACATAAAGTATATTTTAGAGCCTTTACTTAGAAATATAACCAAAGGAAGGAAAGGATTATTTGAAAAAAACGAATTTACAAAATTAAATCCTGAAATGATTAAAGAAGTAGAAATACCAATTCCGATTGAAAATGATAAAATTTCATTGAATATTCAAAATAATGTATCTCAAAAGTATAAAATTATAGATGAAATAAAAAATAATTTAGAACTAAAGATATTAGATATTTTAAATACAGACATAGAATTTTAATAAATATTATCATTTCTTAATGGTTCTATCTTTATGAATACAATAAGCATATATTCATTCATCTTTAACAACCCTATCTTTTAACATAATTTTATGTATCATAGCATCAATATCATTTTGTTTTAATAACAGACTAGCTAAACACCATTTAGCTAGTTTTTTATATTTAGGGATTTTGTAATGTTTAGCAAGTTCATATAACTTATATGTAGGAATATTTAATAAATAATCTCTTTTATTAAAGGTAGATACATTATCTTCATCATTAAATTTAAAATTAGAATCTGTTAATTGTTGTAGTTTTTCTGTTTCTTCTTTTAACATTGACATTATTTTTAAAATGTGCAATTTATATGAAAATTGGTAAAAAAGGCAAATAAAAAGACCATTTAAGGTCAGAAAAACAATTTTACAAATTATTTTTTATTATCATATGAAATTGAGTTCTAGACTCCAGGAGCAGGTTGCTTCATAAGTCAACCACCAGTTCTTTTATTCGAACTCATCGGAATAATTATAATTTAAAACTTAATTTTTCTTGAATAAAAAAATATTATTTTTTTTCTAAGTGTGGAAACGATATTAAAAATAGTTTTATGTTTGATTTCTTAACTAAAATTAATATAATTAAATATATATTTTTAAATATACTGAAAGGCTTAAAATGAAATATTTATACGAAGCAACAGAAAGTACTACATCTAGCTCAAATAGTTTTGGTAATTTTCTAAGTCAATATGCAATGTATCTAATTTTGGGATTTGTTGTAGTTGTCTTAGTTGTATTTTTTATCGTAGTAACTATTAAGGATAAAATCAACAAACGAAAACTTTTAAAAGAAAAAGAAGAATTTAATAAAGAAGTTGAACGTCAATACGAAAAATTGATATTAAAATTAAATGCATTAATTCAAGTCAACGAAGAACACATGAATAATTTTCAAGTAAGTATCGGTGAACACACCATGAGCGAATTAACTGTAAGTGCAAAAACTATTTTAGAAGATATTGTTCGTGATCCAGATTTCCAATTATATCTATTAAATAACGATCAAAGTCAAAAAATTGTGAAATTCGTCGTGCAATTAAAAGATAACAAAAGTAATTTATGAACCAAAAAACAAGCTAAATTGATTGAAGAAATTAAAAATGAATTACAAAAAATTGAAATTGCTGATTTAGAAAAAAAACAAGAACAAGTTTTAAACGAGGTAAGAAATGAATTCAATTCAAAACTTTTGAAAAAATCTGAATCTACCAAATAAGCTAACAGTCATTCGTTTGCTTTTAGTAATTCCATTTATTTTATTTTTATCAATAGCTCTAATTTTAAATAATTTAAATAATAAAATATCATTTGGATCATGATATATACCTAGAGTTGCAAACACTTTTCGTATTATCTTTTTATGTTTAGCATTATTAATTTTTATCGCAGCAATGATTACTGACTTTTTTGATGGAAAAATTGCTCGTGAAAGAAAAATCGTGACCGATTTTGGAAAATTATGAGATCCAATTGCTGATAAAATTATGACTACTACTGCACTTATTTTTCTAACCGTAGTCGGATACCTTTCATTTCCTCTTTTGTTACTCATTATTTTAAGAGATATTATTGTGGCTGGAGCTCGTGGGGTAATGATTAAACACAATATTAGCGTCGCAGCTGATAAATACGGAAAAATTAAAACCGTAATTTTAACTGCTGTGATTATAAGTGGTTTTCTTTTTCATATTATTTTTAGCTCTGTTTCATTTTCTTTAATTGACTCTGTTTTATTTTCTTCAATTGAAAATATTAATGTAATAAATATTAATGCTATTTTAGAAAATATTTCTTATTATTTCCTTAACGGTGTTTTTGCTGTAGCAGCAATTTTAAGTACAATTAGCGGAATCAAATATGTTTCTAAAGTTTCAACATATATGTTCAAATAATATGAAAATTTTTAGTCAAATTAAACTAATAATTTAAGTTAACGATTAAAGTGGTATAATAATCTGTAGCATAATTTATTATTTAAATTTGACACTAATAATTATTATTAATGCCAATAAAAACATTCGCAGTTCTGCGTGTGTTTTTATTTTTTAAGGAAAGGTAAGGTTTTATGGATTATAAAAAAGTAATTGATAAATGTAAGATGTGTCTAACACGTAAAAATAAAAAATTCAAGCTAAATGAAATCTATGATAAAGATTATGATAACCATGTCGATCCACATGATGAGTTGTGTTCGGATGTTGTTAAGAAAAATACTGTTTATAAACGCACCAAGATGTCGAACTTCGGTTTGAAATTGAGTAATTTCTATAAAGCTATGCCGATGTGAAAAATATTACTTATTACAATTGTTACCGCAATATTCTTCGGTATAATCAGTGTGTTTTTCGTTAAAAACGTCGGAATTTATAACTTTGGTTTTGCTGCTTTTGGACAAGCTGCAGCTCGGTTAATCACTTCATCGATGCCTGAAAGCATCGCTCCAACTGTTCGGAACTTAATTGACCAAGCAATTTTCTGAATTGCTTATATTATTTTAAGTATCCCAATCTTCATTTTTGGATACAAAAAAATCGGTCGTGTTTTTACTAACTTAACAGTTATTTTCTTAGTTGTTTCATCAATGGTTTCATTTTTAATCGGGATGATTCCTGGGGCTAACCAAGCTTATATTATTGGTAATTTTGACAATGAAATCATCAAAAAAGCATTACCAAAATACCAAGTTCAATTAAGTTCAATTATCCCTTTACTTTGAAGTGATGCAGGTAATGTAATAGCATTGATGATTTACTCAATTTGCTATGGATACATGCTTGCTTGAGTTTTCGCAATCATCGCAGTAATTGGTGGTACCGCTGGGGTTACTGGTGTTATTGGAGAATGATACGCAAATACAAAACAAAAATCATTCGGTAGCATATCAGGTAATATGAATATCATCATTATTTTCATTACTGTTGCACTTGGTTCTTATTTACCAGGTTCATTGCTACTTGAAAATGCAGAACGTAATTTTGATCAAATTGCAAATTCAAATCTTTCACAAATTCAAATCGAAGCGATTAAAGATGTAATTAGTAAAAAATGATCAGCAGAATTATATTTCTCTCCAAACTTTGTCGCAACAATTTTAACCAATATTGTCTATATTTTAGTATTGAATAAATTATTCCCTAAATTCAAATTAGTACGTGTTGAAATCTTTTCTACACACTATGAATTGGTTCAAACAAAACTTGCTAATGACAAGAGAATTGTTACTGGATTGACAATGTTTAAAGCTAAAGGTGGTTTTAAAGGAGAACACATTGATGTAATTACCTCAATTACATTATTTAGACAAGTACCAAGATTAATTAAGAGAGTGCGCGCAGTCGATCCTGATGCCTTTATCGCGGTTAGCGATGTTACAAGTATCGACGGATATGTTTACCTACCAACCGAAAAATTCTAGAGTCAAGTTTAACTTGACTTTTTTATTTGACTATAAATAAATCTGAATTGTCCCAGCCGGGGAGAGTTAACTTTACTAAAAACTCAAACCAAAAAAGAAATAAAAATGTGGTAAAAATGATTTTCGATACCATATTGTGCAAGTTTAATAAAAAAAGACTAAAATATATATGTATATAGTTATTAAAGGAGAAAAATGCCAAAATTTAATCGTATTTTTATGATAGTAACAGACGGATTGGGAATTGGACCTGACCGTGACCAAAAAGCTTTTGGTGACAAAGGGGCTAATACTATTAAATCCGCTTCACTAGCAGAAGAATTCAAAATTGATAATTGAAAAAAATTAGGAATTGGAAATATTACTGAATTACACGGTAATTACCACGTGCCTAAACCACTTGCTTATGTTGCGAAAGTTCAAGAAGTATCAAACGCTAAAGATACATTAGCCGGTCACTGGGAAATGATGGGGATTAAAACTTTAGTACCATTCCCAACTTTTGCTGAACACGGATTTCCAAGCGACTTAATTACTGAACTAGAAAAAGCGTTTGACGGACGTAAAATTATTTGCAACAGAGCTGGTTCAGGAACAGAAGTTATTGATGAGTATGCTCAAGAACAAAAAGAAACAGGTGCATTGATTGTTTATACATCTAATGACTCAGTTTTACAAATTGCAGCTCACGAAGAATGAATCGGTTTAGATAATTTATACCGTTATGGTAAAGCTGCTCGTGAAATTTGTAGCTCAAAACCAGAATGAAACGTAGGTAGAATTATTGTTCGTCCATTCGTTGGGGAAGATGGTAAATACACAAGAACATTTAACCGTCACGATTATGCAAATAAACCGCAACCAATGATTTTAAACAAATTACAAGAGCAAGGTGTTGAAGTGGTTTCGATTGGTAAGATTAATGACATTTTTGTTGGACAAGGAATTAGCACACATATTCCAAGCGGTAGTGACGACAAAGGTATGGACATTACAATCGATTTAGCTACAAAAGATACTAAAAATCAATTTATTTTCACCAATCTTGTGCAATTTGACTCACACTACGGACACCGTCGTGATGTTCATGGATACGCACAAAATATCGCTAATTTAGACGTTAAATTAGGAAAATTATTAAATGTCTTACGTGAGGATGACCTTTTAATCATGACTAGTGACCACGGTAACGATCCACTTTATCCAGGTTTCAATCACACACGTGAATTCTTGCCGGCAACAATTTATTCTAAATCATTTACTAAACCTAAAGTTTTACCTAATTTTAATGGACTTGGTACTTTAGGTAACATTGTTGCACGTAATTTTGGTGCTGAAATTGTAACTGAAACTGGAGACGATGTTTTTGAAGAATTAGTTTAATCAAAAAAAGAAGGAGTAATTATTAACTCCTTCTTTTTATCATTTAAAATTGAATTTAATAAATTGTCCCAGACTGGGACAAATATTAAAAACTTTGAGCTTTTTCTTTGATCAGTTGAAGATTTTCATCAACTAATTTTTTTGGACTAATTTCATTATATGGTGCAACTTTTGTCCCAGCAAGTAGAATAGAGTCTACTTTTTTTGCTCCTAAAAAGTTTCATGTTCCCTCTAATCAAGTTACGTGACTACCTCAAAGATATCAATCTTTTGGTGCTCCTTGAGTTGCTAAAATCATAACATCGAGGTTATTAAGTAGTCCAATTGCATCACCTTTTTTCGAATATTTATATGAAAAAGTTTTGTTTGCAACTGCGATAGCATCGATAAAGTTTTTAACAACTGAACTAGGTCCAAAATTAATCATTGGTAAAGAAATGATTAATTTGTCCACGTTTTTTAATTTCTCGATTCATTGGTCACTTTTAACATCTTGTCAATATGTTGCAAAAGTTTTTTTATTAAGATAGGTGTGTGCTAATTCAGTATCATTTAAGTCGATAACTTCGATTTGAGATTCTGGATTAGCTTTTTTAAATTCATTTAAAAATTGTTGTTCTAAGTAAAATGATGTTGAGTTTTCATCGCTAGATAAATTAGCGTGTAAAAATAAAGCTTTTGACATTTTGATCTCCTTTTTATTTATATTTATTTTAACCAAAAAATCAAAAAAATAATGTTTTTTATCGAAAAAATTCACTTTTTGAAAAATAAAAATCAGATTTTAACAACCTGATTTTATTTTTTAATTGATATTATCTTTGTGTTCTTACACGAATAATTGTGTATGGTAACAATGCGATAAATCTTGCTCTTTTAATTGCTGTCGAAACTTTTCTTTGGTGTTTTGCACAAGTACCTGTAGCACCTGCTGGTTTAATTTGTCCTGTAGCATTGATGTATTTTTTTAACACTTCGGTGTTTTTGTAATCAACATATTCTTGTTTAGATTCACAAAATTCACATACTTTTCTTCTTGAAAAACCTTTTTTATTTTTAATAAAAGCCATTTTTTCTCCTAATCTAATTTATCGATATTATCTAAATCAAACATAAAGCTTGATTCGTTGTCGTTGTTTGCTACATTAGAGGTATTATTATTTGAACTATTTAATGAATTGAAAGTATCATCGTCTAAACTATGAAAATCATTCATTGGTGGGACTACTTTATTTTGTTGGTGGACTTGAGTGAAATTGCTATTTACACTACCAAAATTAGGTTTAATCTCAGGAGTTTGAATTTGGTTCACAACTCTAGCTTGTGAGTTGGTCGTCCCTTGAGGGTTTAAGTTTGGAGTGTAGTTAACATTAGGTCTATTTTGTGCTGGACTTGGAACGTAACCAGGGTTTGGTTGACGATTTTCGACCACACTTTTAGGTTCTAAAATAGACACATTTTCAATTGAAACTTCATAACTACGCACAATATTACCATCACGTGATTCGTATTGGTTTGAGAATAATGCACCTTCAATTGAAATCAAAGTACCTTTGCGCACATGTGCGTTTAAAAAATCTGCAGTACCACGTCATGCAACAACTGGAATAAAGTCAGTCGCATCAGTATTTGAATTTCTACGTTCAACCGCAACAGTTGTACGTGCGTACGCAACACCATTAGCGGTGTGGTTGTAGCGCACTTCGCTTGTTGTACGTCCTATCAAAATGATTTTGTTCATAATACCATCCTTAATGTTTGTAAATGTTACTAATTAGAAGCAACTTTTTCAGTTTTAGCAGGTTTTTTAGCAAAAGATGAATCTCTCTTAGAAGTTTTTTTAACTTTAACTTCTTTACCGTATCCTTTTTCTGAATCTAAGTTAATTACTAATTGTCTTCAAAGTGTTTTTAAAATATTTGCTTTACGTGTAAATTCAGCAATGTTAGCAGGATTTGTTTCAACTTCAGCATATACATATTGAGCATGTTTTGATTTGTTAATTGGATAAGCTAATTCAGTTAACTCTAATTTTTCAGCTTTTTTAACGTCTTTACCAAAAACTTCATTTAAAAGATTGGTAGCAACTGAAGCATCAGCTTTAGGGTCAACGATTAACATAATTTCGTATTTTGACATAGTGTCCTCCCTTTGGTCTCAGGGTTATTTTTATAAAAATAACCAAGGAGTATAGTAATACTCCATCATATTATAACATTTAAAAAAAAGACACATTATAGAAAGTGTCTTATTTTTAAAATTAAATTATTTTTGAATTAAGCTCTGTCGTTAAGAGCAACATATCCTTCAACTTTTTTTCCTTTGTAGAAACCACAGAATCTGCATGCACGGTGTTGTTCAATTAATTGTGTACAGTTTGCGCAAGCAACAAGGTTTGGTGTTGATAATGCGTCGTGGGTTCTTCTTTTGTGTTTACGTTGTTTAGATGTTTTACGTTTTGGTACAATAGCCATAGCTTTCTCCTTTTATTTTGTGGTTCTATTTAAAAAATAGCACTATTATTATATATATTTTTTATGAAAAGTTAAATAATATTTTTAGCTTTTAAAAGAGTTACAAAATTGAATTAAACTATCTATATTATAGGTTAAAAAGTTAAATTTAAAATAAAATCAAATCAGCAAAATAATTTAAGTATAATTAGACAAATGAAGAAAGTTAAAATTGGTATAGTTGTTGAATATAATCCATTTCACAATGGTCACATTTATCAAATTCAACAAATTAAAAAGATGTTTCCAAGTTCCAAAATCATAGTTGCAATGAGCGGAAAATACTCGCAACGTGGCGAAGTAACCTGTGCATCATTCGCTAAACGCAAGCGTTACGCACTCAAAAATGGAGTGGATAAAGTACTCAAACTTCCAACGCAAGTGTCCACACAAGCTGCTCATATCTTTGCTAGTGAAAGTGTCAAAATCCTAAATAAGCAAAAAATAGATTATTTAGTTTTTGGTAGTGAGAGCGATGATGTTGAACGTTTAATTAAAATTGCTCAAATTATCAAAAAAAATCGTGAACAATATAACCAATTAATTAAACAATTTCTCAAAAAAGGAGCTAATTCATTTCCAAAAGCTACTAATTTAGCACTTCAAGAATTATCTGGGGAAGATATTTCAATGCCAAATGACATTTTAGGATTAGAATATGTTAAAACAATCATTGATAATGACTATCCGATTCAACCAGTTTCGATAAAGCGGACAATTGATTTTCATAGTGAAGAGACATATCTAGATTTTGCTAGTGCAACTAAAATTCGTCAAATGCTAAAAAATAACCAAGATTACACCAAATATACACCAATGCGATTTAATTATTTTGATAAATTAAGAAATAATCAAAAAATTTATCGTCGTTTTCAAAAAGTGATTCGTAAATATAGCACCGAAGAATTAGAAAAGTTTAAAATGATTAGTGAAGGGATTCAAAATTTATTCAAAAAGCACATTGAAATAGATAAATACGACGATTTTGTCCAAGAATGTACCTCAAGACGGTACACTTCAAGTCGAATTAAACGGACCATTTTAATGGTAGCGTTAAAAATTAAAAAATAGGAGCGAAAATAACATGTTTTTAAAATATCCTGATGGTACATTAGAAGTAATAACCGGACCAATGTTCGCCGGAAAAAGTGAAGAATTGATTAAACGAATTAAAATTTTACAAATTGCTGATGTTAAAACTTTAGTTTTTAAACCAGAATTTGATAATCGCTTTAGCGATATAGAAATTGTTTCACGTAATGGAGCAAAAGTTAAGGCCATTAATATTAATAATTCAGAACAAATACTGGAATTTTACGAAAAAGACTATAAAGCAGTCGTTATTGACGAAATTCATTTCTTTGATGAAAATATTATTAATGTAATAAATACACTCACTTCATATGGTGTCCGTGTAATTGTGAGTGGACTGGATATGGATTATTTAAAACGTCCTTTTCCAATTTTAGCTTCACTTTTAGCTATTGCGGATGAAGTGGATAAATTAAAAGCTGTGTGTGCATTATGCAAAGGAGCGGCGGGATTCTCATACCGCAAGACTGCAAATCAAGAGCTTAATTTTTTAGGAAATAAAGAATACGAAGCTAGATGTAGACACTGTCACGATTTAGGAGAGCAACAAAAAATGCAGTTAGGTTAATACAACTGCATTTTTTCATATTAATATTTATTAATTCCAATAATAGCCACTTTATTTTCTTTATTTTTCGATTGAATAACTTTAAAAGAAGCGACTTTGTCTAAATTGAAGCGTAAGTTTTTGTTTAACTTTTGTTTATTTGTCATTTTCAACATTCATTTACCTAAAGTCAATTCGTAATCTTCATCATCTAAAGTGTCATCATCAATATCTAATTGTTTAAAGACATCTTTGACCTTGACATTTGCATGAACCTCACTTTGTTCAAGTGAAATTTCAAAAATTGATTCAGCTTCGTCAGTTTCATCGTAAATTTCACCAACTAGCTCTTCAATAATGTCTTCAACGGTAATTATTCCCAAGACTCTGGTTGAGTTGTTATTTTCAACAACAAATCCCATCTGTACTCTAGCTCGTCTTAATTTTTCCAAAGCACTAGTTAAAACAGAATTAGTTGAAATAAAAGGGACATGAATAATATAGTTAATAATCTTACCGCGTTTAAGATGATATAGATCTTTTAACATTATAATTCCAATTAATTCGTCTTTTTTGACCACTGGGATACGTGAATAATTAGTCTCCTTGAATAGCTCTAAAGCATCTTGGACGCTAGCACGATAATCGATGCTGGTCACATCTTTAAGACGTAAATAATGTTGTGAAACTTTGGTCGAGTCTAAGTCAAGGGCATTTTGTGCAAGTAGACTTTCCCCAGATTGAAGCACTCCCTCATTACGAGCTATTTCAATCATTTTTTTCAATTCATCTTCTGAATTTGTTATATAAACCTTTTTACCAATCTTCCCTAATGGATAAGCAAAGATTCATAAAACTCAGTAAATAAATTCAATGAAGTATCCAAAAATTTGTAAGTATTTAACTGGATGACTCTTACCTAATAATTTTGGAATTATCTCACTAAAAATCACTAAAATTGGAGTAACTAAAGCGGTGGTGACAATTGTTACGAGTGCACCGCTACCAATAAGTTGATTTAAAATAAAACTTGTTAAAGTCGCAGAACCAATATTAACAATATTATTTGCGATTAAAATAGTTGTGAGAATTTGATTATATCTTTTGAGTTGTTTATGAATTAATTTTGCTCTTGCTTCATTATTTTCTACCATTGTGTGCACTTTTGCCATCGAAATTGATGTATAAGCGGTTTCGGCACCACTAAAAATTGCACTAAGAATAAAGAATAATAATACAACTATAAATAAGCTTATTAGGAGAATTTTACTCATGAGAAATCTCCTTTTTGATATTACTTATTTTGTTGCAACTTCGGGAATAACTATCCATTTTAAACTCCTGTTATAAAATTCGTTTTTTATTTGTTATTGTTATTAAATAATTGTGTGTTATTAAGTGAAACAACCGGATCACTAAAACGAGAAATTGACATATTAAAGCGTAATTTGATCGATCCAGTCGGTCCACTTCTGTGTTTTGCAATTATTAAATCTGTTTCAGAACCAATTTCATCTGAAATTCGTTCATTTTGCTTCTTTTGATAATAATCGTTTCGATATAGGAACATAACCATGTCTGCGTCTTGTTCGATACTTCCACTTTCACGCAAGTCTGAAAGAATTGGACGTTTGTCCTCTCTTTGTTCCACACTTCTGCTCAATTGCGAAAGTGCAATAATTGGAATTTCTAATTCACGCGAGAGTTCTTTGAGAGTTCTAGAAATTTTCGAAACCTCGTTTTGACGGTTATCATTTGACCTTGATGAACCGGTCATTAATTGCAGATAATCGACCACAATTAAATCAATATTATGTAGTTTTTTCAAACGACGTGCTTTTCAAGCGATTTCGGCAATTTTTGAAGAACTCGAATCATCTATAAAAAAGTTCATTTGGTCAATTTTAGTTTGTTTTGCAATTGATAAACGTGTCCAATCTTGTGAGTCCAAAAGACTTGCTTTTTTTAATTTATTTCCCTCAACTCCGGAAACAATGGAAAAAATCCGACTCATAAGTTGAATATTACTCATCTCCAAACTGAAAAAGGCAACTCTTCGGTTACTTAAAGCAGCATTAACACAAATGTTTAATGCAAAAGCAGTCTTTCCCATCGCTGGCCTAGCAGCTAAAATAATGAGCTCACCAGATTTAAAACCTTGTGTCATAATGTCTAAGTTATGAATCCCAGAGGGGACACCTGCTAAATGATTTTCATCTAGATTACGACGGTATTGCAAGTCCCTGATGTATTCGTTTGCTGCATCGGAAATACTAGTAAATGAAGATAAGCTCCGATTTGAATTCGCTTCGGTGATTTGAGCTTCAATTTCTGCAGCAAAATCTTTTACTTCAAGATTTGCGGGGTTATTTAATTTATTTAATGAATGAACTAAAGTACTATAGATTTTTCGCAAACTAGTTAGTTTGGTTAATTCTTCAAAATAAAGTAATTTATTGTCGTAATTACCTGCTTTTAATGCGATTTTTGATAAAAATGATAAGGTGATTTTACGTGTGTGATTTTCATTAAAATTGCGTTCGATAAATGTAAAAACATCATTAATATTGATTGTTTTTAATTCTTGTGCACGATTTTGTAACTGTTTAAATACCAAGAATAAATTTTTATTATCAATAAAATAAAAATCTTCTTCACTAAGGTACATAAGGGACTCATGCAAAATCTCAACATTAGCTAAAATCATCCCTAAAATTTTTTCTTCTAATTCAATATCATGTAATTTAGACGTGTCAAAAGTAAAATTTTGAATTTGTCCCTGATGATTGTTAACTGTCCCAATCTGAATTGGTGGTTTCATATAATTATTTGATTGACTCATTTGAGTTACCGTTATTTAATTTCTTTAATTTTGATTTTAATAAATAATTTCGCTGTAATATCTTTATAAATAACTACTTTAATTTCGTGAGTACCTTCAGAAACTAAGTGCACTTTTTCAATTGCATGCTTTCCTAATTTGAAACCTAATTTAGCTAAATCTTTTTCAACGTGTTTTGTCGAAACTGAACCATGTACGTTTAAGTTGTAATTGGCATCAGTATTAGCTTCAAGTGTATATTCTAATTTAACTTCCTCTAATTTAGATTTTAATTCAAGTGCTTTTGATCTTCTTTCGTGTTCTTCAGCACTTAATTCATTTAATTTACGTTCTAATGTTTTTGCAGTTGATTCATTGTATGGTAATGCAAACCCTTTATTAATTAAAAAGTTTTTAGCGTACCCTGGGGCTACTTCAATAATTGTGTTTGCTTTTCCATCTTTACAGTCTTTAATCAATATTACTTTCATCTCTTAAACTCCCTACTATTGCTTGTTTTATGTTGTCCACGAACACATCTAACGGTTCGTTGGTTACTGCAGCTGCTGTACTAAAGTGTCCACCACCTCCAACTGCTTCACAGATTACTTGGACGTTTGTATTCATTCCGCGAGCACTTAATTTGTATTTGTTGGTACTGCTTAACTTGGCCACCACAAAACTCGCATGACGTCCGCTTATTTTTAAAATTTCATTAGCTGCAATACTAATAATGTCATTTTCCACTTCAATATTGCTATAGGCTAAATAATATCCTTTTTTGATTTCTTGAACATTCTTTAATAAATCTTGAACTATTTTTGCTGTTTTTTCATCAATTTTTAATAATTCACTACTTAATGAACCACGAGCACCTTTAGACTCCAATCATGACGAAGCACTAAAGGCTCTTGGTGTAACTGATTTTGTGAATTGTGCTGTATCTAAGTAAATTCCGTTTAATAAAAATTGTGCTGTATTAGCAGAAATCTTATTATTGGTATTCATAAATGTAATCAATTCAGTCACAATTTCACACGCACTTGAAGCATTTGGATCAATATAACGATTGCTACGCGGACAAAAATCAACACTTTCTCCAACACGGTGGTGATCGAAAATAAAAATATTTTCCGCCTTAGCATTTAAAATTGCATCCTTATTATCGGTACGATTTGGATTTGAATTGTCCACAAATACTACCAAGGTGTGTTCGTTTGTAATTTTATTCGCTAGATGAGACTTAATAAAAATATCACTCTTGAGTAAGTTTTGACTACGTAAAAACTTATCAGCAGTCGAATCGAATGTGTAATTACAAATATTTGCTCTTTTACCATAATTTTTAGCAATTTTATAAATTGCGTAAGCACTTCCTACTGCGTCTAAATCAGAAAGTGAGTGACCATAAATTATCACATTTTGAATATCGCTTGATTGCAATTTCTTTTCAAATAAATGAGCGATCAATTTAATTTCAGTACGGTTATTATCCGCCATAATTTCACTTGAAGAACCAAAGTAAATAGGAACTGAATCATTTGAAAAGATTGCTACTTGGTCCCCACCCCGGTTCTGAGCTTGTAATAATGCTTTTTTAGCTTGTTCGATTTTTAAATTCAAACTCGGCCATCCCCTAGCGAATCCGGCTGAGATACTTAAGCGATTATTATCACGCATGAAAATGTCCGAATCGTTAAAACTTAAAAAGCTTCTAAATTGGTCCTCTAGTAATTTTTCCAAAGTCAATTCATTGCAAATAATCACGTATTTTCCGTTCGTATATTGACGATAGAATAAATTATATTCAGGATCTTTAACGTATTTTTCAATTGAGTTAATAATACATTTGTTAATATTGAATAATTGTTCTTCACTTAAAATAGATTGATAAAGTTGAAAGTTATCAATTTCAATTTCACCAATTACAATTTTTTGTTGTTTTGATTCCTTTATAATGTTACTTTCATAAGTTACATCACGAATGCTAATTGTATTTTTCAGTGGTCAAACTTGAACTTCATATTCAAGATTGTTAAATTCAAAGTTAAACGAACTTTTATACAGTGCATTTTTAACATTTGGAGCAAATTCATCAAAAAATTCTTTAATTGATGAGCCAATCACCTTTTTACTAAACCGAGCACGGATAAAATTACTCATTCATAAAATTTTTTCACTTGAATCGAAAATAATTATTCCGAAATTATTATTTGTAATAATGTCTTCAATATAGTTGTTAAATGATTTTTTAACCAAGTCACGTGATTTTGCAAAATTATTAATTGCAAAATAAACTACTACGATAAAAATTGAAAGAAAGGCCAAAATTGTCAAGAAAGCCAGAATTCGAAAAACGATTAAATTTTGACTATAAAAAGTAAAAACCGTAAAAAAGATAGCCAATGACAAAGCTACTAAAGATGACAAAATCCAAATTATCATTTTCTGCTTATTTGTCATTTTAAATTCCTCTCTTTATATTTAATTATTATTTTTTAAAATATTATACCTTGTTATTAGTGAAAATTTCAAAAAAGGATTAGGTATAAATTTATTTTTGCACAGAAAAAAGATGGAAATTATAACTTATTCAAAATTCAAAAAATTAAGAATTTTCTAGTTAAATTGATCAAAAATATAAAATTTATTTATAAAAAACGAAAGGAGAAAGATGAGATCAAAACGAGATAAAAAAGTTGATGTGATTTACAATC
Organism: Mycoplasmopsis pullorum; assembly: GCF_001900245.1. NCBI lineage: Bacteria > Bacillati > Mycoplasmatota > Mycoplasmoidales > Metamycoplasmataceae > Mycoplasmopsis > Mycoplasmopsis pullorum. Next base: position 732,409 of record NZ_CP017813.1, on the reverse strand, counting down.
AAATTAAAAGTGTCAGTTGATGAGATCAAACAAAAGGATATCGAACTGTATCATTTTTATCAGCTTTTTTTGTTATTTTAGAAGTTGTAATTCAACTTTTTATGCCAAAAGTTAATGCTTATTTACTTCAAGATTCTTTTGATACAAGCAATGGTAAAGTCATTTTAGCTCAACTCTTTAAATGAGGATCGATTTTATTTTCTTTAGCAATTGGATCAATTATTTTTGGTGTCTTAAGTGGAATCGCCTCATCAAAAGGTGCAGCTGGAATTGCACGTAATTTAAGAATGAATATGTTTGCCAACATTCAAAAATTTTCATTCTCAAACTTAGATAAATATACAACTGGTAGTTTAATGATTAGACTAACCAATGATATTACTAACGTACAAAATGCTTACATGCAAATTATTCGTACCTTAGTAAGAGCACCAATTATGTTAGTCGGTGCGATTGTAATGGCATTTACAATTAATACTAAAATGGCTACCATTTTCTTAGGAGCTGTTTTAGCACTAACAATTATGTTATCCTTAATTATTGGTTTTGCATTTCCGCTTTTTGGTAAAATGCTTAAATCATATGATAGATTAAACAATAAAATCAAAGAAAATATCTATGCAATAAAAACAATTAAAGCCTTTGTTACAGAAGAAAAAGAATTAGAAGAGGTTCAAAACTTAACTGCAAGGCTAAAAAAAATCTCAATAAAAAGTGAGCGTTTAGTTGCACTTAATAGTCCAGTATTATTCTTAACTATTTATGGACTAACATTTTTAATTTTATTTGTTGGTACTAAATCAGTTGTAAGTCGCAACATGGAATGAAGTGAATTAATTGCTTTAATTTCATACATGTGACAAGTGGTAATGTCACTGATGTTAGCTTCTATGGTATTTGTGATGGTAACAATTGCTCATCAAAGTTCAATCCGGATTAAAGAAGTATTGAATGAAAAACCATCAATTACTTCACCACAAAATGGTAAAAAAGAAATTTTAGACGGTTCAATTGAATTTAACAATGTATCGTTTAAATATAATTCAGATACGAATATAAAAAACTTAAAAAACATTAATTTAAAAATCAATTCTGGTGAAACAATTGGAATTATTGGAAAAACAGGATCAGGAAAAAGTACTTTAGTACAATTATTACCTCGTTTATACGACATTAGCGAAGGTGAATTAAAAATCGCAGGTACTCCAATTCAGGAATATGACTTAATGAATTTAAGAGATGCAATTTCAATTGTTTTACAAAAAAATACCTTATTTAAAGGTACTTTAAGAGAAAACATGAAATGAGGTAATTTAAGTGCTAGCGATGAAGAAATTAAGACTGCACTTAAAAACTCAGCTGCTTATGATTTTGTCTTTTCAAAAGACGAGGGACTAAATCAAATTGTTGAAGAAAAAGGAAATAACTTCTCAGGTGGACAAAAACAACGTTTATGTATCGCTCGTGCTTTGATTAAAAAACCAAAAATCTTAATTTTAGACGATTCAACATCTGCAGTGGATAATAGAACTCAAAAATTAATTCAAAATGCGTTTGAGAAAAATTTAAAAGATACAACTAAATTAATTATCGCTCAAAGAATCAATTCAATTGAGCATGCGGATAAAATTATTGTTATGAATAATGGTGAAATTGAAGCTTTTGGTACTCATAATGAACTATTAAAAAACAATAAATTCTATCATGGATTGTATGTTTCACAAACACAGGAGGGCGATAATGAGTAAAAAAAGAAAACGTCCACCAATTAAATCTGGATCATTTAAAAAATTATTAAAATTCATTTGAAAATATAACAAAGTATCTTATTTCTTAGTATTTTTAACAATTTTCATATCATCTGGAATATTTATTTACGCACAATCATTTTTAGGAAATGTTGTTTTTGAAAAATATTTAGTTCCTTACTTTATTACAGGTAATTTCGACAATACAGGATTTACAAATTCGATGTTAATTCTTGGTGCAATGTTTTTAATATCAATTGCCTGTTCATTGATTTCGAGCCAAATTGCAGTGGTAGTTACACACAGAACTATCAAAAAATTGCGTGACCAACTTTATGGATACATTCAAAAATTACCATTAGGTTACTTTGATACGCAACTTAAAGGTAATATCACAAGTATTTTTACTAATGATATCGATGCATTAAGGGACATGCTTTCACAAAGTATTCCACAAATCTTTAATGCTATATTCTCAATTTTATTTTCATTAGTAATGATGATTTACTATAGTTGATTCTTAACAATTTTAGTTTTATTAATGGTTGTAATATTAATGTTCTTAGCACAAATCTTAGGTAAAAAATCAATTAAATACTTTAGTGCACGTCAATCGTCGCTGGGGACAGTTAATGGTTATTTAACTGAAATGATTGAGGGGATTAAGATTGTTAAAGTCTTTAACTATGAAAAAAAATCAGTCGAAAATCTTAAAGTTAAAAATGACAAACTTTATGAAAATGATTATAAATCCAAATTTTGAGTAAATATAATAATGCCCGTGCTCATGAACATGGGGAATGTAAATTTTGCACTCATGGCTGTTATTGGTGGTACTTTATTCTACTATCAAAACCAATGAGGGACAACTTGAATGAACATTAGCATTGGTACATTAATTACTTTCTTACAATACTCAAGAAGTTTTATTGCACCTATTGGACAAGTTTCACAACAATTAAACTCAATTAGTTTAGCAATTGCTGGATTTTCTCGTGTGGTTGATGTTCTTGAAAGAACGCCAGAAGAATCAAATGGAAATGTCAAATTATTAACTAAAGAACAATTAATTCAAAATGATTCATCATTTACAAATTCAAATACTAACTTTTATGACTTCTACTGGAAAGTGAGCGACAAGGTTACACAACAAATTAACTACATACCAGCACTAGGGGCAGTTAAATTTGAAAATGTATCATTTAGTTACTCACCAGAAAAGAAAATTATCGATAACTTTAACTTAGATGTTAAACCAGGACAAAAAGTGGCTTTAGTTGGTTCGACTGGGGCAGGTAAGACTACAATCGCTAACCTATTAAGTCGATTTTACGAGACCACAGAGGGACACATTTATTTAGATGGTATCGATATTAAAGACATCAACAAAGATGACTTGAGAAAATCGATGGGATTAGTACTTCAAGATACTTCACTTTTTAGTAAGAGTGTTAACGAAAATATTTCGTATGGTCTTGATCATTGTGAAGATAATGTTATTGTCAGTGCAGCAACAGTGGCAAATGCAAATGACTTTATCACTATGTTGCACGATGGCTATAATACAATTCTAGAAAACTCAGCCGAGGGACTTTCACAGGGACAAAAACAATTGTTATCAATTGCCCGCACCAGTGCTTTAAATCCAGTGATGTTGATTTTAGATGAAGCAACAAGTACAATTGATACTCAAACAGAAAAATTAATTCAGCAAGCATTAGATAATTTAATGCACCAAAGAACTAGTTTCGTGATTGCACACCGTTTAAGCACAATCAAAAACTCAGACTTAATTGTGGTTCTCGAGCATGGTAAAATTCTCGAAAAAGGAACGCACAAAGAGCTTTTAGCACTTAAACAAAATTACTACAAACTTTACACTGGTGTGGCTGAATTAGATTAAAAGACAAAGAAAAAATGTTGCAAGATTAATTTGCAACATTTTCTTTTTCGACTTATTTACTTTTCCTACGTTTCCCACTTAAGGGTATTTTTACTTGTTTTATACACCTATATATTTATAAAATAAATATATAAAAATACTAAAATTTACTAGTAAAAATAGTATAAAATATAAATAACTTGGTTAAATTTGATAAATTTCTATGTTTTTTTAACTTTTTATACCAAAATTTTATTATTTCTTTATAAAAAACATGTCAAATAAGCAATTTTTTGACTCAATTCAACATATTTTTGTCATAAAAACAGTTTTGTTATGACTTGATTTTTAAATTTTATACTAGGAACTGGGAAACGCAGGAGTTTCGTGATTGCACACCGTTTAAGCACAATCAAAAACTCAGACTTAATTGTGGTTCTCGAGCATGGTAAAATTCTCGAAAAAGGAACACACAAAGAGCTTTTAGCACTTAAACAAAATTACTACAAACTTTACACTGGTGTGGCTGAATTAGATTAAAAGACAAAGAAAAAATGTTGCAAGATTAATTTGCAACATTTTCTTTTTCGACTTATTTACTTTTGATTTGGCGTTGTCATGTTTTCAGATCTAGTGTTTTTGAATTTAATAATCCCAACAACTCAAGGGTTAACGAATTCTCTAGTAAATCCGGCAACACCTAAGTATAAGAATGGTGATAATCAACTTCCTAATACCATTGCAATTGTCCCGTATTGCACTGATAAAGTTAAATTGTTTGTTGCTAATTCTTTTTGTTGGAAAATCAATGATGGTAATTGTTGTGCAAGTCCACGTGCAGGGTTAATTGCAGCAGTACCACCTAAAATTCCCATTCATACGTCCAATGAAATAATGAACATAATTAATAAATCACGATATTCATCACGAATATTTGGTGAGAAGATAGGGAATAAAAGAATTGCAGTCATAACTAACTCAATAAAGAAGATTCATAATGAACCATCAATTAATGAAGCATTGTTTTGTTCACCTAATAAATCCTTGCTTGCAGCTTTTAAAGCTTGGATTGGTTCATTGTGTAAACCGTGTTTTGCTGCTGATGTACCAGCAGCATAAATAATAGCTGCAGCTACTAAAGCTCCTAAAAATTGCATTACAAATTTCATTAAAGCGTAACGTGTTGTATTAGTTCCGTTTAATCATCTTGTTAGAGTAACAGCAGGGTTTAAATCACAGCTTCATCTTAAGAAAATAAATAAACATAATCCAACAATTACAAATCCAGCAAAAAATCCAACAATAATTAAGTGACCTAAGTACTCTTCAATAACAGCTTCACCATTAATATAAGTACTTAAACCTGCTAATCCAAGTGAAATAAAAATAGTTCCGATAAATTCACTAAGAGCATGAATTAATCAAGTTTTTACATTTTTAGGTTCTTGAGCGAATGGTCTATTTTTCGCTCCAAATTTAAACAAATAAAAAGAATCTTTAAACCTGTTTGATAAACTTTTTTTCTGAGTTTCCATATTTTCCGTTCTACTATCCGTTCTGTACACGTCCGTTTTCTAATAATTTAAGTGCTTTTGAGAAGTCGCCTTTTTCAGCCATATCAGCATTATCTAAAGTAATTTTAGCAATTTGTGTTAAAGCAACGTTTGTTAAGAAAGCTTGGTGAGAAGTAATTAAAACATTATCCATTTCAAGTAATTCTCTTCATTCAGGATCGATTTTTTTGTATTCTTCAGCTTTATCTGAGATATCTTCGTAGAAACGTCCCTCTTCACGTTCAAGCACGTCAGAAGCTAATCCTGAAATAATTCCTTCTTTAAGACCTTTAATAACAGCTTTAATGTCCATTAATTCACCACGAGCAGTATTAACTAAAACTGCTCCTTTTTTCATAATTGCAATCGCGTCTTCATCGATAACGTAACGAGTTGATGGTAATAAAGGTGCATGAAGTGAAATAAAATCACTTTCTTTTAATAATTTTGTAAGTGGTGCATATTCAAAACCTAATTGGTCAGCTAAGTAAGGGAAGTTTGTTTCGTTGAATGTATCAAATACTAAAACTTTTGCTCCCATCCCTTTGGCGATTCTGATGAAAGCTTGACCGATTTTTCCACCACCAATAACACCAATGGTTGAACCATGAACACAAAGTCCGTCTAATCCATTAAGTGAGAAATTATAGTTTTTTACACGGTGTGAAGCAACGATTAATTTACGATTTAATGACATCATAGCTGACATTGCGAATTCTGCAACTGATTCAGCTGAATAGTTAGGAATTCTAAAAACTTCGATTCCTACTTCAGCAGCTTTAGCTAAGTCAACTTTGTTGTATCCCATCGATCTTTGCAATCAAAATTTAACACCTGATTTAGCTAATAATTCTAAAATAAATTTATCACCATAGGTATTAACAAAACCACAAACTGCGTCAAATCCTTGAGCTAATTTTACAGTATCAATACCTAAATTTTCTTTGAAATAAACAATTTCATGTCTTCCGTTATTTACGGCGTCAAAATATTTTTTATCATATTCTTTTGCATCAAAAAATGCTATTCTCATTCGTGTTCTCCTAAGATGAAATATTATATTTAACAATTTCTTTGAAATTATAAACTTTTTATACAAAAATGTAATTTGAGTGTTTTTGTTCTAAATGACAAAAATGGAAATACTTACAAAAGTAAAAGTTAATTTTTTGCTGAGAAAAAATGATAAAAAATAATTTTTTACTCTTAAAATTCATCCTAAAAGTACAATGGTTACTTTTATTGCTGGAAAAATTTTTGCTGCTTAAAAATAAAGTGTTAATTTTAGAGCTCAAAATTGCTTTTTGCATAAAAAAACACAAGGTCTTAAACCTTATGTTTTAAAAAACTTTTAATTATTTACGAAAGTCGATAACAGCTCTTCCTAAAAATTCACCTTTTTCAAGTTTTTCAAAAATGTCAGCAACTTCTTCTAGTTTCACCACTTTTGTTACTTCAGATTTAACTTCTCCACGAGCTGCATAGTCAAGAGCTTCAGCTAAATCTTTTCTTGTACCAACAATTGATCCTGCTAGTTCACGTTCAAATAATACTGTTCAGAATACTGAAACTGGGAATTCATCTCTTCCTAATGAGTCTTTAGCTGGTAATCCAACAAGTACTTGACGTCCACCACGTCTTAACATGTTCATACCATCGTAAGCTGCTTTTGTAGAAACTGATGTATTTACAACTGCGTGTACTCCACCTTTTGTTGCTTTAATAACTTCTTCAACTGCATTAACTTCTTTTGAGTTAAAAGCAAATTCAGCACCTGATTTTTTAGCTAATTCAACTTTTTCGTTTGTTAAGTCAATACCAATTGGTCTATATCCCATTGATTTTGCGTATTGAATTGCTAATTGACCAAGTCCACCAACACCAATAACAGCAACATATTCACCTGGTTTTAATTTTGCTTGTTTAATTGCTTTATAAGTTGTAACCCCAGCACATACAACAGGTGCACCAGTAATAACGTCTAATTCTTTAGGTACGATTCCAACATAGTCTTCGTGTCCAATTGCGTATTCAGCGAATGATCCATCTTTTGTATATGCAGACATATTTTGGTTTGCACAAAGAGTTTCCTTACCTGTTAAACAGTATTCACAGTGTCCACAAGCGTCGTGTAATCAAGCCAAACAAACTCTGTCTCCAACTTTAAGGTGTGTACATCCAGGTCCTAATTTTTCAACAATACCGATTCCTTCGTGTCCAGGAATTAATGGATATTTAGGTTCAACTAATCAGTCAAAATTAGCTGCATGTAAGTCGGTGTGGCAAATTCCGCTTGTTTCCATTCTAATAAGAACTTCTTTTTCCTTTGGTTCTGGAATTGCAACTTCTTCTACGCTTCAGTTTTTTGGTGAGCGAACAACGAATGCTTTCATTTTTTTCATTTATATTTCTCCTTAATATTAAAATTTTCTATCAACTTAATTTTATTCCTTTTTTATTTAAAACACATAAACTTTCCATATTTGTGAAAACATATTTTCATATTCAAAAATTGTAAAAAGTTGCATATTAATAATAGGAGAGAAAATGAGTACAGAATTAAAAATCAAAAATAACTTAAATTCAAATATTTTAAAAATTAACTCAAATGAGTTCGAACAATATTATTTGTTGGCAAACAAAAATTTGACATTCAAAGAATTATATTTTAGTGGTGATTTAAACTTGTTGAAGCACAAAAATAAAGTCATTACAATTGTTGCAGCAAATTGAAATGAACATTCGCAACAAGTACTTGAGCAAATTTTAAATTGGTATCCAAATTGCATCTTTTTAATGTCTGACTTTGCTAAATTTGAAAAATTTGCAAATGAAAAAATATTAGAAAAACATAAATTGATTACCGTTTTAGCAAATGGTTTTAAAAATAAAGCAAACGAACAAAAAAATTCATTATTGATGAGTTCATTTAAACCAAATACACATTGCTATAAAATCAATTTTTTAATTCGAAACTGCTTAATCGCACAACTTTCGGACATTTTATTTGTTATCAATGTGGACAAAAAACTAAAAATTTACAATTTAATTTCACAATTCATCGACAACAACAAAGAAGTTTGTTTTTTAGATCAAGAAAGTGCGAATAAATGTTCTGAAGTTGAAAATATTCAATTTGACGCAATTGATTGGTCGAAAAACTACATTTGAAGTTAAAAAAATAGCCAGTATAAAACTGACTATTTTTGTTTTTCAGGATAAACAGAAGCGTATTTTCTGTTTCTTCTAGTTTCATATTTTACATATCCATCAATTGTTGTAAATAAAGTATCATCACCACCACGCATTACGTTAACACCTGGAAAAATTTTTGTACCTCTTTGACGGTAGATAATTGATCCAGCTGTTGCGAATTGTCCATCACCTAATTTAGCACCTAGTCTTTTACTGTGTGAATCACGACCGTTACGTGTCGATCCACCGGCTTTCGTGTGTGCCATTTCTTAGATTATCCTTGAATTCCTGTAATTTTTACACGTGTGTAAGGTTGACGGTGTCCAAGTTTTCTTTTGTGAGTAGACTTCGCATTGTGACGGTAAACAACGATTTTTTTTGCTTTACCTTGTTTTTCGATAACTCCAGTTACAACTGCATTTTCTAGATATGGTTGACCAATTTTTGTGTCAACAAGTAAAACTTTATCAAATTTTACTACGTCTCCTTCTTTACCTTCGATTTTTTCGATAAAGATAGTTTGTTCTTCAGAAACTAAAAGTTGTTTTCCACCTGTTTCAATGATTGCTTTCATAGTAGGTAAATAAACCCTTTCAGTAATTGATTCGTCTTGAAGGTGCTGTGCTTGAAAACCTTTTTAGAACGGTTACCGAAGTAACGTTTCAATTATATATTTTCTAATTAAAAAACAAAATTTTTTCTGTAGTTTTTTGAGAAGCTTTCGGAGCATCATCTCATTTGAATGTTGCTTCTTTAGTTTTAATCTCTCCATCACTTGAAAGTGTCGATTTAATTAACCCTACAACTGGTGCTATAGCATTTACTACAAGCGGTATAGCACTTAAAAAAGTTACAAGCGCTGAACCTGGTTCAATTTTAGCTAAATCTTTGTTTGAAGCAGGTTTGAGTTCATTAATTTTCATTTTTACCTCCATTTATATAAAGCGAAAAAATAGTAAAAATGAAATAAAAAATTAATTTTGAATTTTGTTCAAAAAAAGAGTCACATGTGGACTCTTAGATTATTTAATTGATAAAATAACGTTAATCATTTAACTGAATAATCACCATACGGTCTTTTTGATTAATGTCTTTAAGAAGCTCAAGATTAAAAGTCGATTTTAAGATTTCTCAATATTGACCGTGAATTGGATTAATTTCAAAAAAAATCATTCCATTTTTTTCTAAAAAAGTTTTACGATTTTCTAAAATTTTCTTATAAAAAAACAAACCATAATCAGGTGCAAATAACGCTTCAAAAGGCTCATGATTTATAACACTTTTTGGTAAAACTTCACTTTCTAAAATATATGGTGGATTTGAAATGATAACATCGAATTTTTTCTCTTTAACTTCGTCTCTAAGCATTGAAAAAAGATTTGAATACATAACATTAATTTTCACACCATTAATTAAGGCATTTTGTTTTGTTTGAATTAACGCGTCATCACTAATATCCGTTGCATAAACTTCCAAATCAGGACGATTTTTTTTCAGTGCAATTGCGATAAAACCACTACCACAACCTAAGTCCAAAACTTTGGCATTTTGCGGTATTTTTTCGATTGCTTTTAAGACCAATTCTTCAGTTTCATATCTAGGAATTAATACGTATTTATCCAAAAAAATACGTACATTTGCTAAATCAACATATCCAATAATTTTTTGAACTGGAGTATCTTGTTTAAGCAACTCCTTTTCATGTTCAGAAACTTCTTCAGGTAAACCATAACGTCTTTTTTCAAGCAATAAATCTTCAACTGTTGGCATTTATTCTAAACCTGCTTCTTTGATTTTTTCGTTTTGTTCTTCGGTTAAAAGTGCGTCAATAATAGGATTTAATTTACCATCAATAACTGGTGAAAGACTTGTTGAAAATGAAATACGATGATCGGTAACTCTATCTTGTGGATAATTGTAGGTACGAATTTTTTCGCTCCGTGCTCCACTACCGGCTAACTTACGATATCCTGATTCTTCTTCATGTTTTTTTTGTAATTCTAAATCATATAATTTTGATTTTAAAATTCTAAGTGCTAATTCACGGTTTTGAATTTGCGACTTACCTTCTTGACATGAAACTACAATATTAGTTGCTAAGTGAGTAATTCGCACCGCACTATCGGTAGTATTAACTGATTGACCACCATTTCCTGAACTACGGAAAACATCAACTCTAATATCTTCTGGTTTAATTTCAATTTCGATTGTATCGTCAATTTCAGGCATAACCGTAACGGTTGCAGTACTTGTGTGGACTCTTCCTTTTGTTTCGGTCACTGGGACACGTTGCACGCGGTGAACGCCACTTTCAAATTTTAATTTTGAATATGGTTTCTCCCCGGTTACGGAAAATGTGACTAGTGTGAATCCCCCCGCTTCAGCGGTAGTAGAATCTAATAATTTATATTTCATGTTATTTTGGTCACATCATTTTGTATACATTCTATACAAGTCCCCGGCAAAAATGTTAGCTTCGTCCCCACCAGCAGCTCCACGAATTTCAACGATTACGTCTTTGTTATCATTTTCATCTTTTGGTAGAATTAGAATTTTTAATTCGTCACTTAATTTCTCCATGATAGTTTCAGACTCCGCTATTTCAGATTTTGCAAGTGCGATAAAATCTTCATCTTTTTCAGTCATTAAAACTTCTTTGGCATTATTCAAGTTCATTTCTGCATTTAAGTATTTATTAAAAGCAACAACAATATCTTCGATTGAGTTAATTTCTTTGTTCAATCTTGTGTACTTTTTAATGTCCGAAATAACTTCAGGATCATTTAATAATTGTTGCATTTCATCATATTTTTCTTTAATTTTTAATAAAGAGTTATACATTGTATTTTCCATAAAAAGAATTATAACAAATAAAGAAATCATAAGCTTTGGAAAAATCATAAGTTCGAACAAAATAAATTGTAATATAACTTTTCATGTAGACATTCCCCTCTGGGACAATTAAGTAAAAACGGTTGTATTTCATCTTTATTATGGCAATTTTTTCAAAATTTTTTATTTAGCAAATTAAAAGATAAGATAATATTTCACTTTTAGCAATTAATTCAAAAAATGCTCAAAACTAAAATGATGTTTATTATAATAAAATAGCTTTTTTATTCAAATCTAAGGAGATTTATGAAATTTAAAAATAAAATTCTATTACCGTTTTTTGTAGGTTCTTTAGCAACATTACCTTTAGCAGTTATCAGTTGCGAAAATAAACAAACTACATTATCTACCAATTTAGAATCATTTAACTTAAAATACTATAGTTTAGATACTTCGACAATGTTGGACTCGCGGATCGATCCAAATTCAAAACTTGAAATTGCTTCAGCTGCAATACTTTTTAGAAATGAAACAATTTCATCACCGCAATATGATAAAGAGACTCAAAACGTAACCAAACCCGGATTTTACCGTTACAAGTTAGAACTAGCATCAAAAATCATTTTAACCTTAAAAGATAAAAGTGTCGTTGAATTTGATACTGATGAAATTGATAGTTTAGACTCTCAAACCAATAAAGCAATCCTAAAATCAAGCGAACCATTTGAAAAACTTTATTCAGCAAATCAAAAATCAATTAATAGTGCTTATTTTGAACAAAGTATGAAAAATGCAATGAAAATGCAAATTGAAGTCCGTAAAAACGTCTACTGAAGCGATACCAAAGGTCAAAAAACTCAATTCAGAGTATCCGCGCGTGACTTTTGATATTCATATTTAAGAAGTTATTACACAGGACAATTCCAAAGAGTTAGAAGAGAACACAATGGTACACTTACCGAAGCTTTAGCTAGTGATGCAGCTGCACGTAAACGTTTTAACGATCAAACTGATCGCTTCGGTGCTTTACTTTTTACTAACAATCAACAATTTGACATTAATGGTATTAATTCAACTAAGTTTTTAGAATTTGATGAAAATTTTGAAGCTAAAAATGCTCTGGAAAATGGAAAATTAACCTTTGAAATTAAAGAAGAGAATGCAGTAAATAATAACTTTTTAGATTTTTGAAAAATTATGTTTATCAAATCATTAATGTTTGCAGCAGCCCCAAGTGAGTACATCAATACTTTACTTAAAGACGATTCAGACTTAAATGCAGAAGTAAAAGTAAATGGACAAGGTATTGTTCGCAAAATTGGTACCTATTATTATGGAGTTAACGGATGAGAAAATAACCTTTATGCTGGTAACTACATTCCAAATTCAAACAAATCAAATGAAAATAAATTAGTCCTTGAAATTAATGATCAATACTTAAATATTGGAATTATTCAAAACACTAAAGCTCCAAAAGTTCTCGAATTCATAAAAGGTTCAATTACAAATGATGATCAAGTAAGTAGCTTTAACAATAATAAAAATTTAATTTTAGATTACTCAAAATTAAACGATAAAGAAAAAGAATTAATTCAAAAAGATAAAGTTAACATCAACTATTATAAAGAATATAAAAATGCACACAGCATTGGTAATACAGCATTTAATATTACACCTGCCCCAAATCTCAAAGCTGGGGACAATTTAGTTAAAGTCGACTATGAAGCTGTAGCATTTAATAATAATTACGCGAAATTAGTCTATGGCGCAACAATTGAAGAAATTCAACAAGGTTTTAAAGGTGAATTTGATTCTAAAAAATCAATTTCTTCTGGTGTGTTCGAAAATGCTTCGGTTGCTTTTAGAACATTAATCAATGCAGCAATTAATTGACAAAATTTAAGTGAGTTGAACACAAATTTAAAATCACAATTATGATTGACCAATGCTGCTCCAGATGCTAAATTCAATGGTATTGACCAAAATGAAAGTAAGTACAAAACACCTCGTCATGCCGCTGAATTAATTAATAAATTAATTGTAATCAATGACTTAGGGGATTTAGTCGAATTACAACCTGAAACATCAAATAATTTCAAGAGTTCAAACTTTGATTTAATTCAAAGAAACATGAAAGAATTATTGGACCGCTTTTATCAAGAAAATAATCTTGCAGCTACAGAAAAAATTAAATGATTTATTTACAATAACAGAATTTGAGATATTCAAGAGAAAAAGCGTGCAAATGAAATTGTTAATATAATCAAAGAATTAGACACGAGATTAGAACCAACTTTAGTAATCAAAGAAAATCAAAAAGACATTGATTCGGTAATTGGTTCTACAAATGGAAACGGTAATAACTCAATTGCTCAAAATATCGTTTATAACTACGAATATGATTCATTAAGTCCTTATTTAGATAAAATTACACACGCAATTGGACTCTCTCCATTTGCTTTGTGATATAAATTTGCCGAATTATCTGATGATAATGAAGTTGACCAAAAACTCAAAAAACACTTCCCTATGATGGTCAAATTCTCACAAACCCTAAAAGCTAAAATAACTGATGGTTTCATTAAATGAAACGAATATTACACAGGAACAGAGCAAAATTATCGTAAACTAGAATGATCTGATTTACCACATTTAAACTCATACGAAGAAAGAATGTTATACTTAAGAGGTGAATTATCAGGTGAAAACGATAAAAAAGGATGATCATACACTGGTTTAGGTGGTGTTGGTTACAAATGAGATATCGAGAAAAAAGAATTTGTGATCGATAATATCGCTGAACAGTCAAAATTCGCACGCTATTTTGTAAGTATTTCAAAAAACGAAGAACTTGCCGAATTATTAAGAGAGTTAAATACCTGAAGAAGTTTTAATATCGATCTAGACAAAAGTATCACATCCTTAGATAATCGTTCAATTCTAATCACACATAAAAATACAGAAATTGTTATTCCTATCTATGACGTCGCATATCCACAAGATTATAAAATCACTAAGTAAAAATTACCTTTTAAAAATTACTCAAAAGGTAATTTTTACTTTTCTTATTTTGTTAATTTTCATTTTCTTATTGAATTATTTTTTAACCTACTTTTTTCCACTACCAAAGAAAATCGAAGATTTAATTAAATTAAATACCGGACTAATCAATGCACAAGAATATTATGACAAATATATGTTGCATTATATTCCAATTCATCGAGCACTAATTTACACTTTGCGAACACTCACTTTTAATTTTGGTCAAATTTCCACTGTTGGGGACTTTGATGTGACAAGTGTATCTGAATCGTGAATCTGAAACTATTGAATAACTCGTAATTTAGTTGGATATAAAATTAACTTAGTCAGTTTTATATTTGCGATGATACTAGGAATTTGATTAGGTTACTTAGCGGCTAAAAAACGCACCCAGGGGACCGATTACATCATCAACTCTTTTGCTATTTTATTTTTGAGTGTCCCAGCATTCATTTTGATTCCGCTAATTAATATTTTTCGTTCTTGAATAGGAGGGACAATCAACATAGATTATAGTAATCCCCTCTGATTCTTGTTTAATGTAGATTTTAATAATGACCAAATGATCTCATATTTAATACCAATTATAATAATGACGTTAATAAATTTTGCTGGAATTATGCAAATATCTCGCAGTGCATTCATTAAAGTTTTAACGAGTGAATATTATAAATTTGCACTACTTAATGGATTACCAAAAATTAAAATATTTATTTTTTATGCTCTCAAAAACTCTTTAAGTGAAATTATTAATATCTTTCCATTCTTATTTACAGGCATTTTTGTAAATAACGTCTTTTTAGAAACCTTTTTTAATGTTTCAGGTACTTGAAAGAATTTATACCATCTCATTACTTGAAAAGAAAATAATGCAATAATTGCACTAACATATTTATTATCGCTCACTTACGGAGTTTCTTATATTTTTGTTCTAATAGTTAAATATATAATTTCACCATACAAAGGAGTAAATAATGAATCTTAATTTATTTCAATTTAGACAAAATAAGTTGGAACAAAACTACTCTTTTGCACAAAAAACAAGTCCACTGCGTCGTTTTTTCAGAAAAAAAATTAACATATTTTTGATCATAATTTTGGTGATTTTATTAGTACTTCCTTGCATTTCTTTATTTTGAAAAAATAGTGATTTACAAATTTTAAAAGACTATGATTTAGATAAGAATATTGTTAGTTTTTTAAAACGAAATGATTACGTTCAAAAAAGTTTAATTGGTAAAAATCAAAAAATTAAAGAATTATTAGACAATTATGATGCTCAATATTTTATTAGTGAAAATCTTTCGAGTCAAGTAATAAACTTTAGATTTGCAGATTTGTTAAAAAGTCTAAATTTAAGATACCCAATGCTAGGGACTGATGCTAACGGTAATGACGTTTTAGTCGATTCACTTCACAAAATTTTCTACTCGCTTTTTTTATGTTTAACTCTTTTTATTTTCGAAATGTGTTTAGGTTTAATTGTTGGTTCATACACGGCATTAAAGCAAAATGTATGAACCAAAACCTTAAATGAAATACAAAAAATAATGATTAGTTTACCAGATATTTTAATCATAATCATTGGATGAATTTTTAATTTAATCCAAGGAAATTCACTTAGTTCAGGTCTCGCAATTATTTACTGTTTAATATTTTTTACTGGTACCATGAGAGCAATGTACTGAGCACGAGAATTGAGTGTTGATGTACTCAAAAAAGACTTTATTATAGCTTTAAAGGTAAATGACATTAGCAATCTAAGATTAATTTTTATTCATTTAATACCGGCAATTTTAGCTGAAATTTTGATACTTTTTGCTCGTAGAGTGGGATACATAATTTTCTTAATTGGTACTATCTCATTTTTAGGTTTAAACATTGAAAATAGTATCGCACAAAGTATTAAAGATAATTGAAAATGATGAAGGCTTAATCCGATGCAAATTTTCTTTCCGGTCGTCTATTTATTTGTATTTTTAATTACTTGACAAATGTTTATAATTAGTTTT
The DNA here is from genome assembly GCF_001900245.1 of Mycoplasmopsis pullorum. Taxonomy (NCBI): domain Bacteria; kingdom Bacillati; phylum Mycoplasmatota; order Mycoplasmoidales; family Metamycoplasmataceae; genus Mycoplasmopsis; species Mycoplasmopsis pullorum. Next base: position 716,145 of record NZ_CP017813.1, on the reverse strand, counting down.
TCAATCGCAATTAATCCAATTCAAGAAAAGAAATAAGGTGCAATAAAAGGGATAAAAATGAAAACAATTAAGAATGATACTGTCTTTTTTACAGATGTTTACAACAATGAAAAGGTAATTCAACATTATCTAGATTCGCATGTTAATGTCGGGATGATTAATGCGGAACGAGAATTAATTAAATTTGCACAAAAGCACATGAATCGGAATGATCTTTTTGTGGCTGATTTAGGTTGTGGTACTGGTCGCTTTACTTTTAATTGTGCCAAGAAATTTCCAAATTTTAAATTGCACGGTTATGATATTTCAAGCAAAATGATTGCGGCGGGACAAAAATTTGAGCAAAGTGTCCCAAATGTTGAATTTTTTGTTAGTGATTTAACGCAAGAAACTTATACGAATTATAAGTTTGATTTAGTCTTTTTCACATTTAACTCGCTTATGACCATGCCGGGGAAAGTTAATAAAATCAAGTCTCTCCAAAACGCCTTTCGAGCACTTAAAGATCACGGTTTGCTAATTTTTAGTGCACCACAGATAGATGATTCTGATGCAAAGAGAGAATGATTTAATCGTCAAAGACAAGAATTAGCAAACACTAATCCTAATGAAGTTTTAATTGAAAAAATTGGAGATTGTTTCTGACAAGAAAATAATCAATACGGCATCTTATGTCACTATAATATAGACGAATTAATGGAATTAATCGCAGCTGCAGAATTACCTAAACCGATCATGATTAAAACTCGTGATGAATTTGGTGCGGAAACTCCAGCAGCTCAAGAATTTAGTGATAATGCTCTTTATGTGGTGATTCAAAAATAAAAAATGATGAGTTTAAGCTCATCATTTTAGTTTGCAAAATTGTTAAAATTATTTGTCTAATTTAATTTTAACACTTGGTCCCATAGATGCTGAAACTGTTAAGTTTAACATGTATGTACCTTTAACTGCAGCTGGTTTTAATTTTCTAATTAATGAAATTAAAGTTTTAGCATTTTCAACTAAAGCTTCAGTTGACATGCTCTTTTTACCGATTAATGAGTGTACAATACCAGCTTTGTCTGTACGGTAGTTAGCTTTACCTTTTTTAAGTTCTTCAACAGCTTTTTCAGGAGTAGGTGTAACTGTCCCAGTTTTAGGATTAGGCATTAATCCTTTAGGTCCAAGTTTTTTACCGTATTTTCCTAATAAAGGCATCATTGATGGATCAGCAACCATAACGTCAAAATCAAAATCATCTTCTTTAATTTTTTGTTCTAATGCTGGTCCATCAACAACAATGTCAGCTCCTGCAGCTTGAGAAGCTTTTTGTTTTTCAGGATTGTTTGTAGCAACTAATACACGAACGTTTTTACCTGTTCCATGTGGTAATAAAACTGCTCCACGTAATTGTTGATCCGCTTTACGAACGTCTAAGTTTAAGTTGAAAGCTAAATCGATTGATGCATCAAATTTTGCGTATGAAGTTTTTTTAGCAATTTCAATCGCTTCTGTTAAATCGTAAGCAAGGCTACGGTCGAATGATTCACGTGCAGCTTTAAGGTTTTTAGAAATTCTTTTAGCCATAATTATTCTTCCTCTCCTTCTTTACCATCATGAATTGCATTTACTTCAATATCTTTACCTTTAGATTCAATTAAATCTTCTTGTGCAGCGGCTAATGAAGCTTCTCTAGCTGCAGCTAGAGCTGATTCTTTAGCTGCAGCTTTTGCAGCCGCTTTAGCTTTAGCGATGTCGTCTCATCCCTCAACTAAAACCCCCATGTTTTTTGCTGTACCAGCAATTGTGTGCATTGCAGCTTCGACATCGTCAGTGTTTAAGTCAGGTAATTTGTATGCAGCGATTTCTCTTAATTGATCTAATGAAATTGTTGCAACAATAGTTGTTTTTGAATTTGAAGATCCTGATTGAATTTTAGCAGCTTGCTTAATTTTGTATGAAGCAGGTGCTGTAAATAATTTAAAATCAAATGATTTATCTTTGTAAACTGTAATTTGAACTGGAACTGGTTCGTTTCCACGATCTCTAGTAGCGTCGTTGAATGCTCTGGTGAATTCTGGCATGTTAACACCAACCCCAGCTAAAGCTGGACCTGGTTTAGCTTGACCTGCAAGAAATTCTAACTTCGCAACACGAACTATTTCTTTTTTTGCCATGTAAAATATCCTTTCGATAATTGTGGTCTAGCGATATTTGTGTATCTCCCACTAGTAGAGGCAATAAGTCAATATTGCTTTTAAATTATAGTGTATTTTAAAAAAAGCGAAAACAAGTTATTTACTTTTTTCAAGAGATAAAAAATAGTAAGCAAAATGTAATTTTGCTAATTATTTTGAATATTTTTGTGTTGTTGAATAATTGTAATTGTATTGTCCAAAACTTGTTGAATATCTAAGTTATTTGTATCTAAAATATAGTACTTAATATTATTTTCCTTACATAATCTTTCAAATGTTGGACGATATAAACTATGTAATTTTTTTCAATATTCTTCATTGCTGCTTCAACTATCAATTTCACTCTTACGGTTACGTGTAAAGAGGCGTTTTTTGAAATTTTCGAAACTTAAATCAAGAAAAATTGCAAAATCAGGAAGTACGTTTTTGTTAATTAATTGGTTTGAAGCAGCTAAATAAACACCTAAGGCTTCTGGATCAATTTTACTAAAAGCAACTTCACCAAAAATCAAATGTTCAACACAAAAACGGTCCAAAAAGATGAAATCTTGCTTTGGATCCATTTTTTGAGCGTAAAATTCCTCTTGTACTTTTTGGAAATTACGCACGTGACTGGCCATAATGTAAGTTTCAAAAGTTAAAGTTGCATGTGGTTTGTGATCTAAATGTCACTTTAACATAGTATTAAACATCTCATCATTCGGATCGAATTCATTTAATTTTAAAGAGTTTGGAAAATGCTGAGCTAAATTATCTACCAAACTACTCTTTCCACTACTAGTCATTCCACTAATCGCTATTGTCATATTTCTCCTATTCAAAATGTTATTATATAAATAAAAAATAACTAATAATACTATTTTACAGTAAGATTAGTTATTTTTTATCATTTTAAAAATTCTAAAACTTTGTTAGTCAAATTATTAACTTCGAAACCTTTAATTTCATATACTTTTTGACCATCTTCACTATATCCGTATCCAGAAGATAAGTGTGCATCTAATTTATTGTATTTGCTTAATCTAAATCACATTGAGTCACTAGTTGCTTCGATTACGTACATTGGTTTTTGGTCTAATTTTAATTTTTGTACTAATTCAGTATTATCAATTAAATCTTGTAATAATGGTACAGAAATTACTTGTGCCTTAACGTTGAATTCGCTTGACAATTTATTTGCAACCTCAACTGCTAAACCAACTTCTGAACCTGAAGCTAATAATGAAACTTCAAAATCTTCTGCAGCTTTAATCACGTAAGCTGCTTCTAATTGTGTACGGTTTGGTAATAAGTTAAATGAAGGGATTGGTTGACGACATCCAATAATTGCAACTTGATTCTTTTGTGAATTTAAAGCATATTGGAAAGCAGCTAACATTTCAGTTTCGTCACATGGACGTACAACTTTTAAGTTAGACATTGCTCTTAACATTGGAATTTGATCAAATGGTTGATGAGTTGGACCATCACCACCAACTTGATATGAATCGTGTGTAAAGACATGAATTGCTGGTTGCTCCATTAAAGCGCCTAGTCTTAAAGCTGGTTTCATATAATCAGCAAAGGCTAAGAATGTCGAATCAATTGTTTTTAATCCTGTATCTAAGTTAATTCCGTTATTAATTGATCCCATCGCGAACTCACGAATACCATATTTAATATTTGCTCCTGATTCACTTGCAAATTGCTTTGCAAATCCAACTTTAGTTGCAGCAAATAAGTCGGCTGAACCACCAACCACACTATTGTAGTTAGCATCAATATATTTCATAATTGTTGCAATGTAGTTACGTGTTGCAACATTTGATTCAGTAAATTCTACACCTGATAAATCGTATGAAACTTCCTTATTTACAATTAAATTAAGTTTTTTAGCTAATTCTGGATAAGCTTTTTGATATTCATCAAATTTTTCAACTCATTCGTTGTATTTTTTAACTTTGTTTGCTCATAAAGTTTGTGCATAATCGTACACATCAGCGTCATACTCGAAAGGAACTTCATTTGTTAAACCAATTTTGTGTTTAAATTCAAGAGTTTGGTCACTCTTAAGTGTACCATTGTGACCGTTTGATTTTCCTTCAACTGGTGTATTTTGAGCAATAACTGAGTGAACTTGAATGTATGATGGTTTATTTGCTTTTTTTGCAGCTTCAATTGCATTAATAATTGAATCTAAATCATTTGTATTTGCTTCAAAAACAGCAAAATTTTGTGATTCAAAATATTTTTTAAAATCAATATTATTAACTTCTGAAGTTTTTGAATCAATTTGAATTGCGTTATAGTCGTGAATTAAAATTAAACGATCTAAGTTGAGTGTCCCAGCTAACTGAATTGCTTCTAATGCAACCCCTTCTTGTAGACAACCATCCCCATGCAGCGCGAAAACATGGTGGTTGAAAATATCAAATTTTTCTCTATTAAATTCTTTTTGCAAATATCTTTGACTAATAGCCATCCCCACTGCCATTGCAATACCTTGTCCCAAAGGCCCAGTTGTTGCATCCACAAATTCGTTCGCATCAATTTCTGGATGTGATGGTGTTTTTGAGTGTAGGTGCTTGTGGTTTTTCATATCTTCAACCGAAAGTAATCCCATAAAGTGCATGATTGAATAAATCGACATTGAACCATGACCAGCACTTAAAACAAAACGATCACGATTAATTCATTTTGGATTTTTTGCATTAAAATTTAAAATTTTTCCGATTAATGAATAAGTAATAGGAGCTGCTCCAATGGCCATTCCGATGTGACCTTGACCAGCTTTATTAATTGAATCTAAAGCAATTGCTTGCATTGAAGAAACTAATTTATTTTCTATATTTTTGTTCATTTTTTACCTCTTGTAATGAATAATAATATTATAAAATAAGCAAAATTAATTTCAAAAAATTTCTTTTAAAATCCGTGAAATTATCTTTTAGTTCCACATAAAAAATAAAAAAAATAAACATTAGTTTATTAAATTAAAAATTAAACTAATGTCGCTTTATTAAAGGTATTTTTCTGGATGTTCTTGTTTCATTTTAGCAAGAAAATCTTTTTTATCTAATGATCCATATTTATGCATTAATTCAACACATTCGTCATATTCTTTCAATGCTCATTCGACATTTTCAAAACCATCAACACTTGTAATACCTGGACGTTTTCAGTTTTTATATGTGCTAAAGAATGTTTTAACTGTGTCTAAAAATGGTAAAGGTAAATCTTCTAATTTTTGAATATGATCTAAACGATAATCATCAGCGTGAACAGCAACTAATTTAGTATCTGTTTCACCATCGTCGATCATTTTCATTGCTCCTACTATTCTTGCATTTAATTTAACACCAGGAGCAAATGTTTCTGATGAATATAATAAAACATCAAGCTCATCACCGTCTCAATCTAATGCTTCAGGAATAAATCCGTAGTTGCATGGATAAACAAAATCACCTCTTAAAATACGGTCAACTTCAATTTCTTGTGTTTTTCTGTTATATTCGTATTTAATCTTTGAATTCTTTGGAATTTCGATTTTAATTTGTACTAAATTTTTCATATTAAAATGATAACAAAAAAAGCACAAATGTGCTTTCTAAAATTTGATTTCTACATCTTTTCTTTGTAATTCACTAGCTTGATAAAGTGGAATTGTTGAAAGTCTCATTGTACTTGCTGGTACGTTCGTTGGAAAGGCGAACAATCTTTGGTTAAATTGTGTAACTTGTGAGTTGTATAGTCTTCTTGAAGCAGCGATTTCTCTTTCGATGTAGGTAGATTCTTCCATTAATTCTTGGAATAATGTATTAGCTTTTAATTCAGGATAATTTTCAGAAACCATCATTAATCTACCAAAAACATTGTTGTTTAAACTAGTTAATTCACTTCTTAAATCATTTGCTTGAGCTTCGTCAACTACGTTTAATCTACCTGAAAGTGAACGCATTTCTGCAACGCTTTCAAATAATTCTTTTTCGTGTTTTGCATAACCTTTAACCGTTTCAAATAATTTAGTTAATGTTTCACTTCTTTTGGTTAATTGAATATCGATGTTACTTGCTGCTTGGTTAATTTCGTTTTGTTTGTTACGGAATCAATTTAAATAACTAATATGTTTTACAATAAAAATAATTGTTATAAAGAAAAGATAGTAAAAAAACTTTGCAACTCCTGAAGCTTGAGCTGGTACTGGTCGATTGTCAGTATTTGGATTGAATCCTTTTGGATCTTGTTCAGTTCTATTATCAAATAAATTTGCCATTTTTTGTCCTTAATTAATTCTTTTCTTTTACTGCATTCATTGAACGCATTACTTGTTTAATTTGTGTTTCACTAGCTTTACGCCCCATCTGCTGGAACATAACTCTAATCATTTTTTCAGTAATAGGCGGATTTTCACGAAGTTGCTTTTCAAAGATTTTTTTAGTCACTAAAAAAGTAACAATTCCAGTTAAAATAACTGTACCAAGAATTGAAAAACCTAGTGTCAATCCAAATGTTAATCCATCTATCATTGAGTTCCTTTCTAAAAACGTATTTTAGTATTCATTTTAATTATACTTTATTTTGTCAAATTCATTCTTGTTCATTTTTTCAACAAATTTTACTAACAAATCCCCAGTCGCAATTAAATCGCTAAGTGCACAAACTCCAATTGGAGAATGTAGATAACGTTGCGGAATGCTTAATGTTAATGTAGCTGCTCCACCTTTGGCAAATTGTAATTCAGCCGCATCAGTCCCACCACCTGCAGCAACGAATTTATATGCAGGAATTTCATTTTCTTTTGCTACATGGTACACGTATTCAACCAATTTAGGATCCATAAGTGTCCCTCTGTCAGCAACTCTTAAAGCTGCTCCACCGAATAACTTGGTTGTCCCAGGAATTGTCCCTATTGTGTCGTGCGAGCTTGTAGTATCTAACGCAAATGCAATGTCGGGATTAATTAAGCTAACAGATGTTTTTGCTCCACGTGTCCCTACTTCTTCTTGAACTGTCCCTACTAGGTACAAGTCCACACCTAAATCTTTATTTGCTAATTTATGAGCAACATAATCTAAAACAGTAACACCAGCACGATTGTCCATTGCTTTTCCACCAATTAAATCTTCATTTTTAAATTGAATGGTTTCACCAGAAATATAAACACGGTCACCAACTTCAACACCATTTTCAATCGCTTCTTGTTTATTTTTAAAACCAAAATCAGCATAAATTTCATTATTTGTGATTGCTTTTGTAACTTTTTCGCTTTGCATAATGTGAATTGATGTGTGTCCAAAAACACCGTAAAACACTTCATTTTTGCTATGTGTAACTAATTTTGCTTTAGTACCTACAACTACAGTTGGTCAAATACCACCAACTGGGGACAATAACACTTGTCCTTTTTCATCGATCATTCTTACAAGATAACCAATTTCATCCATGTGTGCAGCAATCATAACTTTAGGTGCATTTTCAGTTTTTGATTTCTTAAACATGATAAGAGACCCCATTTTATCCCACGAATACTCGTAACCTAAATCTTTAGTACTTTCTTTTAAAGCGTCCACTACCGGCTCTTCGAAACGTGACATAGCTTCAATTTCCATGTATGTAATTAATTTTTTTCTTAATTGTTCTTTGTTCATTTTTACTCCTTTGTTTTTAGATATTCGTTGAAAATAACGTCTAAATCATTTTGTGAAATTTGTTCATCTCACTCATCTTCATCGTCTCAATCAGCAAAATTATAAGATGAATATATTTGTGGTTTTATTAAGAAAGCACCACCTTGATTAATTTCTTGATAGTCAATTTTCTCTTTTTCTAATATGTTTAACAATGTATATTTAACAGCACCTCTTCCGTGTCCTGTGATAAATAATAATTCTAAGTTACCGTCATTGTGAAACTCATAGATTAAATTATAAATAATCCCAACAATTTCATCACTTTGGTAACCATGCAAATCGACCACTTGTCTTTTATACATATTCTTTTACTTCGATACCAGCATTTAACATTAACTCAAGTGCGAATTTATGAAAAGTTTTTGCATTATGATTAGGTCCGTCAAAAGTACTACATAAATTTGACCAAACAATCACTTTTTTATCAGAATGAATATGGTTTAAATAAGTTTTTAAACTTAATGCAAATTGCAACACACAAATATCAGTACAACATCCAACTAGTTCAAATGAGTCAAAATTATCGTAAATTTTAGTATCAATTTGGTGAAAAGCGTTTGTGGAATTTTTGTAAAAAATTGTACTATTTTGAAATCGCTGTAATTCACTTACAATTTTAGCTTCTTCACTATCTTTTAAGCAGTGAATTGGATATTGATTCATTTCTAAATCGCTTGTTGAATGTGCATCGCAAATAAAAAACACTTGTGCATTGTTGTGTTTCTTATCTAAATAATTGACAATTGGATCAATAATGTTTTTGACGTTTTGTGAAGCTAATGCACCGCTTTTGCTAAAACCATTAAGCATATCAATAACAAAAATTGCTGTTTTCATTACACCTCTTTTTGGCAGTTAGGACAGTAACTGGTACCACGTCCATTAGCTTTAAAATCCAATTTAACTTTGATAATGTTAGATTTACCGCAACTTAAACAAACTTTCCCAGCACGACCGTAAACTCGTAATTGATTTTGAAATGTCCCTTTTGCCGAATTTACTGACTGATAGGTGTGGACACTACTTCCGCCAAACTTGATGCTTTGATCCATAATTTCTTGAGCATTTTTTAGTAAAATCGCTAATTCTTTTTTAGATACTTGATTGCACTTAGTCATTGGATAGATTTTACTTTTAAATAAAGCTTCATCAGCATAAATATTTCCAATCCCTAAAACTAGTGATTGATCTAATAAAACACTTTTAATACTAATATTTTTACGTTGCAGCTTTTTATACAATTCATCAACGTCAATGTCCCCAGGCAATTGAGCAAGTTTTTTAATTTCATAAATGCTTCTTTTATCACTTTCATCTACTAACTCAAAACCACCAAATTGACGAGAATCATTATAAATCATGACCTTTTGGTTGTCTAAGTAAAAATACACGTAATTATGTAAATTGAATAAGAAGTCTTTATCAAGTTCTAAATCGTAGACATAAAATTTCCCCGCCATACGCAAGTGTGATAGCATTCGTAAGTCCGTATCAAAATTAAAAACAATGAATTTTCCAAAGTTTTGGACATTTTTGATTGTACGTCCCTGGACTTGCTGGACAAACTCTTCAACACTAACATTGCGAATAAATTTATTATTTCGTACTTCTACTTTTATTATTTTTCTACCACTAACTAGATTATTTAATGTGTTAGTTACAACTGTTACTTCAGGATATTCAGGCATAAAAAAATTATAAATTAAAAGTTGATTAATAAAAATTAAATAAAATATTTTAGCTATGAAATTTCAAAATTTTGACGATATTTTTATTTTTACAACCGACACAGTAACTGGGATTGCGTGCAAAATTAATGATCAAAGTTTAGAAAAAATTTATTTTCTAAAAAACAGACCTTTTGAAAAGAAAATTATGATTTTAGTCGGAAGTCTTGAACAAGCTCGTTCATTTAAACAATGAAACGAGAAAGCAGATCAATTTGCCAATAAACACTGACCAGGGGCTTTTAGTGTTATTGTCAATGATCAAGGTTTCCGCATGCCTAACTGTCCCCAATTATGTGAATTTTTATTACAAAATGGTCCCATGTATGCCACCAGTGCAAACAAAAGTGGTCAACAACCGATAGATATTAACCAAGCACACGATGTTTTTCCGGAAGTATCAAACTCAAACGTGTTCAACTTTGGACCTGGGACAAATCAAGCAAGTCAAATTTTTAACTGCGACACAAACGAATGAATAATCAGAAAATAGATCTTAAATGCTGTATTTGATAAAACTTTGGAATAACATTAGTTTGAACGAGTAATTTTAAATCTAATATAATTGAAATATGAAAAAGAGTAAATTTAGCGATATTTTATTATGAATAATTCAAATTATCATTATTTTAGCTTATTTTTGTGGTGTATTGCTATTAACTTATTTAGTTAATGGTCAATTTTTATATTTACTTTTTTTAGGAATTTATCTTTTAAATTTAATAACAACTTTTTTAATTTGAAAACAACGTCGTCAAAGCGCTACAAAATTGTCATGAATTTTGGTGACAATTATTTTTCCGATTTTAGGACACGTTTTATATTATATTTATGGTTTATCATATTGAAATAAATACGAATTTAAGTTAAGAACTAATCCAAAATTCAACTACAACCTGTATAACAATAATCATCAATATTCAAAAGAAGTTGATCGTTTTAATAGTAAATTAAAAAAATATCATAATATGAACAAAAACGGAATTGTCAATTCGCAAACTCAAATCGTCAAAGAGGGATTTGATTTTTACGAAGAATTATTTAACGGTCTCAATGAAGCAAAAGAATCAATCGAAATTGTTTCTTATATCATTAAAAAAGGTGAAATTTTTGATCAACTAGTCCACATTTTAGAAAAAAAAGCATCCGAAGGTGTACGAATTAAATGATTAATTGACTATTTTGGTTCTGGTTCAATTGGAATTAATCCATTTGAAATACTAAAAAATTTCGATAATGTTGAAATTAAGTACATCGGAAAAATATATTATCCCTTTATAGTTAGTCATAGTTTCTACCGTAACCACCAAAAATTCTTCATTATCGATAATAAAAAAGTTTATACTGGCGGAAATAATATTTCTGATGAATATGCTTCTTTTAGCAAAAGATTTGGTCACTTTATTGATTTAAACTACATTTTAAGTGGTCCAATTGTTAATTTATACATAATTCATTTTGCTTATTTTTGAGAAGTTATTACTAAAAAAGAAATCGAAATTATTCCAAAATTACAAAATTACACTCACGAAGTTCAAAATTATAATAGTGACATAATTTTAATTGATGATTCACCAAACTTAACTTATTCTGAAAGTGAAATGTATTGATTAAAATTGTTTGCTAACGCTCAAAAGTCAATTAAAATAGTCACTCCTTATTTTTCAATTACTGATGCTCTTTGAAAACTATTAATCATCGGAGCAAAATCAATGTTAGATATTGAAATTTATATTCCTGGTTTACCTGATAAAAAATTTATTTACAATATCACCTTAAATCAACTTAAATCCTTGAGTAAATATGGTATTAAAGTTTATATCATGGAAAATCATTTTTTACATACTAAATTAGGAATTGTCGATGATGAAATTGCATGATTTGGAACGAACAACTTCGACTCAAGAAGTATGTTTGCTCAATATGAAATCATGAACCTAGTTAGCGGAGAAATAGTAAGTGAATTAATTGAAATTGTTAATGATTACAAAAGCAAATCCATTCCACTTGAACATCACAAGTTTTACAACAAAAAAACTACTTCTTTGGTTAAAGTTATCTATAATTTAGCAAAACCATTAGTTTAATTTTTTACCAAAAATACCAAAAAATGCTAAAAATGGCGTTTTTTTTATGCTATTTTCGGTCTTTTCTAAAAAAAAAAAAAAAGCGATATAAAAACAAAAAGGTATAATAATTTTGTTATGAATTACATAAATGCAAAAGTCTTTTACATTATTATGAAGAAGAGCTTAATCTTTAAGAAAGATTAATATTTTTTGCATTTGAAATTCCAATAAAATCGAATAAATTTAACAAATATATTTAATTTAAAAGCGAATGAAAACATGGAATACTTTAATGCAAAAAAGTGTCCATGTTTTTTTGTTTTTCATAACATAAACTAAAGAAAATAAATAACTTTAAAAACGATAAATGAACCTTATCGCTCACAAATTGAAAATAGATTTATTTCAATTTGTCCTATAGATGTACAAGTAAATAAAAACAAATACTCAAAAAAGGAGGTATATGAAAAACGTAGCAAAGAAAAATATTTCATTATTCATTTTAATGATTTTATTTGCCGGTTTGGTTTTTTGTATTAATTATTTTGAAATTTATTACTTAAATCAATTTATTAGTAATTTAGAAAATAATGTACGAATTTCAACAACTCAAAAGAACTTAATATTTTTCTTATTGATTTCTTTATCTTTTGTCTTTTTTACCTTATTTTCAGAATTCTTTTACATATTAGCGGCATTTTTATTCAAAAAACCGTTTTAAGAGAGTTGATTAATGAACATTTAAGCAAAAATCCAAGTAAATGAGCCTTAGTTTCAAAAAATGACGTAGTTGTTTCTTATACAAATGGACCTGAATTTTTAGTCAATGCTTATTATTTGACTATTTTACAAGTATTCATTAATGTTGTCTCATTTATAAGTAGTATTGTAATGATTGGAATCTTAAGTCCGATTGCACTTTCTTACATTATTCCTTTATCATTAATTGCGTTAGTTGCCCCTGTTTGCGGACAGTTTAACATTCAAGAATTAACTGAATTTAATAACGATTTAATGATTAAACCAAAACAAATTTCTGCAAACGCTTCAAATATGTTATTCTCAAGTTCTGTTAATAACAATTTCACAATTTTGGAACATTGATATCAAAAAGAACTAAAAAGTACTTTAATTCAAAAACTTCCAAGATTATCACACCTATATGGTTTGTATTACTTTTGAAATAACTGTATTTCACTAGTTTATAGCTTTTTAATTATTTTGATTTCGCTTTTAATTTGTTTATACAAACCAAACTTATTACCTTTAACAGTCTTTACAACAATTTTTGTAACACTACCAAATCTCAAAACTTTTGTTAACGGATCACTTAATACTTTCTTAAGTATTTATGTCGGAAAAGCACAATTTAGTCAATTCAGATCTAATTTATATAGCAAAATTTTTGATGATTTTAATTTACCAGAGTCGCACACTGTCCCTAACGGGACAATTCAGGAAATTAAATATAATAACGCTAAAATTATTACTCCTGAAGAAAAAACAACAATATTATCAAATGTTAATTTACAAATTAATCAAAATGACAAAATTGTAATTTTCGGACACAGCGGTTCCGGAAAAAGTTCATTGATTAAATATTTAAGTGGTTTATTACCTTTTTCTTCCGAAACACAAATTGAATTAAATAATAATAAAGTAAACAATTTAGATTTATTCAATATCTCGTACCTTTCACGCGAAAAAGGTGATTTAATTGAAGGTACCTTAATGGAGAATTTAACATTTTTTGATCCAGATAAAGAAGCTCAAACTCGTGATCTAATTGACATTTTTAAGTTAAGTGAATTAGACTTAAATGAGTCAGTGGACACAAATAATTATCAACATTCACTTGGTCAATTGCAAAGAATTCAATTAATTCGTGCACTTAATAGTGATAAAGAAGTCTTATTTTTAGATGAATCTTTAAGTAATATTGACCACAAAACACTTGATATTATTTTAGAATACATTAGTAAATTAAATCGAACCATCATTTTAGTTTCACACAATTTAACACCTACACAACAAAGTTTCTTTAACCGAGTTTGAAAAATTGAACAAGGAGCAATACATGAAGTGAAATAGATTAATTTTACAAGATAAAAAATCGTATTTTAAAGCTTTGTTTATTGGTGTTTTGAATTCAATTTTTATTGTTTTAGGCACATGATTATTCTATAAAGCGCTTGAAAACCTGAATGCTTCACAATTAAGTATGTCACTCTATTTTCTTTTAGGATTTATCGGATGTGAAATCTTTTCAATCTTTTTTGAGTACTATAAACAAAAATTATTTATCTGATTAATATACTCAACTCAAAATAATTTACGTTACGCTTTCTTTAATAAATTAAACGAAATTCATCCAAGAGATTTCAAAAATCAGGCTAACGAAAGTTTTCTTAACTTACTTGAAACAGACTCAAATAACGTTGCTCAATACGCACTGGTTCAAGTAACCATTCTATCCTATATTACAGTAGTTATCGGATACACAATTTTATACGCTTATTTAGCTTGAATGATTATTTTGATTTTTTGAGCTATATCAATTGTTAAATTCTTAATACAACTTATCACCATTAAATTCAAAGCTAAAAACACCGTTCGAGCAAAAGCATTGCAGGAAAATCTTTTTATTAAAATTGGAAATTATGCAAATAACTTTTTAAGTTTCGTCTTTGCAGATAAAACTAAATTAATTGCTCACTTATTTGTCAAAAATATCAATGGTATTTACATCAAAGAAGCTAAATATGCTGCAATTTCATCAACATTCGGTTTTATTCAAAATTTACTGAATTGAATCGCTTTAGCAACTTGTTTTGTAACCGGTTTATTGATGTATCAAAATCAAATCATTAGCTTGTCACTATTTATCATTTTTGTTACATACTTCAATCGTTTTGATAGTAACTTTAGAGCTTTATTTGATGTGTTCGAAGATGTAAAATTAATCAAAGAATACAACAAAAAAGTTAACGATTTCTTTGCAAAATTCCAAACCAAAAATCTCTTAAACAAAGTCGAATTTGAAAAATTAAGCATTGAAAATTTATCTTTTAAATATGAAGATAAACAAATTTTAGACAACATAAATTTAACAATCGATAAAAACAAAAAATACTTGATTTCAGGTAAATCTGGAGCAGGTAAATCAACATTAGTTGAGTTAATTTTTAACTTATTACCAAATTATCAAGGGACAATCAAATTAAACGATTATACCATTCAAAAAAGTGACGATTTATCAAGTAATTTTGCATTGATGAATGATGAAATTATCTTACCTGAAATAATTGAAAAAGAATATTGACAACAAAGTCAGGTTCAGGATTTACTAGATAATTTAGTAATTGATTTTATTGATTTTAACCAAAACACTGAAACTAACAAACTCTCTTTAGGTCAAAAACAAAGATTGATTTTATTAAACACATTAATGCAAGATAAAAACATTTATGTTTTGGACGAATCATTAAGTAACATTGACAAAGCAAATCAAGTCAAAATTTTTGATTATTTGGTTAGTCTAAATAAAACAATTATCTTCGTGTCGCACCATTTTAACCAACAAATGATTGCTAAACTTGATCAAGTATTTACAATTTAGGTACAAAAAAGAGCGAACCGCATAAGGGTTTGCTCTTTATTTTTACATTCTGATGTTTCCGCTAGTTCTAGGATAAGGAATTACGTCACGAATGTTGTCAGCACCTGTTACGTACATTACAAGTCTTTCAAATCCTAATCCAAATCCGGCACTACCTGAATCTCCGAAGTTTCTTAAGTTTAAATATCACTCAAGGGATTCAGCATCAATGTTTAATTCATTAATTCTCTTAAGTAATTTATCGTAGTTTTCTTCACGTTGTGATCCACCAATTAACTCACCAATCCCTGGGACTAATAAGTCAAATGCTGCAACTGTTTCATTATCATCATTTTGTTTCATGTAAAATGCTTTAAAGTCTTTAGGGAAGTTAATTACGGCAACTGGACCATCAAATAATACTTCTGAAATGTATCTTTCGTGTTCGGTTGCTAAATCTAATCCAAATTTAATGTCTTGATTTTCAAAACGATCTTTAACTTTAGCAAGTTCTTCAATAGCTTTACGATATTCAATAACTTTTAAATCACTTTCTAAAAACTTGTTCAATCTTGCTAATAGATTTTCGTCAATATTTTTAACTAAGTAATCAAATTCAAATGGATGCTTTGCAATTGTATTACGAATAACCACTTTTAACATGTCATCTGCTAATTTGATGTCATCTTTTAAATCATAAAATGCAACTTCTGGTTCAACCATTCAAAACTCAGCTGCATGCTTTTTGGTATTTGAATTTTCAGCTCTAAATGTAGGTGCAAAAGTGTACACTTTTTTCATTCCGATTGCGTATGATTCAGCATGTAATTGACCAGTTACACCTAAAGTCGCTCTATTTCCTTTTCCAAAAAATGGTTCTTTTGAATCATCGTCAACATTAAAAGTTTCCCCAGCTCCTTCACCATCGTTTGAAGTGATAATTGGACTTGACATGTAATAAAACTCTCTAGTCATAAAGAAACGGTGAATTTCTTGAGCTAAAGTCGAACGAATCAACATAACGCATTTTAAGAAATTTGTTCTGTGCCGAACATGTGGCATTTCTCTTAATGTTTCAAGTGCGATTTCTTGATTTTGAATCGGAAAATCGTTTGTGTTTTTCGACAACTTAAACTCTGTCGCTAACAATTCAATTGGTTGTTTTGCTTCAGGTGTTGCTTTAAGTGTTCCAATGATTTCGACAGCAGCCCCTAAATTCACTTGGTCCAATAATTCGTAATCGAAGTTTTCCCCTTTGAATACAACTTGCAAGTTAGCAACTGTCGATCCATCATTAACCATTAAAAAACGCATTTTTTTGTTTCCACGGTTAGCAGAAACTCAACCACGAACTTTTATGTTTTCGTAGTTATCGTAATACTCCGGTTTTAATAAAAACATTTTAATACTGTTCATTTTGACTCCTTAAATTTGATTGGTATATTATTATACATCGTTAAAAAATAAAGTTTAATCGAAAGATTAAAAACTTAACTTATTGATTTGATAGTGAGTTTTTTTGCTAATAGTTGGACACTCAACCTAGTCATAAGTGACAGCTTTTAAATTTTTAACTCACTCGATAAATCATTTATATGTTTTTTCTAAATCAAGCTTATTTTTTGAATTTCGAAAGTTTTTGATTTCTGCTAAATTATAGAACTCATTTAAAATCGCTAAATCGTCCTCACATACCTTTAAACCTAAATTCTCAATTAAGTTTGGATAATAATCACATAGCAATTTATATTCTGCACTGGCTAAAAAATTCAGCGGAAAGATTTCGCTTTTGACCGAACCGATCGCACATAATTTAATACCTATTTGCTGATCATCGAATTTTGGTAGCAGAATACCAGGAGTATCGAGAAACCAATGATTTCCATTATTAACTCATTGAAGTGATTTAGTCACACCGGGAAAGTTAGCGACTTTTAACTTACCATTACCAGACATTAAATTGATTAAAGAACTTTTTCCCGCATTTGGGACACCTACTACAAAGCATTTAATTCTAGGATTCATTAAACCTTTTTTCTTATCTGCATCAATTTTTGGTTTCATGATCTTAGTTATTTTATCTAATATTTTTTTACGTGAAGAACCTTTTCGTAAGTCAACTCATAAAACATTGCTATTTCCAAAACGTGCTGTGATTAAGTCTTTTTTGTTAATATCCATTAAGTCTGATTTGGTAATAATAAAAAGTCTTGGTTTATGTGGTGCTATTTCATCAAAATTTTCGTTGTAGGAACTAATTGGACAACGAGCATCTAAAACAACTATAAACAAGTCACATAAATCAGCTTTTTCCTTAATGTCCCGCATCCCCTTAGCCATGTGTCCCGGATATCAGTTAATTAAGTTTTCGTAATTTTCGTCTAATTTTATACTCATATTATTCTTTCTTTTTATTTAATGATTCACTTCTTTTTTGTTCAAAACGTAACTTATCTAGTTCATTTTTTAGTTTTTTATTTTCTTCGAAAAGAGACTCATTTTTATTCTCTAAATCTTCACGAATCTTGATTTCATTTTCTAAAATCAATAACATTTCTTGTCTAAACACTTCAACTTCTCGAATATTGTAACCGTTTAAATCTCTAACAAATTTTGCATCTTGAATTTTTTTGTAAACATCATTAATTTTCACTTTTAACCATTCCTTAATTTATTTAATACAATTGCAGCCGCACAAGCTACGTTTAAACTTTCGAAACTAATTGGAATATAAATACTTTTGTCCATCAATCCATCAATTTCTTGATCAATCCCAGCACCTTCGTTACCAAAAACAATCACTTTTTTATGAATTTTGCTAAAATCGACGTCATTTATTTTATTGGCATTTTCATCAAGTTTAGTTCCAAAAACTTGATAAGAGTTTTGCTTTAATTCCTTTAAAATTTCGGTATTTTTAACACTTAGAATATTTAATTTAAAAATAGCTCCTTGGCTTGCTCTAATTATTTTTTCATTATACAAATCACAATTTTGCAAAATTAAAGTATCAATATCAAAACTACGACACATACGAATGATAGTACCGATATTACCAGGATCCTGTAACTTATTTAAAAAAACAACGTTATTACCAATTTTTGCTGGAGTTTTTAAAAAATTGCAAATACCGAAAATCTTTTGTGAAGTAACTGTTGTTTTTAATAAATTCATTAAATTTTCTGAAATGATAATTTGTTCGATTGATTGATATTTTTCGATAAACTCGGTCGTAATAATTTTTCTTAAACATTTAGCTGCAAAAGCTTCTTCGACTAAATGGTGACCTTCAACTAAAAATTGTTTTTCTAAATTGCGGTACTTTTTTTGCTGTAATTTTAAAATTTTCTTAAATAAAGGATTATCTTTAGATGTTATTGTCATTTTCTAGTAAATAAAACTTACCTTTCTGAACTTCATATTGACTTAAATCACTAAAATCAAGTTGGCGCATCACTTCAAAACCTAAAATACTTACACAGTTGGCTAAATTGATACTTCTCATTGCTGAAACCATCGGAATGCGAATACAAGTTTCAATATTTTTTTGTAAAATCGATTTTTCAATTCCGGTTGATTCACGACCAAACATTAATCAAATTTCACCATTATTTTCAAAGTCTTTTTTATAGTCCATTTGAGAATAATTTTTTAAACCATAACGTGTGACATAATAGATTTTTTTATCTCCATATTTCTGTGCAAAATCATCATATGATGCATGAACTTCATGCGGAATGTCACTAAGCATTCGACCAGCTCCATATCTTCTTAAAAACTTTGGATGTAAATCGAAACCAATTGGTTTAATAATGTGCAATTTCGCACCAATTGCAAAGCATGTACGAATAATATTTCCTGTGTTAGGACAAATTTCAGGTTGATATAAAACAATATTAAGCATTTTTTAATTATATATTATTTAGATAATCGAATTCTTATTTAATTTAGCTTTTTAGGTATAAAAAATCGATTTTTATGTGGAATATTTCCAGTCTTGTAAATTAAAGACAAAAAATATAGTAAAATTTAATAACCATAATTCAAGGAGAATTTTATGCAAAACAACTATTTGATAAGAGTTTTGTGCATGTCTGATATTCATGGTAATCAAACTCAAGCTGAAAACATTTTAAAAAATGAAAAATATGATTTAGCAATAAGTTCAGGGGACACTGAATTAGAGTTTGAATGAATTCAAAATCATTTTCACTTTTTTGTGACTGGTAATAATGATTTTGATCGAAGCTTACCGCTTGAATCTAAATTTAATCTAGGTAATGTTAGTGTTTACTTAACACATGGACATATTTTAGGTGGTTACGATACCTTAGTTAATGAAGAAAAAATCAAAAATGCAACTCAACATATTAATCAAAAATTAATCGTTTATGGACATTCACACTATCCAGTACATTTTTATGACAGTGAAACTGGTAAAACTTTTATCAATCCAGGTAGCATCACATATCCAAGATTTGGAAGTAAAAAATCATATTGTTTAATTGATTTAAACATCGAAAAAGGAACCGTTGAAAAGGTTCAATTTAAAAACATAACATAGGAGTCAAATAATGGAAAAAGAAAAATATTTATTTGCAATTGATTTAGATGGAACGACTCTTTCTTCATCAGCGACTGGGGAAATTCACGATCGTACAGTAGAGGCTATTCAAAGAGCTAGAAGCGAGGGACACGTTGTATGCATCATTACTGGACGGCCATGACGTGGGACAAAACACATTTACGACGCATTAAAATTGGACACAATTGTTGCTAACTATAATGGTGCTCACATTCACCATCCTCACGATGATGATTTTATCCCTTACATTAAATATTTAGATTTAAACGAAATGTTGTACATTCTTGGGGATGAAAAAATCAAAGAACACATTACAAATATCGCTATCGAAGGACCAGGATGAGTTCAATTACAACACCGGGATGAAGATTTAGAAAAGGTTTTTGGATTTAACACTAGCTCCAAATTCAGAGTCGGATTAGATTTTCACAAGGTACCACTTAAACCTACTGGTATTATTTTTGATATTAAACCGAACTCAAATCCAGAAGAATTACGCAGATACTTAAAAGTCCGTTATGGAGATTTAGGAGAATTTTCTTACTGATCGAAAGGAGAGGGTTTAACACCAGTTTTCGATATTACCAATGTTACAGTTAATAAAGGTAAAGTTTTAAGCATTTTAATGAGATATTATGATGTTAAAGCTGAAAACGTAATTGCTATTGGTGATGGATTTAACGACGTACCAATGTTTAAAATTGCTAACATAGCCGTAGCGATGGGGAATGCTTCAAAAGACGTTCGTAAATATGCAACAGTTAAAATTGCAAAAACAAATAAAGAAGGTGGAGTTGGTTGATATATTAATAAATTCTTAAACGATCCACAATCCGAAATTCAAAAAAGCAATGAACGTAGAGCTAAATTACAAAGTAAGGACGATCTTGAGTAGACCATTTAAATCCAGATTTTTCAATCTGGATTTTTTATTATTAACAAATTTTCGAAAATATGACTATGAAATAAGTGTAAAATTAAAATAAATAAGAAAATAAGAGAAGTTGAAATGAGCCAAAAAAAATATTACGCAGTTAAAGTTGGTAAAGTACCAGGAATCTATGAAACTTGAGGTCAAACTCAAGAACAAGTTACTAAATTTCCAAACGCTAAATATAAAGCTTTCGCAACTAAAGATCAAGCTTTGGATTATTTAAACTCAGATTCACCAGTAGAAAAACAAGATTCGACAAATGTCGCAATTGATTTGGAAATAGATAATTTAACAGACCAAGAAGTTTTAGCTTTTGTCGATGGAAGCTATACCAAAGATTCAAAACAACAAGAAAAATACAGTTTCGGTGTAGTTTTAATTACAACCAAAGCAAATGATTATTTATCCAGAGGTTTTGAAAATCCTGATTATGTCAAATTTCGTAACGTTGCTGGGGAAATTGAAGGTGCTAAAGAAGCTATTTTATGAGCTTTAGCAAACCAAAAATCTAAAATCAAAATATTCCACGATTATGAAGGTATAGCAAAATGACCTAATAAAGAATGAGATGCAAAAAATGAAATTACACGTAATTATCTTGATTTTTATGAACAAAAAAAGGATTTAATCCATATTGAATTTTCACATGTTAAATCACATAGTGGAGTAATTTTCAATGAAGAAGCTGATCAATTAGCTAAAAACGCTTTAAAATCACAAAGCTACAAATTACACAATTTAACAACTATTTATTTTGAAAACATCGACAAAGAAACATGAATTAGTTTAATTCAAGACGAAAATAATTGACTAAATTCAAATGAAATTCCCAGAATTGCACAAGAACAACATGAAATTGATCAACTAGTTATATCTAATCAATCTGAAGAAGTAATTATTGAATGTGATGAAAATGGTAATTCTTATGTTTGTGGTAAAAATTCTTTTCTTTACGAACAAATTATCACTTTAGGAATTCAAAAAATAGTTTCAACTCGTGAAATTTTACAGACTCTCAATTCTTATTATCTTTTAAATATAAAACTTGACATAATCGAAAAAAGATTTAAAAATCTTCTTAAAAATTTCAAATTTGATAAAAACGAGCATAAAAATGACCGGAAAAATTTTAGAAACCTGATTCAAGCATGTTTTTATTCACTAGCTAATGTTTATGCTCCAAATTACACAATCTGGTTATTTTCACTCCTAAATATTAGTAAATATTATTTGGAACGAATTTTAGGAAATAAATGACAAAATGAATATTTTGTCCAAAATTATGAAAATGGAAAATATCAATTCAGCGATCATAAAAATAAATTTAATGAATCTCAAATTAGTTTTTTAAATAATTTATATAATGAATATCAAAAATTAAATGATTTTTATCAATCGCAAAAAATGATTGATGAAATAAAATTTGTTCGTGAGTGAATCATTGATTATCTAACTTTAATCAATCAGTTTTACGAATTATTTGAAAATCATTAATCTAAATCAATAAATGCGGACTGTTGTCCGCTTTTATAATTAAAGAAAATATAAAAATTGTTAAAATATTAAATAGTATGAAAAACTCAAAACACTTTGGTATTTTTGCGTCGTCAGAAATGAAGATTGCAAAAAAAACTTTAGATAAAATTAATAAATTAGAACCTGAAATTGCAAAATTAACAAATCAGGAGTTACAAGATAAAACAATCGAATTCAAAAACCGTTTAGCAAATGGTGAAACGATTCAAGATCTTCGTGTTGAAGCTTTTGCAGTTGCACGTGAAGCTACTAAAAGAATTTTAGGTAAAAGACCTTATGATGTTCAAATGATTGGTGGTATTCTTTTAGATTTAGGTAGTGTTGCCGAAATGAAGACTGGGGAAGGTAAAACTATTACTTCAATTGCCCCGGTTTATTTAAACGCTCTTGAAGGAAAAGGTGCCATTGTTTCAACAGTTAATGAATATCTTTCTGAGCGTGATGCCCAAGAGATGGGACAAGTATTTAATTTCTTAGGTTTAACTGTCGGACTTAATAAAGAACAAATGCCAACATACTTAAAGCGTGAAGCTTATGCGGCGGACATTACCTATTCTGTCCATGCTGAAATGGGATTTGATTATTTACGTGATAACATGGTGGAAAACATTGCTGAAAAAGTACAACGTGGTCTTCACTTTTGTTTAATCGATGAGGTTGATTCGATTTTAATTGACGAAGCTAAAACACCGTTAATTATTTCTGGTGGTGAAGGTGAAAATACACAATTGTACTTTGCTGCAGACCAATTCGTAAGAACATTAACTAATGATGATTTTGTAATTGATGACGAATCAAAAGCAATTAGTTTAACACACTCTGGTATTGAAAAAGCAAACAACTTCTATAAAATCGAAAGTCTTTATGACATTGAAAATAGTGAAATTGTACACCGTATTGCTAATGCATTACGTGCACACAAAATCATGAGAAACAATGTTGAATACATTGTCCGTGAAGGGAAAATTGAACTAGTTGATGCATTTACCGGAAGAATTATGGATGGTAGAAGTTATTCAGAGGGACTCCAACAAGCACTTCAAGCAAAAGAAATGGTTGAAATTGAACCGGAAACAAAAACTTTAGCAACAATTACTTACCAAAACTTCTTCAGAATGTTTGATAAGTTGTGTGGTATGACAGGGACAGGTAAAACTGAAGAACAAGAATTTATCGACATTTACAATATGCGTGTAAATGTGGTACCAACCAACTTACCAATTGCAAGAATTGATGAACCTGATGCTATTTTTGCAAGTGCTGAAGACAAATGAAATGCTGTAGTAGAAAAAATTGAAGAACTGCACAAGAAAAAACAACCTGTGCTAGTTGGAACTGCTCAAATTGAAGACTCTGAAATTGTCCACAACATGCTTGTCAAAAAGGGAATCCCGCACCAAGTTCTTAATGCAAAACAAAATGCCGCTGAAGCTGAGATCATTTCACACGCTGGTGAAGTTGGTTCAGTTACAATTGCAACCAACATGGCTGGTCGTGGGACTGACATTAAACTTTCAAAAGAAGCTTTAGAATTAGGTGGATTGTACGTTTTAGGGACAGATAAAGCTGAATCACGTCGAATTGATAACCAACTTAAAGGTCGTAGTGGTAGACAAGGAGATGTTGGAACAAGTAAGTTTTACATTTCACTTGACGATCAATTAATGCAAAGATTTAGTAATTATGAAAGTTTTAAAGCTGCTTATTCTGATGCGAATGGAAAAGAAATTACTAATCGAAACTTAATTTTTGGTTTCAATCATGCACAAAAGAAAATCGAAGGTTTTAACTACGATTCAAGAAAAAGTGTTTTAAATTATGATGACGTTATCCGTCAACAAAGAGACTTAATTTATTCACAAAGAGATTTAATTTTACTATCTGACGATACTCCTTATATTGTTGAGAGAATGATTATTTCTTCAATTAAAACAATTGTTAATAGTGATATTTACAAATTACACAATCATACTTTTGATTATCAAGCTTTATATAATTTCTTACAAGAAAACATCGGAAAAATCATTAAATATGAATTTGATTTTGAAGAAATGAAAACAATTCATGAAGCTGATTTATGAGAATATATTTCTGAAAAAGTTATTAAAGCATTTGAAGATTGAAAAGCAAATGCAATCGAAAATTCGGATGAAACTTATGTTAATTCCGAATTACGTAGAATCATTCTTGGTGTGTTGGATAGCAAATGACAAAACCACATTAACGTAATGGATAAATTACGTTCGAATGTTAATTTAGTTCAATATTCACAAAAAAATCCTTACCAAATTTATACCGAAGAAGGTACCAAGAAATTTGAACAATTACTCGAAGATATTGCATACGATGTTATGCTTTACGTATTTAGAAATTCACTTGGACGTAAGAGTTTGATTTCTAAAGAAATTAGAAACGATGATTTATTTGTTCAATTGCAATCGACTTTTGCTTATTTACCACATTTAACACAAGAAGAAAATGAACAAGAATTGCTTAATTTATATCAATCAATCAAACGTAGAATTGAAGAATTAAATAACAAGCAACAAAGTACACAAAATATTGAATCTCAAAACGCCGCCGGGGAAGATAACAAATCAAGCGAATAATCATTAATTTGAAATTACAAAAACAAAACGAATATACCTATAAATAAGAGATAAAATCTGATTTAGGGTGTGTTCGTTTTATTTTTTTGCTCGACAATTTAAGAAGCCAACTCCGTAACTGGGATAGTAAGCGACAAAAAATCTCCATCGTTAATCGATGGAGATAATTTAATAGATTAAGAAAATTATTTATTGATGTTTTCTCATTTTCAATCAACAACTTCAGGCATGTCGTATCCGTATTCACGAATGTATTCTTTGTGTTGTTTAAGTTTTTGATCCATTAAATCGCTGAAATCTTTAGCTTTGTCACCATAAACAGCATTTGCTGCTCTTTGTGCCATGTGGAAACGGTCCATTTCTGACATTTGACGAATGTCAAATGAAGTAGTAATGTCTCCATGTTCACGGTATCCATGAATTAATAAATTGTGGTTGTGACGTGCAAAGAAAATGTCACGAATTAATGCTTCGTATCCATGGAAAGCAAATAAAATTGGTTTATCTTTTGTGAATAATGCATCAAATTCTTCATCACTTAATCCACGTGGATCAATTGAAGGATGACGTAATTTTAATAAATCAACTACATTAATAAATCTAATTTTAAGATCAGAGAAGTGTTTATTTAAGTATGAAATAGCTGCTAAAGCTTCTAAGTTAGGTTCTGTACCTGAAGCAACAACAACCAAATCAGGTTCTTCGTTTAATAAAACATTTGAAGCTCAATCGATTGCTTTAAGACCTTTTTCAACTAATTCTTTAGCTTCTTCAATTGAATAGAATTGTTCTCTAACTTGTTTAGATGCAACAATTAAATTGATTAATTCTCTTTCTCTTAATGATTTGTCCATCACCGCTAATAAGGTATTTGTATCAGCAGGTAAGTATTCACGAATAAATTTAGGATCTTTATCAGCCAAATGACCTAAAATACCTGGATCTTGGTGTGTGTAACCGTTGTGGTCTTGCTGGAATGCTGTTGATGTAGCGATTAAGTTTAATGATGGATAATCTTTTCTTCATTCAACTTTTGCTGCTTTTTTCATTCATTTAAAGTGTTGTGTAATCATTGAGTCAACAACTCTTAAGAATGATTCATAACTTGCAAAGAATCCGTGTCTTCCAGTTAAAACATAACCTTCTAAGAAACCTTCAGCTTGGTTTTCTGATAATTGTGAATCGATAATTCTTCCGCTAGGTCCGATTGATTCATCTAATCTTGAATCGATTCTTTCAAGTCATTGACGTTTTGTCACTTTTAAAACATCTCATAGACGGTTTGATTTAGTTTCATCTGGTCCAAATACTCTAAAGTTAGTTGGGTTTAATTGAATTACTTTAGCAAAGTATTTACCTAATTCAATCATATCTTGAGCTTTAGTGTCCCCAGGTTGGCTTAATTTCAATGTGTAGTCTTCTCAATTTGGTAAAACCAATTCTTTTGGATCAATTCCTCCATTTGTAATTGGATTCATTGCCATTCTTTTGTCACCTTTAGGGGCTATTTCACGAATGTATGATTTAACTTTTCCATTAGTTTCGAATAACTCTTCTGGACGATATGAACGTAGTCATTGTTCAAGAGCATCAACATGTTGCATTGCTTTAGCGCTAACTGGGATTGGAACTTGGTGAGCTCTGAAACTTCCGACAATTTGTTCGTGGTTTCATTCTTGTGGACCTGTTCAACCTTTAGGTGTGCGATAAATAATAACTGGTCAATTAGGTCTTGTTGCTTCATCAGCTGATTTTTTACGTGCTTCAGCTCAAATTGATAAAATCTTTTCAATCGCCTCATCCAATTTTTGAGCCATAATTGGATGTAATTTTTCAGGATCTTCCCCTTCAACAAAAATAGGATCTCATCCTAATCCTTTAAAGAACATTTCTAATTCTTCATTAGTTTTACGAGCTAAAATAGTTGGATTTGATATTTTTCCACCATTTAAGTAAAGAATTGGTAAAACTGCTCCGTCAGTAACAGGATTAATGAATACGTTTGAGAATCAGCTAGTTGCAAGAGCCCCAGTTTCAGCTTCACCGTCCCCAACAACTGTTGCAGCAATAACATTAGGATTATCTAAAATTGCCCCAGTTGCGTGTGAAATTGAATAACCTAACTCTCCTCCCTCGTGAATCGAACCTGGAGTTTCTGGCGCAGCATGTGAAGCTGTACCACCAGGATAAGAGAAGTTTTTAAATAAATAAGTTAGACCAGGAATGTCTTCTGAAGCTTTAGGGAACAGTTCTGAATAGCTACCATCTAAATATGAATTAGCGATCATAACTTGTCCACCGTGTCCTGGACCTTCGATGTAAAACATGTTTAAATCATATTTATTAATTACACGATTTAAGTGTGCGTACACAAAGTTTTGTCCCGCAATTGTACCCCAGTGACCAATAGGGTATATTTTAACATCGTCCTTTGTTAAAGGTGTTAAAAGTAACGGATTATTTCTAAGGTACATTTGTCCTACAGAAATGTAATTTGCAGCTCTTCATCAAGCATCTATTGTTTTTAGATACTCAGGAGAGTCGTATTTTGTATTTTTAATCACAGCTTTCTCCTTATAATTGTGTGAAAAAATAGAAACATCTTTCTAATTTCAATTTAAAAATTTCTAAAAATTATTTAAAGAATATTTCTATCAAGTTTGGATTCTTTTAATATTATATTAAAATTTGTACTCCTATGAGCAATTAACTTGAATGTGGAATGTCAAATCCGGTAATTTTTCTTTAAATAAAAAATGGAAAATTGAAAATTTTTCACATTTTCATATTCTCCATTTTAAATTAAAATCTTCTGTTATATCATATATCTAAAACTTGTTTTGTGTTAGCAAGTTTTTGACGATTTTGAGGATAATTTTTAATGAGTGCATCAAAAACTAAATCAATCACAACTGCTTGTGAAATTTTTGATGAAATAGGTACATCTTTATCAGTATCATGAATGTTTGCATAAACAATTTTATGGTTAACCCTGTATTGGGGACGAATAAAATTATTTGAAGTGACCACTAAAACTTTAGCGCGTTTTGAATTTGCTAATTTAATTGAAAAGTCGATTTCCATGTTTTCTAATTTATTTGAAATAACAAATAATGTGTCATTTTCATTTAAGTTACCTAAAATTGGTAAAAATACGTGAAAATCTTGACATGCAACACTCGAAATTCCAATTTTAATTAAATTGGCGTGTAATTCTTGAGCGTATTTTTGACTTGAACCTAAACCTAAAATGTACACATTTCGAGATTGTTGGATAATTTCAGCAAATTTGTCGATCTCTCAATGTTCTTGACCGTTTAAAATATTATCAATTGCATATTTATGCGAAAGTAAGATATTTTTATGCTTCATGTTTGAGTTTTTAAATTGCTCATTAAAATAATCTTTATAAAAATCACGAATGACAGAATTTAAGTGAGCTAAAAATTCACGATAATGCTTAAAACCAATTTTATGTACGAAACGACTTACACCACCTTCACTAGTGTTTGATTTGATAGCTAATTCTTTTTGACTTAGGTCAAAATATTCACCGCTAAAACTATTAATGTAGTCTAAAATTGATTGGTCAGTATTAGTTAAATTTCCATTTATGCAGATAAATGGTTTAACAAGTGTGCTTTCTTTAGTTTTGATATATTGTGTTCTATTCATATTATTAATGATATATTTTTTTATCGAATTATCAATTTTTTAACAAAAGTTGCATCAATAAATTAAAAAAATGGAAAATATCCACTTTTTTTATTTAGCTTTTTGTACTATTGTAGTAATAATTCGATACTTTAGATAATAAATCATCACTAATTGGTTGAATTGATTTATGCTCGTAATACTCATTAGTTTGATCTTTTTCAAAATCGATCTTGTAAATTGTTTGAGCATCAGTGTTGACTTCATAAGTTTCAGTATCAACAAAATAATTGTTATAAATTAATTCATATTCAAAATTATTTGTCGGAGTATAGTTAATAAAATCAAAATTCTCTAAATTTGAGTATTTTGAAGCTAATTCTTCACTCTCGAAATTATCTGAAATGCGAATAAATGATAAATATCTGGCTAAATCATTTTTTTCTTCGATAGCAAAGACTGATTTTGCAAATTGATAGTATTTATCATTTTCTAAAACTGAAAGAGCAAATGGATTTTCATATGAATAAATCATTGAATAATCTTGCTTCATTTGTTTTAAGAAGGATTCTTTCAGTTCTGGATCATAATCTTGAAATTTAGAATTATTAATTTCATTTTCTAGAAAGTCTAAATGCACTTGTGCACCATATTCTCTAATTGCTGCTTTTTGATACTCTATTCTTTTAGCTTCTGAATCATTAAAATTTCAACCATTCTTTTTCATGATATTTGGTATTTTTCCAGAATTCTTGTAGAAAATGTTCGAAACTGTATTAGCAAAAATTTCTTCGGTGTTTTTACTTAAATCTTTCATCATTATCACACCATCAACTAAAAGAACATTTTTTGATGGTTTAAGATACTTAATTGTTCCCTCTGGGACATCTTCAAAGTTATCTTCGGAATAATAAGCATCCAAAGCATCACCATTATATAAAAGACCGGCTTGATATTGTTTTTCACCATTCCCTGGGGAAATGATTTTAGTCAATAGTTCCAGACCATCAGCTGTAAAATTAATATTATTTGAGTTAGTAACTTTATATCCGGTACTATCTAAGATTAAGTTACTAAAATCTTTAATTAAGTTTTTGTAGTATCAATTAAGGTTATAACGTTCACTTTCATTTTGATTGTCCCGCTCACCTAAAACGGTACCTTCAAAATATTCGTCAGTGATAATTGGTTTTTTATTCGCATCAATTTCGCCGGTCGAAATAAATGAACTACCATAAAGTAAATTATCACGCAAAGCATCAGTGAATGAGAAATTCGTTACACCTTTATTTTTCAATGTATTTAAAATATTAAAAATCGAATGTGGATCACTTAGACCACTAAATTGATCGATTCCTGCTAAATTGGTATCTAATTCTTCATCACTGATTGAATCAAATGAATTTTGGATTTTTGTAGGATTTCACACAATAGTAGCATCTTGAACATAGTAAGGTAAAAAATACTCTCATAAGTGTACTTTTTCACCATTTGAATCACGTAAGTCTTCCCCTCTTCAATTGGTTTCGAGCATGTGATCATATGATTCTAAATGTTTTCAAACTACAGGTGAGTAAACACTTTTAAGTGTTTGTTTTAATTCTTCTTTTGAATTTATTTTATAGTCCAATTTGAAAATCTTTTCAAAATCTAAAGGTTTTAAATAACCTTTTTTAATTAAACTCGTAACCTGAAAGTCACTACCAATTCCACCGATTGTACGATTATTAACAATAGCATTTGTAAAATCGTTAATTTCAAAAAACTGCTTATAATCAATTGTTTTTGAAATTTCTTTCATGTTATTTTGTGAAATATATGATTTATAGTTGTAAAAATTCGGTTTATATTTATGTGTCAGTTTATATGCAACTGTGGACACAAGAACCACACCAACACCTAATACTGCGAAACATGGAATATAAATCTTTTTTGATATGTTTTTAAATATTGATTTATTTTTCATCCGTTCCTAATTATGATTTCATTTGTTTATAGTATTCTAAGGTAATTTTGCTATTTAAATCATTGCTTACTGGATCGATTTCTTTATGAGTAATTTTTTCAGTATTTGCAATTTTATACAACTCTTGAGCTATAACATCATCTTGACCATCACCATCAAAAAAGTAATTTTTATAGATAAATAAATTATCTAAAGCGATTGGTAATGAATAATTAATATATTCAAAGTTATTAATATTTAAATAGTCAGTATTGAATAATTTTTCTTTATAAGAATCAGATTCTTCTTCAGGATCAAAAGCTAAATCACTTCAAGCAAGTAAATCAAGTACTCAAAGATTTAATTTTGAAGAATCAAATTCTGAATTTTTAACAATTTCTGAAATTCAATTATGTTCCGTTTTAATTTCATTCTCTTCTAAATAAGAACTTAAAGCTTTCACATATAAGTAATTTCAAACTAAATCATGATTGTTGAATTTACTTAAAACATCATTTTTAAAATCTTCAATTGTTAAATTTGTAGTTGCAAAATTTTGTAAAATTTGTGGTTCGTTTTGACTTTGATATTTTTGTACAATATCCGCATAAAAATTATGATATTCATTTTCTGAATCAAGACTTAATTCAAATAATTCAGGACAATTAATTTGTTGAACTAAATATTCTACATATTCTGAAGTTTTATTTTCAGCAAAATCTTCACTAAATAATTCTTCTAATTTTGGAGTTTGTCAGTCTGTAAAATATTTTTGTTGTCCTTTGATAATTGCTGCTTTACGAAGTTTTTCAAATTCTCAATCAGGATGTATTTTCTTTAACTCACGATACTGTAAATAAGCAACATTAGCATTTTGATAAGCTGTTTGTGCCATTGCTTGATTATAAATTTTTGCATTTTCATCTGAAATTGAAGAACTTTGTACGTATCCATCAACTAAAAAGAGATTTTTTTCTGGTTTGACAAAACGTATGGCACTACCATCTTCAACATCAGCATAATTATCACTTGAGTAATATGCATCAATTCCATCACCATTATAAATGATTGCTGCATGCGCTTTGGTGTCGCGTTCAACTGGATTAATTAAGTTATTGACAATATTTAAACCATCGCCAATAAAGTTAATTCTTGATGTATTTTCAACACCAAAACCAGTACCATCTTTAATTAATTGTTTGAAGTTTTTGATTAATCTTACATACGATTCATCATTAACTGAACCAGTAAATTCACTGTCGGTTCTTACGTGTGTATCTAAATTAAAATCGTAAGTTGAACCATAAAGCATATTGTCCCGAATTGCATCAGTTATATTTCAATATTTATAACCTGATTCGTTTAATATTTTTAGAATATTGATTAATTTATAAGCGGAATCTTGATATTCTTCAGATTCGTTTAATCTTTCAAAGTCTATTTCATTAATAGATTCACCTGTTTCTTCATCTATAATTCGATATTTTTGATCTATTTCAACTTTCGAGACATTATAAGCAATAACCGCATCTTGATTAAAATAAGGCATGAAATATTCTCATAAATGTCTTGGTTTATCGAATTTTTCGCCGTTAATATCAGTGGTTAAATACTCATCATAAGATTTCAAATGTTCTCAAGTCTCTTTAGTTAAAATAACTTTTAAAGCTTCTTCATAGTCTTTTTCGTCTAAATCAGGAATATTTAATAAAGAAGCATAATCAATTTTTTTCAATAAATTTTGTTTGATTAGGGACACCGCTAAGTAATCTGTCCCAATTCCGGCCACAGCTTTATTATTAATAATTGATGTTGTAAATTCAGTAATTTCATTAAATTGTTTGTAGTTGAATGTTTGTGCGAGACTATCAATTAAACGGTGTGACATCGATGCTTTATAATTGTAAAAATTTGGTTTAAATTTCTTTTGACTTTTTAGTGTTAAAGTAGTACCTAAAATAGTACCTGCTAAAGCGATACCACCTAGATAGAAAGCTAATTTAAATAACTTGCTTTTACGAATCTTTGCCAATTTTGACCTTTTTAAATAGTTTCTTAAAAATACTTTGTTTTTTATTTTTATCGCTTTCTACAAGGTTTTTACGTTTTGAAAATACATAAATAATATTTCCTAATAACGAAATAAATAACAAAATAGTCCCTAAAACAAGAGCTCAAGATTCGAATGCACCTTCATATAATTTAAGTCCAATTGTCGATGTGTTTGAAACTGTTCTAGTAATAATAAAATCATCAAAACTTAAAACGGTTGAAACCACAAAAGTCATAATAATCGAAGGTAACATGTAAATAAAGTAAGTTTTAAATCATGAACGTACCACAGAGTATCCCAGATCCTGTGATGCTTCAAGCAGGTTGTTATTAAATTTTTCGCTACGTGGTAGCATTAACGAAATTCCATATGGTAAGGTCATAACTGTGTGAGCTACAATTACACGTCATAACCCCTCAGAGTCGGAACTAATAATCCCAAAAAAGATTGCGAAAACCAAAACAAGCCCAATCGCAGTGATATTGTCCGGATTGATAAGTGGGATATTTGAAGTAGCTGTAACTGTCCCCTTAATGGTTTTTTGTCTTTGACGGTAGATTGATCAGACTGTAATTAAGCTAATTGCGATTACTATAACCGAAGTAACAATCGCAATAATAATTGAGTTAACTAGTGCAACATCACGCTCTGAATCAAATAGGTGTAATCAGTTATTTCAAGTAGGACGGTTAAATGTAGTTGTGAATGTCCCTTTTTTTGAAGTTTGATTAAATGAAAATACAGTCCCTGCTAAAAGCGGAATGTACACAAAAGCAAGGATAATGTAAATGTAGATTTTCTTAAAAAAGTTTGCAATTCTACTCATAATGTGCTCCTTTTTTAAGTTTGAAAATTAGCCTTGGCATCAATAAAATGAAACTATAAATACTAATAAAAATAGCAGAAACCACTAAAACAAGTGATGATCCTTTTGCTAAATCGTATTTATTTCCGGGATTAATTGTAATGTTAATTAAGTCCCCAATTAATTGGTTTTGTGTACCATTTGGTAGTAACTTTGCTGAAACTACGAATGTTGTGGCACTACTTAGAAAAATCATCCCAAAACCACTTAAAATAGCTTTTGTCGAATAAGGGACAATTACTTTAAAAACTGTTTGGAATGTATTGTACCCCATATCATTGGAAGCTTCGATAATATTTTTAGGCATATCTTTTAAGACACTATAGATTGGCATAACCATCAAAGGTAAGTTTAAGTACATTAAACCTACAATTAAAAATAATTCGTTATTTAATGAGTTTGAGTCCGAAACTAAGTTAACAAATAAAATTCTTAGTGAATAAATTCTAGCAATTGTAAAAATAGCTAACGGACTTAAAATTAAGCTCATTGAGTAAATTTGAAAAATTTTTGATTTGCTTGAACTAACAAAATAAGCATATGGAAAACCGATTAATAAACATAAAATCGAAGCAGCAACACCAACACGTAATGAACGTAAAATGATATTTCATGTTGCTGGTTCTTTAAGTAAAATTCAGTTATCATTATATCCATTTCCAGAGCTGTTTGGTAGTGGTTTTAGTGCATTAAAGATGATTAAAATAATTGGTAAAATAATCAGTAAAAGTGCAATTAGTAAATACGGAACAATTAAATAAATTTTCTTATTCGAACTTAAAAATAAGCTAATTCTTGAAAACATTTGTTTCGTAATCTCACTTAGCATCTTTTTTCATTAAATGAATAGAGTCAATTGTTCACGATAAATAAACTGTTTCACCAATTTCGAATTTTTTAGGTGTTTCCACATGCATAATTACATCATTTTCTAACTCAACATCTAAGTAGAAATAGCTACCACGATATGACATATTTTTGATTGTACCAATAAGTGCATCCTTGTTTTTTGAATTATTGGTAATATCAATATCTTCAGGTCTAATTAAAGCATCAACTTCTTGATTTTTTTCAAATTCATCACTAGTGTGGACTGTTTTGAATTCTTTATCAAAAATCTTAACTTTATTATCACCTTTAAAATGTGCATTGAAAATGTTTGATTCACCAATAAATGATGCGACTCATTTATTTATTGGATAATCGTAAATGTTTTTTGGTGTGTCATATTGTTCAATTTGTCCACCACGCACAACAGCAATCCGGTCAGATAATTCTAACGCTTCACTTTGGTCGTGAGTAACAAAAATAAATGTTAAACCTAATTCTTGTTGAATGCTTCTTAATAAAACTTGCATTTTTTGTCTAATTTTAGCATCCAGAGCAGAAAGTGGTTCATCTAATAAAAGAATCTCAGGTTCAATAACTAAAGAACGAGCTAAAGCAACTCTTTGCTTCATACCACCTGAAAGTTGGTTAATTGCTTTATTTTCATTTCCTTTAAGACCAACAAGCTCAATCATTTTAGCAATTTTTTCATCCATTTCTTGGTTGGTCATTTTTCGCTTAAAGTGCTTATTTTCAAATGCTTGGACTTTTTGATTTACATAATTTTCTCAATATGAGTATTTAAAGTCAGAATCATCAAGTCAGTCCTGACGTTTTTTATATTGGTGTGTAGTTGGTTTTAAATTTTCTAATTCAGCTTCAAATTTTTGTTGTTTCTCATCTAATTGAGCCATTTTTTTATTTGCTAAAGCTGTTCATTGAAGTTTCTTTTTCTCCAATAGATGAATGTATTTTTGGTTAATTGTTTCTCTTGGTACTCTTTTTAATTTAAGACCATAACGAATATTACCTTCAACATTTAAGTGAGGAAATAAAGCATAATCTTGGAAAATTGTTGAAACATTTCTCTTGTGTGCAGATAAATCTTTAATATCTAAGTTGTTAAATTTAATTTCTCCACGAGTCGCTCACTCAAAACCACCTAATAATCTTAAAATTGTAGTTTTTCCTGATCCACTAGGTCCTAAAAGAGTAACAAATTCACCTTTATTAATTTTTAAATCAACATTGTTTAAAACAACTTTGTCTTCAAATTCTTTAACTATTTCAATTAATTCAATAATTGTATTATTTTCTTTTTTTGAATTTTTCAATTTATCTCCTTATATTTAATAAAATTTTGGTTAAAACTGATTAAAAATCAGCCTAACTACAGGGAGACGCAATCGAAAAGATTTTGTGAGTATTCTTCAGTAAGAAAATCCAATGTTGGATATTCAACATCGCAAAACAAAAACAGTATATTTTTTATTTTTAATCCGATTTCTTTTCTTATCTGTTTAGTCATGAAAAAAATTATATACAAAAAGAAAAAAAATGCTGTTATTTTGTAAATTTTTTTAACTACAAATTTGACCTATAATACATGCTTATAGTGATTAAAATCACAAGACTAAATCAATTTAGAACATTAAATATGCTATAATATAAATCAATTTTAGGAGTAGCTATGATTAAGATGTTTAAATTGTTACCAAAAGACATAAAATATCAATTTTATTTCGGAGTCGTTGTAATCTTTTTTAACGTAATAATTAGTTTGATTTTACCTCTTTTTATTAGTCAATTTTTAAAGATTTTGCTTGAAAAAGATCCACAAAAAATAATTGACATTTCAATTTTTAATACATTCATTATTTTTCAAGGTGTTAAAAGTGTAATTTTTAAAAAATTAATTATTACGGTAATTATCCTGATTTTGCTTGCTGTCATAACATCACTTTCTGGTGTGGTCATTACTACTTGAGCAGGTGAAAAAAGTAGTGAATTTTTTAGAAATAGAACATTTCAAAAAATCCAAAGAATGAGTTTGAAGGATCTTGGTACACTTACTCATGAAAGTTTAATAACCAGAGTTTCAAATGATGTTGCTGTATTCTGGGAATTCATCACCGGGGCAACTAGTACATTAATTAGAGCACCACTTTTAATTGTTGGTGGAATTGTCTTTTCGCTTTTAACAGATTTATCCTTATCATTAAGCATCTTTTTTATTATTCCACTCATGAGCTTTGTGGTATATCTTATTATTAAAAAAAGCATGCCATTAATGGAAGAAAATCAAAAAGTAATCGATAATTTAACTAAAGTGGCTGACGAAAACATTTTAGGTGCTCGTTTGATTAAAAGTTTTAATTTATACGAAAAGCAATCAAATAAATTTAATGAAGTAAATGATAAATGATTAAAAATTCAAATCAAAACTAACAACTTATTCTCACTTGGAAATCCATTGTTCTTTAGCTTAATAAACATAGTCGTCGCTTTTATTTATATAATCGCTTCGCAAAAAGTGCGTAGTGGTGTTATTGATACTAACTTTTTAACTAACGTTAACGTGTTTATTGAATATATGTTCAATATTTCTTTTGGAATTCTTTTATTAAGTATGTTCCTTGGAGTTATTTTTAGAGCAAGGGTTTCATGTCGAAGAATTTTAGAAGTTTTAAATTGACAAATTGAAGATTTAGAAATCACTAATGGAATTGATTTGAGTCAAAATAACGATGCTTTAGGAATTAAAGTTAAAAATTTAAACTTCAAATTCTACTCTGAATCACCAGAATTCGTACTTGAAAATATTAATTTTGATTTAAAACCAAGACAAACATTGGGGATTATTGGTCCAACTGGTTCGGGAAAGTCAACTTTAGTAAATTTAATAATGAATAACTATAAATATAATGATGGTCAAATTTTAATTAATGACATCGATTTACAAAATATTCAAACCAAAAGTTTGCGTCAAAATGTTGGTATTGTTTATCAAGAACCAATGTTGTATAGCGGTACAATTAAGAGTAATTTATTGTTTGCTAAACAAGATGCAAACGAAAATGAAATTAAAGAATCATTAGAAAATTCATGTGCAATTGATTTTGTCCGTACATTTGAAGATAAAATTGATCACAAAATTGAACAAAGAGGTAAAAATCTTTCTGGTGGTCAAAAACAAAGACTTTCAATTGCTCGTACCTTATTATTAAAACCAAAAATTCTAATCTTAGATGACTCAACTTCTGCTTTAGATAACATTACAACCAAAAGATTATTGTCAAATATTAAAAAATACAACGCGACAACAATTATTATTAGTCAAAAAATCAATTCAATTAAACACGCTGACCAAATTATGGTTTTAGAAAAAGGAAAAATAACGGGTTTAGGTTCGCACGAGCAATTAATTGAATCGAATGATTGATATAAAGAAATTTATTTAAACCAATTAGACCTAGATAAATAAAGGATTAAAATGATCAAAAAAGCAAAAATATTAAGAAAAAAAATCAAAGAAAAACCAAAATCTAACTCAGATTTTTCATCAGTTAGCGTTTTCTTTAGGTTAATTAGTTATTTAAAATATCAAAAAAAACTTTTTCTAGTTGGTTTATTATTCTCATTTTTAAATGCTTTATTTTATGTTGTTGGAAGTTTTTATGTCGGTTATATTTTCCGTGAACACTTTGACTTAATCATCCAAAGTGATTCAGGAGCAAATTTCAATTTAACCAAATTTAGTATTGACATTGCAATCTTTATCCTATCCTTTATTTTATACGGTGCGCTCAGATACTCCGAAAGTGTAATTTACGTCCGCTTGTCATTTAATAGTGCTGCAAAAATGCGAAAAGAAGCAATGGAAAAATTGCTAAATATGCCTATTTCATACTATGATCAGAAAAAAGCTGGCGATTTAATTTCGACTTTGATCAATGATATTAATAATGTTGGTAATACAATTTTCAACACAATTAATAATTTCTTTTATAACTTTTTTAATATCTTATTATCAGTTATAACGATGATGTTAGTTTCGTCGGTTCTGACTGTAATTATTGTCCCAGTAGCTTTGGGATTATTTAGTGTTTCAATTTTGGTTATTAAACGTGCTCAACCGCACTTTGTGCGTGTACAAAACCTATTTGGTGAATTAAATGGATACGTTGAAGAAATATTACATAATATCAAAATTATGAATGCTTTTGATCGTAGAGACTTTATTTTTGACAATTTAAAAGTTATTACCAGAAATATAAAATTAATCGCATTTAAAGGGGACACTGTTGCACGCAGCAGTGAACCGTGATTTGGGATGGTAGCATATACCGTTCAATTACTTATTATCATAATTTCAATTTCATTTTACTTAAACAAAGTCCCAATGTACGGAATCAAAGCTTTTGGTTTAGATCAGCATGGATACGCAACATCCGGGACAATCGTTACATACATTTTCTTAAATTGAAACTTCATTGGTCCATTCCAAAACTTGCTTTCTACTAACTTTAGTATTCAAGTAGGTTTTGCTTCAACTTATCGGATTTTTAAAATTATTCACTTACCAAACGATTCGACTAAAGAACTTGAGCACTTAAAATTAACTAATGTTCGTGGTGAAATTGAATTTAAAGATGTTTATTTCAAATACTTACCTGAGTCACCAACTTGACAATTGAAAAATGCTAATTTCACTGTTAAACCAGGGGAAAAAATCGCATTGGTCGGACCAACCGGTTCAGGTAAAACAACAATTATTAATTTAATTAATAAATTTTACAATTATCAGCAAGGTAGCATCACAGTGGATGGACTTGAATTAAAAAATATTGATTCAAATAATCTACGTGATAATATCTCAATCGTCTCACAAGATTCATTCTTACTAAATGACACTATCATGAACAACTTTTTAGTATCGAATCCAAAGTTAACTACTGAACAAATAAAAGATGTCGCTCACTTAACCCAAGCGGACCACTTTATAAATTTATTGCCAAATTCATATGACACTATGATTGAAAATGGTGGTAACGAGTTTTCACAAGGTCAAAAACAAATTTTATCAATTACTCGAGCTCTTTTAGCTAATCGTCCAATTTTAATTCTGGATGAAGCAACTTCAAATATCGATTCAATCACGGAAAAAATTATTCAAAGATCATTAGATAAATTAATGGAAAACAAAACCTGCTTTATTATTGCTCACCGTTTAAGTACAATAAAAAATGTCGACAAAATATTGGTTATCAAAGATGGTAACATCATTGAAATTGGTAACCATCAGGAACTAATCGAGCAAAAAGGTTTTTATTATAACTTATACACTAGCAGCTTTGAATAGGATAAGAAAACACCACTTTTACTAGTGGTGTTTTTGTATTAATTTCTGACCAAAATACCTTGATCATTAAATGTTTCACTTCCATCACCTCAAATTAGGTTAGGTAAATTTGGATAATCGATAAATGGATTTCTTAATCCGCCATAATAATTATCAATTGCGTTATTTCGATCGACTTCACTTAAGTCAACTGGATCGTTATTCGATCAACTTAAATATTCATTTAAGAATTGATCTGTGAAATATGGAAAGACTCCGGTAAATACTTTTCTACCGTTATCTGTTGCCATTCCATTTCTATGTGTCGCTTGGAAGTAGAAGTAAGCTCTAGCAACATCACCTTTAAAGAAATCGATTGGTTCAGAGTA
Source organism: Mycoplasmopsis pullorum (assembly GCF_001900245.1). Lineage (NCBI taxonomy): Bacteria > Bacillati > Mycoplasmatota > Mycoplasmoidales > Metamycoplasmataceae > Mycoplasmopsis > Mycoplasmopsis pullorum. The sequence continues at coordinate 676,163 of NZ_CP017813.1, read as the reverse complement.
TCCGCCACCAACTTTTGTACCGTTTTGTGATGTTCAAGACGGATTAGAAACATTAAAGTGTGGTAAATTACCACGTCTCTCATTTACTTTAGCATCAGTAGGTCAAATAAAGTGAGCATCACTGACAGTTGGAGACACTTTTCCGAATCATGATTGAGGTATTACGTGTTCACGGTTAAATCCAGTACCTTCATTTTTACCTGATTTACCTGAACCTCCTCCACCAACTCGTTTTTCAAATGTGTAATAATAAGGATCTGGTCCACTAGGGTTTTCGCTATAAATATCTCAAATAGTACCATCATTTTCACTATATTTGTCTATAAATGATCTTGTATAGATATCGTATAATGAAGCATAAGAACCAATACGTGATGTTTTGCTTTTTTGAAGTGCATATAAAGACTCTAATAATTCTTTACCTCTTTTACCTTGAAGAGAACTATAATATGAATTAGCTTCATAGTGTGTTGAATTTGAAATTGATAAATCAACTGGTGTACCACTATTATCTGAAGTAGTTCCTGAGTTATTCGGATTGTTTGATGTTGAAGTTCCGCCGGTTGTATTCGACGTACCTGAAACATCACTTGGTTGATTTTCATTATTTGTATTTACTCTTGGACCTTCACCTAAATAAATACGTTGAATATATCTTTTTCCATCATAGTTATACGCACCTTCGAGATCGTATTTATTTCCATTTTTGAAATTAAACTGAATATATTGACTGCTTCCGCTTGACTCCAATTCTAATTTTGAGGAATCTGCACCTGGTTTAAGAGTGAAAATTTCCTTCTTACTGTATAAGAATTTTTCAGTTTGGGGTTGTAAAAATGCACGTATATTTGGATATTTTTTAGCCTTAGCAATAGTTTCTTTTAAATTATCTTCATTTGCTACTATAAATAAATTGGTTGCATCAAATGCTTCTGATGGATCTGTGCCATTAGTGTTAGAATCTGAACTATTTTCATCGACTACAACAGGTTCTTCAGATGGTTGATCAATCTTACCTCAACCAAATCCCTGACTATATTCAACATTATTATAAGTATAGTTTAATGTTACAGAATTATCAGTGTATGTAGCTGTTATATATTTTTTACTTCCAGCACTTTTAACTGTTAATTTTTCAAGTTGAATACCAGGTTTAATTAAACCAATTCTTTTTGGAGATTTGCTATTTCCATTAATGAAATATGTTTCTTCTTCATCGATATAGAGTCTAATTGTGTCTCAATTTTTAGATTTTGCAAAATCAACTTCAGCTTTAAGCACTTCTAATGTAGATCCATCTTCTATTAAAATCTCTTCACCATTGATTTCATCAGCGTCTGAATTTTCATTTGATGTATTATTAGGTTCTTCAACTGGTTTGTTTGAGTTTTCAATTGGAGTTGGAGTATTTGAATTATTATTAGAGCTTTCAATAGTTGATTCAACTCATGGATTCTTAATTTCAAAAACTTGTGAGTATTCTTTTGAATCGTCTGTAAAAGAATATACAATTGTTATTTTTTTACGTTCAATTATTACATTTAATCTAACTCTATTAAATCCTTTTTTAAATTTAATTTCTTCACTTGTTCATTCATCACGGATTTTGAAAACATTTGAAAAATTATCAAAACTTAACGATTTATTTGAACCTAAAAATAACGTTCTCTCTAATGAAATATTACTATTTCCTAATTCATCATTAATGAATTTGATAACTTTATCTTCATCAACTAATTCAAAAACATTGTTTTTATCTTTTTGAATAGTTGTTTTTGGTTCTTCACTTTTATCAGAAGCATTATCTACTGGTGTAGTTGGTTTTTCATCAGTAGGGTTTGAAGGTGTATTATCTTCTTTTGGTGTTTCTTCTTTAGGTCCTTCGGGAGTTTTTTCCTTATCTCCACTATTTTCCTTAGGTTGTTCTTTGCTTCCATCGTTTTTAGGATTGTCAGTTGTTGGAGGTGTTTGATTGTCTTTAGGTTGTTCTGGTGTTTCTTTATTATTATCACCTTGACCATTAACAGGTTCTGTAGGTTTTATCGCTTCACTCTTATAATCACATGCTGCCGCTGTAGCAATAAATGGTAAAACTGATAAATTTGTCAAAATAAAAAATTTGCTCTTCTTCATAAATTAATTATATTATTTTATGTTTTAAATACATTTTAATGACATTAATAAACTAAAAATGTGGTTTTAAAGACAAGTTTTTGTTTATATTCAAATTTTTAATGAAATTTTTTACACATTTAAAACAAAAAAAATGCAACCTAAATTGCATTTGATTAAAATTTGAATTTTCGTCGTTTTGGAAAGGTTCGTTGCGAAACAAATAATTTATAATACGACTCATTAACTATAATTCCTAAAAATAGAAAGTATGATAATAAACTCACAAAAAGAGATAAGTACATAAAAATACCAAGTGAACCATATTTGTTGTAGTTAATGAATTTATAACTGATTCAACCGAACATACTAATTAAAATTCAAATCGGAATACATGAAACCACAATTCCCGAGTTGATTTGACGTCATTTAATTGCGAAGCTTGGTGTAAATCTAAGGAGTGCAAAAATTCCAAAATAAAGAAAAATAAACAGCATTACAACAAAAAAAACGGTCGCTAAAAGGCTATGATTTAAAACTTTAATTTCATTTTCGGTAATCAACAATTTAGCAGCACTAGCAATTAAAAAAGTAATAATAACAAAAAAAGAAATATAAAGTCCTATTCCAAAAACAGCAAAAAAACCTTTAATTCGATAAGTAATTTTCGAAACCACTGAGTTTTTATGATTGTAAATGTGATTTTGAGCTGTTATAAAATTACTATATCCACTGCTACTAATTCATAATGTTGATAGTAGTAAAAGAACAATTCAAGCACCACCAGTACCAGTATTATTTTCTTTAAATTCCTGAATTGTACGACTGATATTTGGGATGATACGAGCTAGAATACTTTCAATAAAAAAATCTTTAAAATTATAGGTATTAAAAGAAATTAATCAGAGAAAAAAATAGACAAAAATTACAATTGGAACAAATGAAACTAGAAAGTAAAAACTAGTTGAAATATAAATAAAATAAAAGTTTTTCGAAATGAATTTTTTGTAGATGCGATTAATCATTTCATTTGCTTTTTTACTATTATTCAGAAACTCGCGTAACATTGTAATGTGTAAGATGAATCAAATGATTTTTTTAATAATAAATTCAACAAAATTAAATTCAAATCGTGACGATCAAATTATGTTATTTACTAATTTAGTCTTTTTAAATCCAATTTTATATTGAGTAATTGGGGACTGAAAACTTTTTTGAAGTTTCCTAAATCGAAAATTTTCTCTTGAGAAGATCTTTAGCAATTTCATCAGATAATGTTGGAGAAATTTGTCCACCAGTTTTTTTCATAGCAGCACCTAAAATCATTTTAAGCACACGCTCTGGACGATCCAATTGTTGTGTAATTGTTGCTTCGTTTTCGCTAATAATTTCAGATAAAATTGATTCAATTACGTTCTTGTCAATAATTTGTTTTAATTGATGTTCATCTAGTAACTTGTTAATATCACCGTTGAATTGTACTAATAAAGGTACAAGTTTTTTGAGTGATTTACCAGATATGATTTCTGAATCTAAAAGTTGCATCGCTTGTGCAATATTTTCTGCTTTTATTCCTAATTCATAAGCTTTTACGTTTTGAGCGTTTGCTAAAGAAACAACTTCAGCAAAGAAGACTTTTGACAATTTGTCGCGATCACTATAAATTATACTGTCAAAAAATTGTGCTAATTGCAAGTCATTAACCAAACTTTGAATGTAAATATTATTGATATTTTCTGACTCGTATCTGATTTTTTTATCTCATGGTAATTCAGGTAATTGAACACTATCAATAAATTCTTTACTTAGTTTAATAAAAGGAATGTTTGGTTCTGGAAAGTATTTATAATCAACTTCTCCAGTTTTTGTTCTCATTACCACTACATCCATTAACGAATCATCAAAACGTTTAGTTTGTTGTAAAATTGGTTCATTTTTCATGATTTTAGCATATTGAATATCAATTTCTTTTTCAATCGCTTTTTTAATATTACTTAATGAATTTAAGTTTTTAATTTCTACTTTGGTACCAAATTTTTTATAACCATAAGGACGTAGTGAAATATTAACATCCGCACGTAATGAACCTTGTTCTAATTTTGCATTCGAAATACCTAAAGCTAAAACTGTTTGACGAATTGCGTCGACATATAAAGCTGCTTCTTCAGCACTTCTCATGACTGGATAAGTAACAATTTCAATAAGTGGTACACCAGCACGATTATAGTCTAATTCAGTTACATCACCAACATGATGCTGTCTGGCTGTATCTTCTTCTAAATGAATTCTTTCGATGTCAATTAATTTATTTTGACCGTTTTCAAGAGTAATTTGGATTTGACCATTTTTACCAATAGGTCTGTAAAACTGAGTGATTTGGTAACCTTTTGGTAAATCAGTGTAAAAATAATTTTTACGATCAAAATGTAATTCGTCATCAATTTCCATTTGCAGAGCTTTTGCTAAAGCTACTCCATTTTTAACAGCTTGCTTATTAATTAGTGGTAAAGTACCTGGATAACCTAAATCAATTTGGTTAGCTTTAGTGTTTGGTTGAGCATTAAAATCAATCTCAATTGGCGAAAACATCTTAGTTTTAGTTG